>JACCXM010000002.1 GCA_013697005.1 Chloroflexia bacterium | reverse complement strand
GGTCTTACCCGCCTCGGTCAGCCAGACCGTCTCGGCCATGATTGGCATCCTTTCCGGAGTTTCGCGACCGCTGCCGAAAGACGCCCTGGGTGGGGGCCACCGGCGAGATGCGATCGTTCTGGCGCCGGGTCATGGAGTCACGCGGCAGCGCATGCCACGGCTTTCCACCCACATGGGAAAGAGCCAGGAGGCACGCCCCCGGCTCGTGACTGAGAGCCGCAGTATACCCGCCGACGGCCTCAATGTGCGCCGCCGTTCATGAAAAAGCCGCCGACGTGCTAGACTTATCGCTCTGATTGACGCCGCCAGCCCGGATCGCGCTGGCGGCGCCGTGCGTCCCGCGCCGGCGATCCTCACTCCTGGATAGCGCACTGTCATGAGCCCCGTTGCCGTCAGCCCACTTTCCCATCGCCGCGTCGATCTCGCGCCGAGTCTTCCTGGGCTGATCGAGACGGTAGCGCCGGCCTCGCTGGCGATGGAGCTCGGGATCGAGTCCGGAGACCGCGTCGTCGGCATCAATGGTCTCCCTCTCGTCGACGCGCTCGATTTTCAGTACCAGGCCCAGGCGGAGCACGTCGTGCTCGACGTCGAACGCAGGGGATCACTGCTTCGTTACGAACTGGAGCTTGATGGCGACGAGTTCTGGGGCGTCACCTTTGCCGATCCGACGTTCGACGGCGTGCGTATTTGTGAAAACGCCTGCCCCTTCTGTTTCATCAAGCAGATTCCGAAAGGGATGCGCCGCTCGCTGTATGTTATGGACGATGACTACCGGTACTCGATGCTCTATGGCAGTTTCGTCACCTTGACCAACCTGGACGAAGCGGACTGGCGGCGGATCGAGGACCAGCATATATCGCCGCTCCATGTCTCGGTGCATTCCACCGATCCGGAATTGCGGGTGGCACTTGTCGGAAATCCGAAGGCCGGCCGGGTGATGGCGGATCTGGCCCGGCTGGAGCGGGCCGGAATCGATTTTCATGCGCAGCTCGTGCTTGTGCCAGGGGTCAATGACGGTCCACACCTCGACCGCAGTTTGCGCGATCTCGCCACATTTGGCAGCCGCCTGCATTCGATCGCGGGTGTCCCGGTCGGACTTTCGCGCCACGGACAGGCGCGGCAGAGCAAGCAGCTCCGGCTCTCCCGAACCTGTATGCGAACCCTTCCGGGAAAGACGATTCCGGTCCGCCGTTACGAACGACATGAAGCGCTAGCGGTCATTTCCCAGGCGGAACGGTGGCAGGAGCGCTTCGCGCGGGAACGCGGCGATCCATTCTTCTACCTCGGCGACGAGTTCTATCTGATGACCGGGTCGCCAGTCCCCGACACGGCGCACTACGGGGGTTTCCCCCAAATCGAGGACGGCATCGGCATCACCCGTCACTTCCTCGATTCCGTTGACAGTTACCTGCGCCGAGCGAAACCAAACACCCTGTTTGGCGCCGATGGGACGGTGGCCTGCGGCGAGCTGATCGGCCCGACCATGCGCGAGGCGGTTGGCCGCTTCAACGGCCGTACAGGCGCGGGGCTGGATGTTGTCCCGGTCGAGAACGTCTATCTCGGCGCCGAGATCAATGTTTCGGGACTCCTCGGTGGTCAAGACCTGCTAACCGCGTTTGGCGGGCGACATGACGCGCGTCCCCTCTATATCTCCGACCGGATGGTCAGCCAGCGCACGGGAACGTTGCTCGATGACATGACCATCGAGAAGGTCGAGACGGTGTTGGGGCGGCCAGTTGTTCCCGCCGCCGATCTCTCCGATGTCGCCCGCGATCTGCGCGTGCGGACCAGGGTGCGCCCCCAAGCCGCGGCATGACGCTGGATGATGGCACGGTCCGCATTCGTCTCGCCGCGGCTGCTGGAGGCGATGGCGGCACGGGGCTAGCGCCTCGCGCGCGCGTCCGGACGATAGCCTCGCATGCGCCACCAGAGGGCGAGCGTCTCCCCCACCGCGCGGAGAATGACGCGCGGGCTGCCGCCGGTGGCCTCCCCGGCGAGCCGTGGATAGTGGTGAACGCCCACCTGTTGCAGCCGGGCGCCCTGGCGGCGCGCTTTCGCCTGAATCTCGGTGTTGATCAGCGCCCCCGGCGCGCTGAGGCTCATCTCTCGCAGTAAATCCCCGCGAAAGAGCTTGAAGGCGCAGTCGATGTCGCGCAGATGCACCCCGAAGAGCACTCGCACCGAGACGTTGAACAACTCGGCGAAAATCCTCCGGTGGATGGGATCGCTCCGCTCCATGCGGAAACCGGCCACGATATCGTACTCATCGGCGAAGGGGGTCAGCAGGCGCAGCTCGCGGACATCGAACTGCCGGTCGGCATCCATGAACATGATGAAATCACCCCGCGAGGCGCGAAACCCCGAGATCAAGGCCGCGCCATACCCCCGGTTTCGGGCGTGATTGACCAGACGCACGTGACGATCGTCCGTGGCGAGAAGGGTGACGATCTCGGCGGTGCGGTCACGGCTGCCGTCATTGACGACGATGATCTCGAAGTCGCTGGCGAACATGGGAAGTGTCGCCAGCGACTCCTGGACGACGACTTCGATGTTGGCTTCCTCGTTGTAGGCCGGGAGAACGAGCGAGAGGCTGCCGGAGAGACGCGAAACCGGCGGCGCGGGGTTTGGCGGAATCACTCGGACACAGCGCCCTCAGCGGGGGGAACCCACTCCTCGGGTGCCGGTGCGCTCCATTCTGCTTCCTGGACAAATGTGTCCTCGGCGGGAGGAATCCACTCGCCGGCGGGGGCTACCCAATCCTCGGCCGATTCCTCCGCCGGAGGTATCCACTCCTCCGACGGCGGCTCGTAGCCCTGCTCGCCGGCGAAATCCTGGACCCCTGGCACCCATCCGACAGAGTCGACGCCGGCGGGAGGTATTGGTGGGAACTTGAAATTGGAATCGATCGGCGCATCGCCCTTCATGTCGGGGCTCACCTTCCAGATGTCGCCGCGCGGGAAGTACTTGGTGTAGAAACTGCGTTCCCACAAGAGCTCGCCATTCCGATCACGCACGACGCGGTAGTGGGAGAGCTCCTCGCCGATTCCGGCCACCTGGCCCAGCATCACCGTGCCGGGATCGAGCTCATCATCAACCACTTCCTGGGGCCGCAGCAGTTGGGTCTTGTCACCCCAGGTGGGGCCGGTGGTCTCCACCTTGTAGCCCAGGTCCGCGCCGTAGATATTCACCACGACCGTGACGCCGTCGGTCCAGGATTCCACGAGCATCCAGGAGTCTGACGGATTCTCGAACTTGAAATCGGCCCAGGTTGCAGGATCCTCGGTCGGTTGCAGGATCGACGCGTCGAGACCAGGGTTCCAGCCGTCGTACTCGTAGAATCCAATGCGGAACCGGTGCGGCCACCACTCGGTGACGGGGAGACCGGCCAGATAGGCGGCGCGGAAGACCGTGGTCGACACCTGGCAGATACCACCGCCGATATCCTTACCGATCTTCTCGCCGTCGATGACCTGAGCCTCGACGAAACCCTTCTCTTCGTCGATCCAGCCGATCGCCTCATTGAACGAAAACTCACCCCACGGCGGAATCAGGGTGCCATTGAGGAGACTGGCGCCCACGGCAACGTTCGTCGAACGGCCATCACTGGATCCGGCGTAGTTCGATCCACCGGCGCCCAGGAACGTCGTGATGCCGAGCTTGTCGAGATTTGCGCCGTCGATCGTGGGTTTCACATAGGTCAAGGGGACTTCGACGGTGCCGCCATCGCCGAAAAACCGGCCTTCGACCAACTCGGCGAGCTTTACCGCGTCGAGCGCCACACCGTCGACACTCGGCTCGACGGCGACGAGCTTCTCGCCGTTCCAACCGACTTCAGCATCGACCGGCTCTTTTTCCACAGCCGCGCTGAGCCGCTCGTCGAGCCATGCCGCGAGTTTTTCGCGATCGAGCCCGAGGCGGAACGCCCGCGCGCCGTCCGCACCCGACGAAATGTCCTGTTTCAGAAATTGCGCAAGATCGGTTGCGGGAAGCGTCCATAGGCCACCCGCATTCGAGACCTGAATGGGATGCGACATGGCCGCCAACAAGAGTCCCCTGGCAGGTTCCAGGTCGACCGCGCGGAGGGTGGCAATTCTAGTGGTGACGGGTAGCTCGGCTTCGATCGAGTCCAGACGCTGCAATCGGGACGCGATTTCGGCGCGGGCCCGATCGCGGTCGACGACCATGCCATCCACCTCTGGCACGATGACGACATTGGCGCCTTCGATCGCCACCGAGGCATTTCGGGGCGGCGTTCCCAACTCGCGGTCGATCTCATCGAACCAACGGTCGAGTTGCTGGTAATCGAGCGTGATGGGCAACGCGAGGCGCTCACCGGAGCGTGCCAGCGCCACGGTTGAGCGCAAACGGCGAAATGCCGAATGCTCTCGTCCATAGCGGACCGACCACGCGAATGCTTCGTTTTCGTCAACCGCAACACCGACGTCGCGCAGGGTCGCGGTCCATGATTGCTCGCCATAGTTTAGCGTGATCGCGCTCGATTCGATCTGATTCGCGCGGTCCCCGATCGCGGCCGCGGCCGCGCCGAAGGACAGCCCACCCACGGGCACGTCGGCCACGGTGAGCGCGGGGAAAATGCGGTCGCTGTGGGTGGCGCGGACGGTCAGGAGGACGACCGCGAGGGCGAGGCCAATCATTGCCGCGACGGCCGCCGACCCCAGCCATACCGATCGGATGAGGCGCGGCGAGACAGCCGGTAGGCGCAGCATGCGCGACGGCGTCGATCCACTCTCCTGAAAACGTCCGGCGGTGATCGGCCGGAACATACCTGAAACGCGCGCTGTTTGACGCAAGACTTACCGTCCTCCGGATCAGGTTGAGGCATCGACGCCGGGCACGGGAACAGATGGGACGAGTCGAAACCGAACCCGCCCGCATTGTAGGACATCGCCGGGGCGCACGGCCATCACTGTGCGTACTGGTTCGCCATTGAGCGAAGTGCCATTGCTGCTGCCGAGATCGCGCAGCCACCACTGCCCGCGCTCGAAGCGGATCTCCGCATGCCGGGCGGAGGTATGGGGATCGGCGACGACGATGGTGTTCCCGGCAATGCGACCGAGCGTTGTCACCACCTCCAGCGGTATTGCCGTTCCTGGCGGCAGCGACGATTCCGCCCCGGCCAGCGTGAGCAGCGACAGCCGCGCCGGCTGTCCTTCGCCCCCAGCCATGTCGCGTGCCACCGCGTTGAGATCGCGCACCGTGGCGCGCAATACCAGAAACAGGAAGAGGTAAATCAGGGCAATGAACAGCATGCGCAGGGCGGCGTAGAGCCAACCACCGGCGATCAGCTCGTCGATCAGGGTGTCGCTCATCCCGGACCGACGACGAAGTGGATTTCGCCGAACGATAGCTCGTCGCCGGCGGTGATGGCGGCACGGTCAATTCGTGATCCGTTCACCCAGGTGCCATTGGTGCTGCCGAGATCGACCGCGCGCCATCCCGTCCCATCCGGTTCGAGCCGGGCGTGATGACGGGAGACTTCCGGATCGCGCAAGACGAGATCATTGTCACTGGCGCGGCCAACTGTCTTCGCCGCGGAGGCAAGCATCAGGCCCGGCATCCCTGGAGCGGCCGGGAGTAAACGGAGCGGCAGGGGAACGATCCGGGGCATGTCATCCCCGCCGTCGCTCGATTCTGCTTCGCCCGCGAACCGGCCCGCGGCGCGCACCGATCGCCGCCCCACACGTGGATCACGCGATATTCGCACGCGGATGGGACCGACGGTGGTCAACCCGCGGCTGAACACGAGCTCGGCCAACCATGTCTCCATCTCGCGACAGAGGGCGTCCTCCCAGCCGGCGAACGCCGCGGCATCCTCCGGGTGCATGGACACCTCATAGTGGTTGGGGGCCAGCGTCGCTCCCATGGAGGCGACGCGCCCGTCGAGCATGGCCCGCTCCAGCCGGCGGCCGATCTCGGCGGGTTGGACCCGCAAGCGAAAGACACCGGCAATGCTGCCTTCTACCAGGCGTTCGAATGCGCGCTCGAAACGATCCAGCACGATCAGGCGCCACCTTCCGGTGGCGGTCCGGGCGGATTCTGTCCGGGAAAGCCCTCAGGTATGCCCTCATCCCAACCCCTCTCCGGTCGAGCCGGGAGAGGGGCTTTGTGGGGTGCGGGGTGGATTGCAGGAACACTCTCTTCACGTGTCAAGTCCTGGTAGGGCTGGGTGAAGCGGAGCCAGTTTGCATTGCGGCCAGGATCAAATACTTGCAGAAATGCCCAGGCGGCGAAGACTTCGAGCGCGAAGGGCAGATAGCCGCCATACCCGAGGATCGGCATCTCGAACAGGTGCGGCTCGGCGGCGAACGGGACGGTGTAGACCCACTTCGGCATGGAGAGGACGCTCCAGAACTCCCAGAAGAGGCCGCAGGTGAGACCCGCGGCAAAGAGCACCAGGACGGTATCCCAACGCCCGGTACGGACCTGGACGGCAATACTGGGGTTTCCCAGGAGGGCATTGATTGGATCGAGCGCGAGAAAAAGACCGATCCAGACGAGAGGAAAGAGAACGCGCGGAAGGGCCAGGGAGAGCGCGAACATGGCAAGACCGGTGACGGCGAGCGCGGCCAGTCCCTTTCTGCCCGGATCGATGCGAAGCCAGCGCCGTTCAGGGGCAAGCGGCGAGAACGTGCGGAGGAGTTCCGCCGTGACGAAAATGGCCGGCATCACGGTCGAGAATGCGAGTGAGGCCAATAGCCCGTACTCCACCGGGTGGTAAGGACGCGGCAGCAGGTAGCGCCAGTTCCCAAGGTAGCGGTTGGCGATCTCGAAGAGCCACCAGAGCGGGAGAGAAAAGAGGAACAGGAGCGCGAATCGGCCGGGGCCGCGAGCGAGGAGCGAGGTTCCTGTGCGCCGCGCGGTGAACCCATCAACGGTGAGGATGTAGCCCAGCCAGAGCGGGAAAAAGGTGTGCTCGGAAAATGGCTCCGGACCTAACCAGGCGAGCCACCAGGAGAACAGCGTAAGTACCAAACTGGCCCACAGGCGAAGCGGACGAAGTGTAATGCCACGTGCTAGGGTGTCATTCCGAGCGCACGAGGAATCTTGTCGACTTTCCGCGCCGTGTAGTCGGTTACGGGAGGTTCCTCCTTCGTCGGAATGACACGAGTGCATGGGCGGCGCACTTTTGGGCTCAGACGGACTCACTCTTCCAGTCAGTGCACTCAGCATGAAACCCTGACTCTCATCATTACGCCAAAACCCTCACAGGTTCCTGAACTTCGCGGCGCCGCTGGTATGATCGCGTGGTCGATAGCGAGGCGGCCAGTCGGCGTGGGTCCGAAGGAAGGTCTGCTTGGGTACCAACCCCGTTCTCATCGGGCCGTCGATTTTGTCGGCCGATTTCCGACGGCTCGGCGAACAGATTGCCGAGGTCGAATCCGCGGGCGCCGATTTCATCCACGTCGATATTATGGACGGCGTGTTCGTACCGAATATCAGTATCGGTTTTCCCGTCGTGGAGGCGGTACAGGCGGCGACGACGCTGCCGATCGACGTCCATCTGATGATCGTCGAACCGGGGCGCTGGATCGATCGTTTCGCGGCGGCTGGGGCCGATACCATTACCGTCCATGTCGAGGTCGATCCCCATCTCTACCGGACCCTGCGCGCCATCGAGGAGGCGGGCGCCATCCCGAGTGTCACGCTCAATCCGGGAACGCCGGTCATTATGCTGGAGCCGGTTCTGCCCATCGTGCGCCAGGTGCTGATCATGTCCGTCAACCCAGGATTTGGCGGCCAGACGTTCATCCCCGCCGCGCTCGAGCGCATCCGGCGGGTGCGGGCGATGCTGGACGAGGTCAATCCGACTTGCCGGCTCGAGGTCGACGGTGGCATCAAGATCAGCAACGCCGCCAAAGTGATCGCGGCGGGGGCTGATACCCTGGTAACAGGATCGGCGGTTTACGCTCCGGACACGCATATTGCGTCGGCGATGCGCGCCTTGCGCACGGAAATTGGAAACGTGTCGCGGCAATGAGCGAGCACGCTACCCGCAAGGAGTCAACGATGGAGTGGTCTCCGATCCGCATGACGTATCACGTGCGCACGTATCGATTTGGCGAGCGGCTCATTCCGGAGATGCTCGGCAAGCAGGGAGTTCCCGACGGAGTGGTCGCCGAAACCTGGGAAATCAGCGATCAGAAGGACACCCGCGCCACAATCACCTCCGGACCCTTTGCGGGCCGGCTCCTGCACGACGTGGTGGCCGAGCACCCAGACGAGATCGTCGGAGAGGGGTGGCGGGGCCCGCATTTCCCGATTCTGGACAAGTTCCTCGATGCCTCGCACCTTCTGCCGATACACCTCCACGCCGACGACGAAACGGCGCGGCGCGTTCACGGCGAACCGAACGGTAAGACGGAAGCCTGGCACATCCTGCATGCCGCGCCGGACGCGTCGATTCTGGCCGGTATCCGCCCCGGATTTTCCGACGACGATCTGCGTCAGGCGTTTCTCGCCGAGGACTATGACCGGGTGATGTTCCGCTACCCCATCGCCGCCGGAGACACGGTCTACGTGCCGGGGTGCATTTTGCACGCGTTCGGGCCGGACACACTGATCTACGAAGTGCAACAGACCTCGGACCTGGGGCAGTCGGTGATGCCGACCGATCTCCTCGGCAACCGCCTGAGCGACGCGCAGTGGCGAGCGAACATCGAGGCTACCCTCGGAGAGTTGAAAACCAATTACCTGCCGCGGCCGAACCACGGTCTGGACAAACCAGCGCGCGAGGCGGGGAACCAGATCACGGTCGGTTGCGCCGGGCCGTACTTTGCCCTAGAACGTTGGCGGTTGACCGAGCCGCACCATGATCCGGCCCATCCCTGGCGCTTCCTGACGCTTTCGAACGTGGGCGAACCGGTGACGGTCGCCTGGAGTGGCGGCGAGGAGACGCTCGGACGCGCGGAATCGCTGCTCCTGCCGGCCGCCATCGGCGACGTGACGGTGACACCGAGCGGCGCGAATGGCGATCTGGTCGCCTGCTATCTCCCCGTTCTGGAGCGCGATATCATCGCACCGTTGCGAGCCGCCGGTCACCCGGACGGCGCCATCGCTGCGCTCGGCGACGTGAATTTCGAGCATGGCGGGTAAACCGGCAGCAAAGGCTGGACCGATTGGTTGGAGGATGAGGGGATCATTGTACGGGCTGCTGCCTGAAAAGCGAACCGATCGCGGAAGACCTTGATCGCGTGACGTTTTCCTTCACCCCAACCCCTGAGAAACCCTCACCCCAACCCCTCTCCCTGTGCGCAGGGCGAGGGGCTCGTGTTGCGGTCAGAGGGCGTTTACTCGTCCCGCGCCAAGCCGGGCCAGCGCGTGGAGGTCGTTTTTCGCCGATTCATAGAGGTTTCGATAGATCGCGTAGTAGTCGTCGTAGAGGGGACGCAGGGCGGGGTTGGGCTGGAGCTGCATCGCCAACGTGACCCAGTCGCGGTGGAGGGCATCCGGACTTGAGACGATGCCGGTGGCGAGACCGGCCATGAAGGCGTCGCCGTAGGAGGCGCCAATCGTGCGCTCGGGAACGTCCTGCGGCAAGCCGCTGACGTCCGAGACGATCTGCAACCAGAGGGGGTTCTTCGCGCCGCCGCCGACCGCGACCAGACGCGTGGGCGGTGCTCCCATGGCGGTCATCGTCTCCAGGTTGTGCCGCACGCCATAGGCCGTTCCTTCCAGACTGGCCCGGTAGAGATGCGCTTTGGTGTGCGAGAGCGTCAGCCCGGCGTAGACTCCGCGCGCATCGGGATCGTTGAGGGGGGTGCGCTCCCCGGCGAAGTACGGTAAGCAGATAAGACCGTCCGCGCCGGGAGCGATCGTTGCCGCCGCTTCGGCCAATGCTTCGTAGGCATTCGGTCCGCCGGCGGCTTCCGCCGCCAGCTCCACCCCGCCGAGATTGTCGCGGAACCAGCGGGTCAGCGCGCCGGTGGTCGACATGCCGCCGTCGATGCTGTATCGGCCAGGGAGGGCGAACGCCGTCGCCCACATGCGCGGATCGGGTACGGGGTCGCCGGTGACGTGGATGAAGAACATCGTGGTGCCATACATGACCATCATGTCGCCAGGAGCGACGACGCCGACGCTGACCGCCTCGGCGGCGGCGTCGACGGTGCCGGCGGTGACGGGGGTGCCGACTCGCAAACCGGTTTCCGCGGCTGCCGCCGGATTCACCACACCGGCGATTTCATCTGACCAGAGCAGTCTTGGCAACCGCTCCAGCGCGACGATCGGTCCGGCGAATTGGGGAGCCCAGCGCAGATTGCGCAGGTCGAAGAGTGGGTTGTAATAGGACGCGGTGTGATAGTCCATGACGTGTTCGCCGGTGAGACGATAGACCATATACGAGGACGATCCCAGGAACATGCGCGCGGCAGCGTAGACCTCGGGTTCGTGGCGTTTCAGCCAGAGGATTTTCGGTCCGATGGCTTGCGAGGTGAGCGCCATGCCGCCGAGATCGAACATCGGCGCCTCGCCGAAATGCTCGTTCAGCCAGGCAATTTCCTCCGAGGCGCGGGTGTCGATGCCATAGAGGATGCCTTGCCGCAGTGGCCGGCCCTGGACATCGACTGGCAGCACGCAGGCGCCGATGGCGCTGACCGCGATCCCGCCGATGTCCTCGCCGCTGAACCGCTGTCCGAGCAGCTCGCGCGTCAAGGCAACGAACTCGCCCCACCAGATCGTCTCGGCGTCATGCTCCGCCCAGCCCGGCCGGGGCAGGCTGAGACCGTGCTCGATCGTCGCCTCGGCGAGGACGTTCCCATCCGGGCCGCAGAGGACGCCCTTGGCGCTGTAGGTTCCGATATCGACGCCAAGAAGGAGATCACCGGGCATCGAAGAACCCTCACCCCGCTGCTCCCCTCTCCCATCGAGCCGGGAGAGGGGGAAACGCGAGAGCGTCGATCATCTGGCGCATGGCCGCGGTATGCGCCGGGTGGGTGCCGCAGCAGCCGCCGACGATGCGGGAGCCGAGCGTCAGCCAGTCCCGGGCGTGGGCGGCGTAGCCCTCGCCGCTGATCCCGCCCGCGGGCGACCATCCGACCTCATCGTCGACATGTCCGACGTTGGCGTATGCGCCGAATTGCACGTCTGACAGCGTCGCCAGCTCCTGCAGGGCGGCGGTAATAACGTCCGGAGCGGCACAGTTGACGAAGATCGCCGCCGGTCCAAAGGGCAGGACGAGGGCGACGGCATCGGCCAGGGGCTCGCCGCTTAGCAACCGTACCGGCTCACCTTGCTCCGGTGCCGCGCAGACGAAGCCAATCGTTGCGGGGAGAACGGTTTCGGTCGCCGCCTGGAGCGCGATGCGCGCCTCAGTCGCGGTCGGCATGGTTTCAACCATGAGCAGATCGACCCCGGCCGCCGCCAAATTGCGCGCCTGGGCGCGATGCTCGGCGAGCGCGATCTCCGGCGGGGTGTCGAACGTAGGCCGGTAACAGTCCTCCAGCGGCGCGATCGATCCGGCAATGAGTGCATGAGGCCGCCCGGATGTGGTCCGCGCTTCCCGCGCCAAACGCACCGCCAGCGTGTCCAACTCCGCCGCCCGCGCCGGATCGAGACCGGCTTTGCGCAGGGTGCTGCCGGTGGTGCAAAACGTGTCGGTGGTGATGATGTCGGCTCCGGCGAGGAGGTTGTCGAGGTGGATTTGGCGGACGAGCTCGGGTCGCTCCAGCAGGCCCAACGCCGACCACAGCGGGAGGGTGGTCGGCAGGCCGCGTCGATTGAGATCGCTGCCCATCGCGGCATCGAGCAGCAGGGGCGCACCGTGGCGCAATCGCTCGCGAAACAGCGGGGGGCCGTTGCCGGTCACGATGCGGCGCCGCCGACTCCACCCATGCCGGCCATGTAGGCAATGACGGCGAGAATCGCGGCGGCCAGCGACCAGATCAAAAGTGCGACACCGCGCGTTTGCGACGAGAGCCGCCGCGCCGAGGAGTGTTGCAAGGCCACCGGAACCAGTACGATCAGGCCGATGAGGTAATGCTCGTTGGAGTTGCGCGAGCCGCCAGCGATCAGCAGCACGCCGACGACGTACTGCAGTGCGAGGAGGCCAGCGGCGACGAGGGAGACCGTACGCACCCAGGGTACGTCTCTTCCCGCCGCCGCGATTGCCGCCAGAATCACTGTGATGATGAACGCGACGACGACCAATCCACCGAGAATCTCATGGATACCGGCCAATCCGCCCACTGTTTACCTCCGGCGTACGCCTCTTGGCGCAGAGTGACGAGATTCTTCGTTCCTCAGAATGACACGGACTTCGGCCGCCGCCTTAGTTCCGGCGCGCCACTCGTGCCGCCAACACCATCGCCGCCAGGAGCCCCGCCGCGCCGCCCGCGGCAATCGCGGTGGGTTTCGGCTCCGGCCCTGGCAGAACGACGCGGCCGTCCCCATACCTCGCGAAGAGACGGCCCCACTTGGTTTGCAGCGCGTCTTTGACCCGCTTCCGTCCCACAACGGGGTACCAGTAGACGTTGTGGTAGAAGTTCGAGGCGAAGAAGCTCCAACCCGCCAGCGGCGACTGCAGGAGCTGCTTTTCGAACCGCTTCAAGGGTCCGTGGTAAATCAGATATTGGCCCTTCGAGGCGAAGGTATCTTCCTTGACGAACTTCCAGTCTTCGAGCGAGACGTCATGGCCGACGATCTCGATGTCCTTGGGCTCACCGATCCCCAGACCCTTTTCGTGCGCGATCCGGATGAAGGGGAGATCCATCGGCTTGAATCCCTGCATCTTGGCCGAGATGGCGTCGATGGCGACCTGATCGGCGCTGGCGAGCAGGATGTCCTTTTCGTGGGGGCGCATGGCGCGCGGTCCGGCGCCGTCGCCGGCAAAGGTGCCGTCCATGACCGCGAACAGTCCGGAGTGAATATCCTGCTGAATCTGAAGGAGATCGACCAGCGTCTCATCGATGACGGCGTGGGTGTGATGGCGGCGATCGTTGAGCAGACCCCCGAAGGCGTTTTTCATGGCGCCGGTGATCGTGGTGAAGACGTGGGTTTTCACAGTCGGGAGCTGAATGATATTGCGAGCGTAGAAGAGTTTGGGAACCTTCACCCCCTCGGGGAAGATGCGATCGAGCACGAGGAACGGTTTCGTCGGGGTGTAGGGCACCCACTCGATGTGCGGCTCGTAGAGGTGGACGTTGGCGACACCGTAGCGATCCACGACGTACTTGTGTTTGTTATTCCGCTCACCGACGCGGGCATCGACGACCACCGTGCCGTTATTCGCCCCGATCAGTGTCTCGTAGCCGTCTCCTTGCAGGGTGCGGATCACACCTTCCAGTTGCCAGGGTGTGGTCGAGCAGGCGGGATACCAGGTCTGCCACGAGATATTGATCTTCAGGATCGTCTCGTGGGCGGCGGGAAGCGCTGCCTGATACCCGGCGAGATGCATCAGCTCGCGCACATCAGCGAGAACCGTCTCGGGTCGCGTCTTGAGCGCGGCGACCTTGCCACGGCCCGGAAACTGGTCGGGAATCATCGTTCTGGACTGACCTTTCGGCAGAATAGCGAAGCGTGGCCGGGACCAACATGTGCCATGGCCCGGCGGGGTCGATGCTACGCCGCGCGCGGGAAGAGGGTCAAGCGGGGGTGGAGTTGGGCGAGGGGCCTCGAGCCCCGCTGCTAGACTCCAGCCGGTTCGGGAACTCAGTGTCCAAAGCAAGAAACGGACAGCCGGGAGCGGGAAATGCCGGGGAGCGACGGCTGGCGGGATGCGATGTGGGCGGCGATCGGGCGCGGGCTCACCGCGCACGCGATCATGCTGCGCGATGTCGCGATCGTGGACGATGCCATTGCCGCTTCGCTGCTGACGGCGATCGACGGCGCGCGGCGCGGCGAGTCAACGGAGGTCGACGGTTCGCTCTCGTTGACCGCGGCGTTCGACGAGCGGGTCGACAGTCTCGTTGCTCCCGGTGCGGCAGGGGCCGTTCGGATCGCTCGCGCCCAGCACGATCTGGCCGTGACCGCGCAACGGCTAGTGCTGCGCGACCGGGTATTGGCGCTGGCCGGTGCACTGGACGTCGCGAGGGGTGTTTTGCTCGAACTCGCCGAGAGTCACGTCTTTACCCTGATGCCGGTCTGGTCCGGGGTCAGCGCGTTGCAACCGACCAATTTCGCTCATTTTCTGACTGGCGTGACGGCGCCGCTGGCGCGCGCCGCGCGGCGCCTGCACGCCGCTTATGACGAACTGGACCGGTCGGCTCTCGGCGCGGGGGCGCTGGCCGGACCCGGTCTCCCTGTCGACCGGGAGGAGACCGCCGATCTGCTCGGAAGTGAGGGTCCGATTGCGAGCACCTTCGACGCCGTCGCCGCGGTCGACGTCGTCGTCACGGTGGCCGAGATTGCCGCGGCCACGGCCGGGCCCGTGCGACGAATCACTGTAGAGCTGATGTCGTGGTTGCGCACCGACCCGCAATCACTGCGGCTCGACGATGAGCTTCTCGCCTCAGTCGATCCGAATCTGCCCCATTTCCGGCCACCGGTGGCGCTGGCGCGGCTCGTCGCCGAGGCGCGCCGGGTTGAAGACGATGCCGCGGCGGTTGCTCGTATCGCGCGCAATCTTCCCTATGGGCCCGTGGGTGAGATGGCAGACGACGCGGTGGAAATGGCGGGCACGGCGCTGGCAGGCGGTGTCGCGGTGTTGGCGACTATCACCCGTCTCATGAGCGGGCCGATCGAAATCAACCGGGCCTGGCTGGCGCGGAATGCCGGGAGTGGGCTGGTGACATCCGGCGACCTTGCCGATTTTCTGATGGCGGAAGAAGGACTCGATCCGTCCTCGGCGCGAGACATCGCTGCGATGACCGCCAACCGCGCGCGTCAGGACGGATTGGAAGCGAGCGGAATCACCCCGGCGATGATCGATGCTTCGGCACTGCTCGTGGCGGGCCGGGAACTTGGTATCGAGATCGAACGGCTTGGCGCGTATCTGGCGCCGCGGCGGTTTCTGGAAAAACGGATGGTTCTGGGTGGTCCCGCGCCGACGGCCATTCGCGAATACCTGGCTCTGGAACGGGAACGGTTGGCGGAAGACCGCCTCTGGCTGGAAGCAAAGCGGCGGCGCATTGCTCTCGCCACGGAGAACATCGAGATTCGCACCCAGGAGATTCTCGCCGCAGCGGCCGCCGGATAGGGCATCGCTTCGGCCTCAGCAGTACACTAGAGCGTCCGTCGCCGTCAGACGTGACCCAGAGGAGGCTCCCATCACGCGCACCGCACACGTCACCGACCGCCCCACCGAGCACGCGCTGCTGATCTCCGTCGAGCGGCCGGGCCAACCCTGGGCGGCCACCGATTCACTGGAAGAACTGGCGCGTCTCGCCGAGACGGTCGACGTCGAGGTGGTCGGGTCGGTGACGCAGAAGCTCGCCCACCCCCTGGCGGGAACCTACGTCGGCAAGGGGAAGCTGGAGGAGATCAAGACGCGCCGCGACGACGTCGCTTACGACGTGGTGATGGTCGACGACGATCTCAGCCCGGCGCAGCAACGCAATCTGGAACGGGCGCTGGACGTGATGGTGATTGACCGCACGGCGCTGATTCTGGATGTCTTCGCGCGCCGCGCGGCGACCCACGAGGGTCGCTTGCAAGTGGAGCTGGCGCAGCTCGAATATCGGATGCCGCGGCTGACCGGTATGTGGACGCACCTTTCCCGGCAGGGAGTCGGCGGTGTCGGTCTGCGTGGTCCAGGCGAAACGCAGCTCGAGAGCGACCGCCGCGAGCTTGGCAAGCGGATCGTCCATATCAAGCGCGAGCTGGCCGCGGTCCACACTCACCGTCAGCACTATCGCGACCGGAGACGGGACGTGCCGATCCCGGTGGTGGCGCTCGTGGGATACACGAACGCCGGCAAAAGCACGCTGCTGAACACCCTGACGGGATCGACCGTGATGGCGGAGGACACGCTCTTTGCCACACTCGACCCGACGACCCGCCGCCGCGCTCTGCCCAGTGGGCGGGAGGTGCTCTTCACCGACACGGTCGGGTTCATCAACAACCTGCCGACGCTGCTCATCGCCGCGTTTCGCGCCACGCTGGAAGAGATCAACGAAGCGACGGTGCTCATGCACGTCGTCGACGTCACCCACCCGAACGCGCCCGAGCAGATGCAGACCGTGCTGGATGTGCTGGAAGAACTAGGGGCCGACGACAAGCCGGTGATTACGGCATTGAACAAAGTCGACCGGTTTGCACCGAACGGCGCGGGGACGGTGGCGATCGACGATCTGCTTGCGTCTTTGGGGCCGGCCGCCGCGCTGGCGGTCAATCCGGTCGCGATCTCCGCGCGCGACGGTGTCGGCTTCGACCAGCTCCTGGCAGAACTCGAAACGGCCCTGGAAACGGACGCCGGGTTCATCCCGGTCACGCTCACCGCGCCGTTCGCCAACAGCGAGCTCGTAAATCGATTCCATCAGCTGGGACGCGTCGAGGAGACATCGTTCGACGAAATGGGTACGACGCTGCAAGGGTTTCTCCCGGCGACTGAACTGGGGCGATTCGCGCCGTATGTCGTGCGCCGATCCCTGACTGGCAATGCGAATGGGATTGCGGCCGCAGACGACCCGGTGGTGGCGGGGATCGCGAGCGTAACTGTCAGCGACGAGCCGTGGCGCTGATCGATCTCGACGCGCACGAGATCCACGCCAAAATCGTTTATTTCGGACCCGAGCTGAGTGGCAAAACGACGACGTTGCGAGCCATTGCCGAGGGCGTTCCAGCGGAGACGCGGGGCAGTTTTCGTTCGATCGCCTCGGAATCGGCGCGGACCATTTTTTCCGATTCATTAGCGGTCGATCTGGGAGAACGCCTCGGGTTCCGGCTGCATTGGCACCTCTACACCGTTCCCGGTCAGCCGCGCTCGGCCGGGGCGCGCGCCGCGGTGCTGCAAGGGGTGGATGGGATCGTCTTCATCGCGGACGCGACGCCGCTACGGATGGCCGAAAACATGGACTCGCTCGCCGAGTTGAAAACCATGCTGACAGCGCAAGGAAAAACGCTGATGAGCTTCCCGATCGTCCTGGCCTGCAACAAGTCCGATTTGCCCGGAGCGGCTCCCGCCGAAGAAGTCGCCATCTCATTGGACTTCGGCGGTGCGACGACGGTGGAGACATCAGCGATCCACGGCGAAGGTGTCTTCGATGGGTTGCGGGCGATCAGCCGGCACGTGGCGGCGAGGTTGTAGACTCTCACCCCCTGCACCCCTCTTCCTGAGAAACCCTCACCCCAACCCCTCTCCCTGTGCGCAGGGAGAGGGGCTCTGCCCCGAATCGCGCGGCCTCCACGCGACCTACCTCCCCCTCACACGTCGAGCCGGGAGAGCGGGGGAAACGAACACGATCGCCATGAGGGGGCTGCCAGCCAGCCAGGCATTGAGGTCTTGTGCGGCGTCGAGATCGCCGAGGATGCGGGAGAAGATCGCCTGTCGTTCGCCGGTGCCGGTGATCGGCGTGGCTTGGGCCGGCAGATCGGCGGTGACGCTTTGCTTGAGGTGGAAGGTGAAATCGGGATGCGCCAGGAGGTTGGCATACTAGTCGCGCCGACCTGGTGAGCCGGTGAGGTACAAGCGGTCGTCGACACGATAGAACCAGGTCTCGATCCGGCGGGGCAGACCGCTGGCGCGACCGGTGGTCGTGATATCGATGGTGCGGTCGGTGGCGAGTGCATCCTGAATACGTTGGTCCAAGGCGTGCTCCTCATCGCAAGGCAGGGTCGTCAGCCTACTCGCGACGAGAACCAGTGCCACCGGCCGCCCGGGCAGGGGCTGACCCATCCATGTGGGCAGGATGGCCGACGCCTGCTGGAGTGGGGCAACGCGAGCGTTCGCTCCACGTCACGTTACGCGTCAGGTCGCAAAGGATTGGTGTTGGCGATGGTCACAAGGATCAGTGTCACCGGCTCATCATTGCCACTACGAAACGCTCGTCCCGGTGGGAACGAGTCGAGTTGTCTGGTTCCCTGGCCCAATAACTTGGGCGGCAACGCGTTGCCTTCCCGATCGACATCGATGGCCACCAGGCGGCCCGCTTCGACCTTGAGCATCTCGAGCCCGGAAATGGTATCGGCGGTAAGGACCGCTTCCGGTTGGAGGGTGATCTGGAACACGTTCATGATGACGGGGCGAGTGGGTGTTGGTATCGACTGCTCGACGACGACGTAATTCAGCACTCCCCTACCGGGGAAGGCGGTGAGGTTGGTCCGGATCTTTGCTTCCAGCAGCCGGACCGGAATGGCACCAGCATTTCGCCAGAGGGAGACGACTCCGTTTGGAGCAAATCCGCGATCACCGGTCTGTAATTCGATCTCGGAAGCCGCCTCAAGCGTGACAGGCGTGCTGGCCCCGAATCGGGTCACCGCGATCGGACCATCGGACTGAATGGTGAGGGTACCGGCCTCGACCAGAATTGCCGATGGCCCTTCACCGCTGTAGGTACCTTCACCGCTGTAGGCGCCACGTCCTACCTCAGCTTCCCCGCCCGGCTGCAGGACCCAACGTTCGACACTGGATGAGAGCCATCCCTCGGGGAAGCTCTCGAACCGCGCTTGCAACAAGAGCGTCTCGTCGGTGATCCCAGGGCCGAGCACCAGCGGGAACGCGTCTTCGTCATGGGATGCGGGCGATCCGAACCGCAACATGATCACCACCGACGCGAGGACGATTGCCAGAAGCGCGGCCGTCGCGGTTAGATCGACCACCCGGCGACGCGACCGGGCAGAAGCGTGAGCCGGAGCGATGGGCCCATTGCGGGGCGCATCTGCACCGAGCAAGATCGGGGATGGAGGAGTTACGACCCCCGGTTGGTTCCGCAGCAACTCATTCTCCAGGCGCGCGGCGAACGCGGCATCTGGAAGCGGTGCGTCGTCAAGGGTATGCACCTGCCGGATGACCACCGCGACGGCAGGAGCGATAACATCAGGTGGAAGGGTGGCGCCACGGACGAAGGCATCCCAGTAGCGCTCTTCGGCCCGAGGTGTCCCGTATCCGCCGCGATCGCCGGAAATCAGGTGGAGCAAGGTGTTACGAAACATCCCCGGCTCCTCCATCTTCTTCCGGCGTTCCGAGCAAATCGCGCAGCCGCACCAGGGTCCGGTGTTGCAGATCGCGGATCGTGCCGTGGCTCCGGCCCATGACGGCGGCGATCTCGACTGCCGTCAGCCCAGTCAAGCGCAGCTCCAACACCTGTTGTTGCGCCGGTGAGAGCTGGCGCATGAGCGCGGCAATGGTCTGCCCCGCTTCCGCCCGAATCACAATGTCATCGAGACTGGGTGCGGGATCGACGACGGTCGTCGCGACATCCAAAGAGGATGCCGGATGCCGCCGGCGCACTTCGTCGATCACGACATGATGGGCGATGGTGAAGAGCCACGCGCGAAACGAGCCGTCGCGATAGCGAGGCAGCGCCGCCAGCGCCTGCGCGAAAACCTGGCTCGTCGCGTCCTCGGCCGCCTCCTGGCTTCCCAGACGCCGGTAGCAGTAGCGATAGACATGCGAGAGGTACTCCCGGTAGAGGAGGGCGAAGTCCAGGCGGTCGTGCTGCGCCCGCGCCACGAGATCGGCCTCGTTGGCGACAACTGGCGAGCCACCGAGCGGAACGACCAGCATGCGGAGTGCTCCACCGAGGAACGACGACAGTTCTCTACCAATACCAAACGCCTTCTGGCGAAAAGTGTCATAGGGGAGCGCGACGATGATCTAATCCGCCTCCTCGTCATCGCCGGTGAGCCATCCAGGCCGCAGATATTCGGGCTCCGGGTGGTTGTAAAACCCGCGCCCGGTCTTCTCACCCAGGTTGCCCGCGGTCAGCTTTTCCTCAAGCACACGCGAAGGTCGATCGGCGGGGTCGGTGGCGACTCGTTGGTATGAGGTCTCGATGTCGGAGACAACGTCAAGGCCGACCATGTCCATGATCCCGAACGGGCCGTACGGGGTACCAAACATGAGCATCCACAACCGGTCGACGTCGGCTGGATCGGCGTGCCCTTCGTCGACGACGCGGAGCGATTCCCGCTTCACCGCACGCCAGATGCGGTTGATAATGAACCCCTTGCTGTCGCCACGCACGACCGGCGCGACCAGTCCCAGCGACGTGGCGAAACGCGCGACGGATTGCATCACCTGTGGCCGCGTGGCGCCGCATCCCATCAACTCGACCATGGGTCGGCTCCAGACCGGCGCGAAGAAGTGGGTATTGAGAAACCGTCCCGGATCGACGACGGCGGGAGCGATCTGGCTGGAGGGGAGCGATGAGGAGTTGGTGGTGAGAACGGCATCCGGCGTCAGCCGCGAGAGCGCGGCGAACAACGCGTGCTTCGTGTCGAGATCTTCGCGGATCGCTTCGATGACGATATCCGCGGCGGAAACTGCCTCGGCAAGGCTTTCTGATGCGGAGATCCGAGCGAGCATTCCTTCCACATCCGCGGGGGGACGCAGGCGGAACTGGTGATGGGCGTAGCGCGGCAAGTCCGGCAGGGTGCGCGTTTCCGCATCGATCCGCCCTCTGGCCGACGCGAGCATACCGGGATCGGCGTCCCAGATGCGCACCGGCCGGCCACTGGCGGCGATCAGCGCGGCGATCTGCCGGCCCATCGTGCCGGCGCCGATCACCGCCGCGGTACGCAGCTCCCGGGCATGATCCTGACCTGATTCCGCTTCGTCAGTCATATTTTTCCTCCTCGCCGGGTAAACCGTGGCCAGAAGTCTGCCATGAGCAATCAAAACGCAGGGTTGCTCGCCACCAGTGGTTCGGAGTGCATCCCGGTGCTACGCTGCGATCGTGATGCCGTCTGATGTCCCCGCCATCTCCATGTCGAAACTGACCAAACGGTACGGTCCGGTGACCGCCCTGGACGGGATCGATCTCGTCGTGCCGCGCGGTGTCACCTTTGGCTTTCTGGGGCCGAACGGGGCCGGCAAGACGACCGCGATACGGCTCCTGATGGGGTTTGTGCGGCCGACGGCGGGCACCGCGCGGCTGTGGGGTCACGACTGCTGGCGAGATGGCGTGCGGGCGCGGGCCGATCTCGGATTTCTGGTCCCGGCGGACGCGCTCTATCCGGATATGAGCGGAGAGGCGCTGCTGGACTACATGGCTTCGCTCTCGGCAAAGCCGCCGGTGCTGCGCCGGCTTCTGCTCGATGCGCTGGAGCTCGGCAACGACGCGCTCGGCCGCCGCCTCAACACCTATTCCAAAGGGATGAAGCAGAAACTCGCCCTCACCGCGGCGATGCAGACGAGTCCGGCGCTGTTGGTGTTGGATGAGCCGACCGATGGGCTCGACCCGCTGATCCAGCGCTCGTTCGAAGGCGTGCTGCGCGACTTGCGCGATCGGGGGACGACGATTTTCATGTCGTCGCACGATCTGGCCGAGGTCGAGCGAACGTGCGAGCGGGTGGCCATCATTCGCGATGGCCGCGTCGTCGCCGAGCAGACGATCGCCGATCTGAAGGACCTGCACCGGCGCGTCGCCGAAATCATCTTTGCCGGCGCAGTTCCGGAGGGTTTGGATAGCCTCGCCGGTGTCCATGTTGTGGAGCGAGAGGGCAGCCGCGTGGTGCTCGCGCTCGGCGACAGCGTGACGCCTCTTCTCCAATTTCTAGGCGATCGCGACGACGTCGTCGACCTCCTGTTGTCGCCACCACGCCTGGAAGACATCTTTCTTGGGTTTTACGACTCGAGCCGCAACGGGCACGATACCGGCGAACCAATTGGTTCGTCGAACGCACCGGAACTGGCGGCGAGGATGCGCGAGTGAGCGCCATCGTGCGCATGACGGGCCGGGTGCTGCGCAGCGGGTTGCCGGGATTGATCGCCCTGTTGGCCGGTCTGGCGCTGTTCGAGTTCGTGCAACCGTTGGTGATCGCCTCGTTCGGTGGCGCGCAAGGTCTCGACGCGATCATGGACCGCATCCCGCCGGCGTTGCAGGCGTTCACGCGGACCCGGCCTGAGTTTCTGGCGCTGTCGGGGCTGGCCGGCTATCTCTCGCTGGGATTTACCCACCCGCTGTACATCGTCCTCGCGGGGGCGGCGGTGATCGGGTTCGCGGCGCGCGCGCTGGCGGGGGAGATAGACCGCGGCATCGTGCAGATCCCGCTCGCGCGGCCGATCTCGCGATCGGCGGTCTACATGTCGCGGGTATTGGGAGTCGCCACCATTTGCGGGTTGCTGGCGGTGACGGGACCGGCGGGGATGGTGGCGGGGCTGCTCTATGCGCGGCCGCAGGGGGAGTTCGTGTACGGGCACCTGGGGGCGGTCGCGCTGAACGGTCTGGCGCTCTTCTGGGCGATTGGCGCGCTCTCGCTGTGGGGCAGCGCGGCGGCAAGTACCGCCGGCCGCGTCGTCGCCTGGGCGATCAGCCTGCTCGTGCTCTCGTATTTCATCGACTATTTCGCTGGTATCTGGACGCCGCTGCAAGCGATCGCGTTTCTCTCCATCTTCGCGTATTACGACCCGACCGCGGCGCTCGTCTCCGGGCACGCCAACGGTACGAGTGTGGCGACGCTGGCAGTCGTTGGTGCGGTGGCCGCGCTAGCGGGTCTGGTGACGTTTACGCGGCGCGATCTGCCGGCCTGAGTCAGGGATGTCCCACCGCCAGGCCGTCGTCTTCGATGTCAACGAGACGATGCTCGATCTAGGCGCGCTCGATCCACTATTCGAGGAATGGTTTGGCGATAGCGGGGCGAGCCGGGGATGGTTCGCGCAGACACTTCACCTGGCGATAACCCTCGCCGCGATCCGGACTTTTCGCAATTTCGGAGAGATCGGCGTTGCCGCGCTGGCGATGGAGGCGCAACGGCGAGATGTCGCGCTCCCAGACGATTTCCCGGCGCGTCTGCGTGAGGCCGTCTTGCGGCTGCCCGCATATCGTGACGTCGCGTCCGCATTATCGTTGCTGCGCGACGCAGGTTTGACCACGGCCGCACTGACGAATAATCCGCTTCCGGTCGTTCAGGAACAGCTCACATACGCTGGTATCGCGGGATTGTTTGACGAGATCATGTCCGTCGACGAGGCAGGGGTTCTGAAACCCGCGCCCGAGGTCTACGCATTTGCCGCCGAACGTCTCGACCTGCCGCCATACTCCGTATGGACGGTTGCCGCGCACGGGTGGGACATCGCCGGGGCGATGCGCTCCGGGTTGCGGGGTGCATTTGTGGCACGGCCGGGGCAGCTCGCCGATCCGTTCGCGCCGCCGGAAATTGTCGGGGGCAATCTGATTGAGGTCGCCCGCGCCATTGTCGCAATGAGGGCTGCGACACCGTGAATGTGTCATTCTGAGGAACGAAGAATCTCGTCTTGAAGCCGCGTACGTTCGCCATACACAAGATTTTGCAGGTTCGTCCGCGGGCTCAGTACCGCTTCTCCGCACCGGTGTCATGCTGAGTACACCGTCCATGCATTCGTGTCTTTCCGACGAAAGAGGAATCTTGTTGGACATCGCGTACGTTCGCGTCTGGAATCGAGATTCCTCGCAAGCTCGGAATGACACCGTTGCCTGCGCAGTGCACTCGGAATGACACATGCGTTGTGTCGCGGCGCTGAACCGGCAGCTATCGGACCAAAGCGATTGGTCTGGGTGAGTGGCGCGCGGGCGACGCAGGCGTCGCCCCTACAACCCTTCTCGACTTCCGACTTCCGACCCTCGACTCGTCAGAGCTCGAAGCCGACGCGCATGATCGCGCCGTTGTCCGCCTGGGTGACGAGGGCGGCGTATTTGGCGAGGACGCCGCTGGTGTACTTGGGAGCGGGCGGCGACCAATTCGCCAGGCGCTTGGCGATTTCGTCGTCGCTGAGGTCGACGTCGAGGCGACGCGCGGCGATGTCGATGATGATGGTGTCGCCTTCGTTCACCGCCGCAAGCGGACCACCGATCCCCGCCTCCGGCGCGACGTGGCCGATCATCAGCCCCTTCGTCGCCCCACTGAAGCGGCCATCGGTGACCAGGGCGACCGTGTCGCCCAGCCCCTGTCCCACGATGGAGGCGGTGACACCCAGCATCTCCTGCATACCGGGTCCGCCAACCGGACCCTCGTAGCGGATGACGACGACGTCGCCTGGGTTGATCTCGCGGGCGAGCACCGCGTCGTGCGCGGCAGGCTCGGAATCGAAGACGCGGGCGGGGCCGCGGTGCTGCTCGCGCTCGTAGCCGAAGAGTTTCACCACCGCGCCGTTGGGGGCGATATTGCCCTTGAGTATGACCAGACCGCCGGTCTCCTTGCAGGGGTTCCCGATCTGGCGCACAACGTCCTGACCGGGAGTCTCCTTGGCGTGCTGGGCGGCTTCGGCGAATGTCTCCCCAGTGACGGTCATCGCGTCGTTGTGCACCATTCCGGCATCGACCATCCGCTTGGCGACGACCGGCGTGCCCCCGGCGAGATCGAGATCGAAGGCGGCATAGCGTCCGCCCGGCATCAGGTCGCAGAAAAGCGGGGTGCGGCGCGAAATCTCGTCGAAATCGTCGATGTCCAGCGGAATGCCCGCTTCGCGTGCCAAGGCGATAAGATGGAGCACGCTGTTGGTCGAACCGCCGCTGGTGGCGACCCCGGCGATGGCGTTTTCGAACGCCTCGCGGGTGAGGATGTCCTTCGGCAGGACACCACGGCTGAGGACATCCATGATCAGCTCGCCCGCTTCTTTGCCGACCGCATTCTTGCGGCCATCGACGGCGGGTGGCGAGGCCGAGCCCATCGGCGAGAGACCGATGAATTCCATCGCCATCGCCATCGTATTGGCGGTGTACTGGCCGCCGCATGCACCGGCGCCGGGACAGGCGACGTTCTCCAGTTCGATCAGGTCTTCATCACTCATCTTGCCGGCGGCATTGGCGCCGATTGCCTCATAGACGGAGCGGATGGTCACTTCCTTACCGTGGAAATGACCTGGCATGATCGAGCCGCTGTAGAGCAGGATGCCCGGCACGTTCAGCCGCACCAGCGCCATCGCCAGACCGGGAAGGGTCTTGTCGCAGGCGCCGATGCCGATCACGGCGTCGAACATATGACCGCGGGCGACGAGCTCGACGGAGTCGGCGATCACCTCGCGCGAGACGAGCGAGGTCTTCATGCCCTCGGTGCCCATCGTCACGCCGTCGGAGATGGAGATGGTGTTCAGTTCCTGGGGGGTGCCGCCGGCGGCGCGAATTCCCTCTTTGACGTGCTGGGCGAGATCGCGCTGGTTGAGATTGCACGGCATGGTTTCGATCCAGCAGTGGGCGACGCCGATGATCGGGCGCTTGAGATCCTCATCGTCGAACCCGGTGCCTTTGAGCATGGCGCGGGCGCCGGCGCGGTCGTTGCCGTCGAGAATGACGCGGCTCTTGTGCCGCATGTCGAAACCGGTCCCCTGCTTCGTCCCCGGCCGTTCTGTCGTGGTGCTCAATGCTCGCCCGCTCCTCTCATGCTTCCCATCGTGCCCAGTGCCAAGAGTGTCACCGGGTCGATGATATTGTGCAAGTGGCCGCTCTAACCGGGGGGCAAACTCTGACCGTAAGCCCTGAGAAACCCGCACCCCAACCCCTCTCCCTGTGCGCAGAGAGGGGCTCTATACGCCATGTGTCAGTGCGTGCCGGGGGCCATGCCGAGATCGGCGATGGCCTGCGCGGTTTCGACGCGGGTGAGGGTTTCCTGATCGCGGAGGGCGTCAGGATCGCCGGTTTCGGCGCGGAAACGGCGGATCAGCTCTTCTTCGGTGCGCGCCTGAGCCTCAAGACCGGCAAGTTTCACCTGATCGACGCGGCGTTCGACGGTATCGACGAACTCATCGCCGCTCTGGGGCGCGACGAGCATCGCGACCGCGGCGCCGACGCCGGCACCGAGCAATCCTCCGACGATGAACGAACCAAGTCTCCCAATGACAGTCATGGCGGCCTCCGAAGGCGATTTACCTCGCGCGAAACATTCGGCGCAGGAGCGAGCCGAACAGGAGCAGGATGGCACCCATCCCGGCGCCAAAGGCGGCGGCGCCGCGGAGATCGATCAGAGGGCGGACAAGGTCTCCCGCCGGTCCCGCATAGATACCGATCCTGGTGCCACCGTCGATGACGGCATGGCCGGTTTTCAGCATGAAGACCCGGCTGCGCACGATGCGTGCCTCTTCGACCGCCACCGCAATCGCCGAGGAGTTGTAGAAGACGGCTTTCTCGCTGGTCACGGCGAGGATGCCGGAGCGGTCGATCTGCGCCGAGCGGGCCTCGACGGTACGGGCGCCGGAGTTGGTCATGATCACGCGCTCGGCCGACACGCTTTCCGCACCGGCGCGTTCCATCGCAACCGTTGTGCCCTGTATGTCCCCTGCTTCCGCGCGCAGCAGCTCGGTCGCCGCTTCTGGCCGATTTTCTGGCCCAATCTTCTCGATCACCTCGGAGGTGAGGGTGGCCGCTGGACCGCCGATCGACTGCGCCTCGGATTCGGCTTCCACCACGATGACCGTCCTTCGTGCGTCATACGGCGCCGGCTCGCGCCCCATCAGGAACCCGAGTGTAGCACCGGGTCGCGAGCGTCACGCGTCGTCAGCGGTCAGGCGTCGGCGCCGGTCCGCATCGCCCGCACGAGCACGACCGTGAGCGCCAGAATGACCACCAGCAGGAGAAATGACGCGGCCGCGGAACGGCCCATGTCGAGGGTGGTGAAGGCGTTTTTCCAGATCGAATAGGAAATCGTCTCGGTGGCGCTGCCGGGACCGCCACGGGTGAGGATATAGATCAGGTCATAGGTCTTCATGGCGGCGATCATGCGGATGAGCACGGCGACGAGCAGCACCGGCATCAGGAGAGGCAATGTGACGGTCCACAGCGCCTGCCACCGGTTCGCGCCGTCGACCGCCGCCGCCTCGATCGGATCGCGCGGCAGCGCGGTCAGCCCGGCCAGGATGATGACGATCATCAGCGAGGTCTCGTGCCAGACATCGACACCGATGATGGCCGGCATCGCCGTCGCTTGTCCGGAAAGCCATTCCTGCCCCGGTAACCCGATCAGACCGAGCGCCCAGTTGACCGCCCCGAGATCGGCATGGAGCAGGAGTCGCCAGATGAGCCCGACCGCGATCGGGCTGACCAGAAGCGGGATGAGCAGAATCGCCAGGTAGATGTTGCGAAACCGCAATCCTGGCTGGTTCAGGAGGAGTGACAGTGCGAGGGCGATGACGAGCTCGAGCGCGACGACACTGACTGACAGGATGGCGGTGTTTCGAGCCGCGTTGGCGAACAGCTCATCGGCGATGGTGCGGGCGTAGTTTTCCACCCCGACGAAGGCGCCGATACCCCCTTCCGTCAGGTCGTAATCGTGGGAGGAGACGTAGAGCGCGAACGCGAGCGGAAAGGCGACGACGATGAGCAGCGCCAGGATGGTGGGTACGGTCATGCCATAGCGGAAGAGCCGGTCGGGCGTGGACGAGGGTGATGGGGTGATGGGGTGATGGGGTGATGGGGTGTCGAGGGCGGAAAGACCCAGACTATGATCTGGGCCATTTGCCGCAGGTGACGCCCGCGTCGCCCCAACGACAGTCCGGCGCTCTCCAATCACCCTATCACCCCGTCACCCCAACACCCCATCACCCTACAAGAGCTCGGCCAACTCGGCGGCGGCGGCGTGCATCCCTTCCTGGGCGGTGGCGCCGCCGGCGACGGCCTCGGCGAGATGGCGGCCGACGATCTCGACGAGCTGGGTCTGCTTGGTGACGGCCGGCAAACCCTTTCCCTGGGTGATCATGTCGCCCGCCTGCGGCAGCCAGGGATACTTGGCGAGGATTTCTTCATCCTCATAGGGGGCGATCTGGGTGGGCAGGCTGCCGGCCAGGGCGCGACGGCGGGCGACGTCGGAAGATTCGACCCAGCGCACGAACTCCCACCCAGCATCGGGATTCGGAGAACTGACCGGGATACCCCAGCCCCAGGCGCCGCTGAGCCCGGTGCCGCCCGGCATCACGACCGCCTTGTTCTTGCCCTGGGCCACGGCCTCTTCGTCGCCATCGACGACGGAGAGCATCCACATGAAGCTGACCGAGCTGAAGGCTCGGCCCTGACTGTAGACGGCGATCGAGTCGTCGTAGTTGGCGCTGGCGGCTCCCGGCTGCGCGGCCTGGTTGACGCAATCGACGTAGAGCTGCGCCGCTTTGACCGCGGTTTCGTCGTTGATCGTCGGCGCGGTGAGATCGGCATCGTAGTAATCACCACCGGCGCTGTAGAGGAAGTTGCAGAACTCCATCACGATCGGGTCGACCTGCTGGGAGGTCATCGCCGCGCCATAAAGCTCCTCACCTTTCCACTCGGTGATCGCCTTGGCGAGATCGACGTACCCCTCGACGCTGTCGGGGATCGCCAGCTCCATACCGGTCGCTTCATTGAACTCGGCCTTGAACGCCTCGTCGTTGAGGAGGTCGTCGCGATAGATGAGTCCCATCGGGTAGGCGTAGAACGGGACGTACCAGGTCTTACCGTCCGCCTGGGAGACGATATCGAGGGTGGCCGGGATGTAGCGGTCGAGGACGACCGCGCCGCCGCTATCGGCGATGCGTTGTCCGAGGTCTTCGACCCATCCGGAGCGCGCGAACTCGTAGACCCAGTAGAAATCGACTTCGAGCACGTCGTAGGTGCCGTTGCCGGGACCGGCCGCGAGCTGGGGCACGAGCTTCTCGTGCATCACACCGTAGCCGACCTTCTCGAAATTGACGGTGATACCGGTCAGCTCGGTAAACTCCGGCAGCATCTCCTCGATGATGGTCGTCTCCTGAAGGTCCTCCATCAGGAGATTGAGGGTGGTTCCGTCGAAGTCGCGGGAGAAGGTGATCTCCTCCTGTGCCGCGCCACCGGAAGCCAAGCGCACCCCTGACCCGAGCGCCAACCCGGCCGCTCCGGAAGTCTGCAGCAGCCGGCGGCGGTTGATGTGCCGCTGCAGGGCGTGCCTGAGCATCGTATTTCCGGTCGTGTTTGCCATGATCCGCTCCTCTCGCTTACGCCAACGACGAACCCTCACCCCCCTGCCCCCCTCTCCCTGTGCGCAGGGCGATGGGGGATCGGGCGGAGGTAACTGGCGACGGGGGTATTTCTCCTCCACATTGCCTCCTACTTCACCGCGCCAAAGGTCAGGCCACTGACCAGGAAGCGCTGGATGACCCAGGTCAGCGCCACGATGGGGGCGATCATAGCGACCGCGGCGGCGCAGATGGCCCCGATCTGATCCCCTTGGGACGACATCAGCCCCGCCAGCGCCACCGGCAGCGTCTTCGAATTGCGCCCGGTGAGCACCAAGGCGAAGAGAAACTCGTTCCAGGAGAGGACAAAGGCGAAGACTCCGGCGGCCAGCATCCCCGGTAGCGAAAGCGGAACGATGATCCGCCAGAACGCGCCGAGGCGGCCGCTGCCATCGACTAACGCCGCTTCTTCCAACTCACGAGGTATCCCCTGGAAAAAGCCGATCAGAATCCAGACCACGAACGGTAAATTGAACGACAGATAGACGAGCGCCAGCGCCCAGCCCCTGTCGAGTAGCCCGAAACGCTGCGCCAGCAGATAGAAGGGGATGACGAGGGCGACGGGCGGCAGCATCTGGGTGCCGAGCACGGAGAGACTGAATGGCTGGCCGCCGGTGCGGAAGCGGGCGATCGAATAGGCGGCAAGCGACCCGACCGCGAGACTGAATGCCGCCGACACGATGCCGATCCATAGCGAGTTCCAGAAGTATTTGAGAAAGGTTTCCTCGACGAAGATCTTGGCGTAGTTGTCGAGCGTCGGCGTGAACAATAGCGTCGCCGGGTCATAAGCGATGCGCCGGTTCGCCAATGACGTCCGCGCCGTCCAGAGGATTGGCAGCAGGATCGTCAGGCAGGCGGCAATAAGGACCATGTGCGTCAGCGCCGTGGCGGGATCGAAGCGGCGGATCCCTTTCGCCGATAGGCTCCGATATGTGGTCGGTCCTGTCGCGCTCACGGTCGATTCATCCTTGACCAGGCTGATCACCAATGCCGGCAAGTTGCCAATTCTGTGCGTGCCGAAGCCTATGAGCGTCCATTCGCCCTGTCAATGGTTTGTGTTGGTTTGACGGTAGCTCACCGGCTGGCCATCATTCCCCGCGATCGTCAGTCCCTACATCGAGGTTTTGCCATGGTCGCCGCCTTGCGCTTTCCAGCTGGTGCAAACCTGCCCCTCTCTCGTACGCCGCTCGTCGGCCGCGGCCGGGAAGTCGCTGAGGTATGCGATCTACTCCTGCGCGACGACGTCCCACTGCTGACGCTGACTGGACCCGGCGGTGTCGGCAAGACTCGCCTTGCCTGGCAGGTCGTGGCCGAACTCGGCGACCACTTCGCCCACGGGACTTCGGTTGTCACTCTTGCCGCGGTCCGCGAACCGGAACTCGTGGCAGCAACCCTGGCGCAAGCACTGGGCGTTCTGGAGATCGGCGGGCGATCGCCGGTGGAGGGTCTGCGAGCGTTGCTCCTGGACAAGGAGCTTCTGCTCGTGCTCGACAACTTCGAGCACATCCTCGAAGCGGCCCCGTTGGTCGCCGATCTGTTGACCACGTGTCCTCGGCTGAAGATTCTGGTGACCAGCCGGACGGTGTTGCGGCTGAGCGACGAGTGCGACTACCCAATCCCGCCATTGGCGCTCCCGGATCCCCGACATTTGCCTCCTTTGGACGAGTTGGCGCAAATCGACGGGATCGTGCTCTTCGTTCAGCGCGCGACTGCCGTCAACCCGGCGTTCACGCTCACGAAAGAGAATGCGGCCGACGTCGCCGAGATCTGCGTTCGTCTCGACGGGCTGCCTCTGGCCATCGAGCTGGCCGCGGCGAGAATTCGTGTATTCACTCCGGATTGGCTCCGTGCCCGTATCGCCAATCGTCTCCTGCTCCTGACGGACGGACCGCGCGACCAGCCGCTCCGGTTGCGCACGATGCGCGACGCCATCGCCTGGAGCTGCGATCTCCTCGGTCCAGCCGAACACGCGATGTTTCGCCGGCTCGGGGTTTTCGCCGGCGGTTTCACCCTGGAGGCGGCCGCGGCTGTCGCCAGTCCGAGTCCAGCTATTCATTCCGCACCAGTCGATCCGCCGGTGCTCGGCCTTCTTACGTCCCTGGTCGAGGCGAGCCTTATTGCACCCCTCAAGGGGAACGACGGTGAACCACGTTTCACCATGCTCGAGACGATTCGTGAGTTCGCGCTCGAGCAATTGGCGGCTCACGGCGAGATAGGGGAGTCCTGCGGGCGCCACGCGGCCTGGTATCTGGCACTGGCGGAAGACGCTGAACCGGAGCTCTACGGCGGGCGCGACCAAGTTCGCTGTCTCGATCTGGTGGAGGGCGAGCACGACAATCTGCGAGCGGCACTTGCCTGGCTGGTTGATGCGGGAGCGGGAGAGGAAGCGCTGCGCCTGGCCAGCGCGCTGCTGCGCTTCTGGTACACCCGCGGGCACCTCAGCGAAGGACGGGAGTGGTTGGAGCGAGTGCTCCCCCTGACCGATGGCGCCCCTCCCGCGCTGCGCGCCAAGACGCTCACTGGTGTGGCGATTCTGGCTTGGCCCCAGGATGACCGCGAGCGGGCTATTGCCGCGTTAAACCAGGCGCTGCCGCTGGTGGAAGGGACGGCTGACCGAGCGGGACTGGCCCTGGCCCGATTGGCCCAGGCGTACATGGCCCTCGACCTGGGAGATCTCGCGCTCGCGGTCAAAGCGGCCCAGGAGGGCAAGATGCTGTACGAAGCACTTGGCCGCCGCGGGGACGCCGGGATGCTCACCATGTGCCTGGCCAAGATCGCGCAGGTTCAGGGTGATCTGCCCCGGGCCGAGGCGCTTTGCACGGAGAACCTCGCGCTCTTCCGCGACATCGGCCACGAGTACGGCCTCGCCGCATCGCTGCTCAGTCTCGGTTGGATCAGGATGGCGCAAGGCGATGCGGAACGGGCGGCGCCGCTCCACGCGAGCGCCGTCAAGAGTTACCACGCTCTGGGAGAGCGGCTCTACGTCGGAGCGAGTCTCGAGTCCCTGGCCGTGGCGCTCGGCGGTATGGGACAGGCAAAGTGGGCGGCGCGGTTTCTCGGCGCGGCCCAGACGCTGCGAAACATGGTCGGGGCGCCGACGTTTTTTGGGGATCCTGCGGTCCGAGATCAGGCTGCCGCCGCGGCGCTGGACGCACTTGGCGAGCCAGCATTCGAAGCGGTATGGGCCGCCGGTGCTGGCGCGCCGCTCGACGACATCATCGCCGAGACCGCTGGGTTCATCGTGACACCGGTTAACGATCCGGCAGATCATGGAGTCACTGAGTCACCCTTCGGATTGACGCCAAGGGAACGCGAAGTCCTGCGCTACGTCGTCGAGGGGCACACGAATCCGCGGATCGCCGCGATCCTCTTCATCAGCCACAAGACCGTCCGCAACCATGTGACCGCCATCCTCACCAAACTTGGCGTGGAGTCGCGCACAGCAGCCGCCACATTTGCCCTCCGCCACGATCTCATTTGAGCATCAACCCCCCCATCTAGGACACCTGTCCTAGTCACTCATTCGTCGTCGCCGCAACCGATCGGGACACCCGGCCGATGAAATCAGCCTTCATCGGTCGTAGCGTGTTCACACACCCGATTCGCGCTCGCGAACAACCAGCCTGCCACACAGAGGAGAGTATCGACGTGAAAGAGAATGGGTACGCGCATCCGCACACTCTGGTCCAAACCGATTGGGTCGCCTCCCACAACGGCGACACCAAAGTTCGGCTGATCGAAGTCGACGTCGATACCACCGTGTATGACACGGGTCACATCCCAAGCGCGATCGGCTGGGACTGGAGACTCGACCTCCAGCGCCGCCCGATTCGGGACGTACCCGATCGCGCGGAGTGGGAGACATTGCTCTCCCGTTCCGGGATCGGTAACGACAATCTGGTCGTGCTCTACGGAGACACCAACAACTGGTTTGCCGCTTTTGCCTACTGGCTGTTCAAGCTCTACGGCCACGCCGATGTCTGCTTGATGGACGGGGGACGAGTCAAGTGGGTCGCCGAGGGACGGGAACTGACAACAGACTCCCCGCCATTCGCCCCGACGAAATACCAGGCGAAGCAACCAGACCGGGCACTGCGCGCCTTCCGCGACGAGGTGGCGGCTGCCCTCGACCGGCCAGATGTCTCGCTTGTCGACGTTCGCTCACCCAAAGAGTATTCGGGCGTGCTAATGGCGCCCGAGAACCTGCCGCAAGAGGGGGCGCAGCGAGGGGGCCACATTCCCGGCGCCCAGAATGTCCCGTGGGCCACCGCGGTGGCCGAGGACGGCACATTCAAACCAGCCGCCGAATTGCGCACGATCTATGGCGGCAAGGGCGTCACCACGGACACGGAGACGATCGCCTACTGCCGGATCGGCGAGCGCAGCGCCCACACCTGGTTCGTCCTGAAGGAGCTGCTGGGCCATACCGACGTGCGCAACTACGACGGGAGCTGGACCGAATGGGGATCCCTTATCGGCGCTCCGATCGAGCGATAGCTCGCGTCGCACGATCGGCTCGGGCGTGACCGCCCGCGAGCTCAGATCGCTTCCACGGAAGGAATGACCATGACCGGCCTACATTGGATCGACACGCTGAGTGAGATCGTATCGCGCGCCGGGTCGCGGCGGGCGGTTCTCCTCGCGGCGGGTGCGCTCGTTTCCGGCCGGGTCGTTAGCGACGTGAGGTTGACCGAGGCCAGAAGCAGCAGAAGGCGCGGGAAGAGCAAGAAACGCAAATCCCAATCCAACCCGGCTCCACCTCTGCCGTGCACTGGCTCGCGGTTCGACAACAACAATTGTGGAACCTGCGGCAATGTCTGCCGCCATGGCGACACGTGCCACGACGGTACGTGCATCGACTTGCGCTGTGTAAGCAACATCTCGGTTCCCGGATTCGAAAACTGGACCCAGTATTGCGGAGGCCGATGCATCCCCAATACCGCCCTCTGCTGCGGCTCCTACTACTGCTGGGATCCCCGGGAAGTGGAGTGTTGCTTCACCGTCAATGAGACGTGCGGTACGGCTGAAGATCCATGCGCTGCAAATCCGTGATTGCGCGGCTTACACGGACTCAATTGTCTTGTCGCGGAGGTAGCCATGAACGGCATCAACTTCGACGGGTTGACCCGTCGCCAGTTCGGCGTGACGGCCGCAACGCTGCTTGCGCTCGCCGGCTCGGATAACGCCGAAGCCAAAAGGAAAAAGCACAAGCGCAAGCGCAAACACAAGAAGAAGGAGGGTCTCTGCCGGCCGAATGGAGAGCAGTGCGGCAATCCGGGGCAAACGTGCAACGCGACGTTCTGCCTGAACGCGCCGTTGACCATCGAGGCGATTTGGACCGTGCCGGCCGATCACGACTCGTATCTCTTCGTGCCGCCGGAGAACGCAACCACCGGCCCCTCCCCCTTTATCGACTATGACTGCGATGCCGCCAGTCATACCTGCGAGGATGGGCACCCGTTTGCTTGCGCCAGTGGCGACGAGACATCGGCCGGCTCCGAAGTCACCACGATCTTCGCGCTGCTCGGGGGCAGCTACGAATATTGGATCGAGCTCAACGACTCCACGGCCGCGGGAGAGCTGATGATTGTCCTGAGGGAAGCCGGCGGGCGGATCGTGCAGCAGTGGGCGAATCCCGCCAATCCGGCGGCGACCGATAAGAGTTGGCACGTTTTCGATATCAACGGCAGCACAGCCAGCATCGCCTCGATCGACGTCCTGATCGATGCCCAGTTGCCGGAGGGCGCCCACGTCCCGAGCACCAATGTCTGCCGGTTTTGACGGAGACCGCCGCGGGGTACTGCGCACTTGGGGTGCGCCCAATGTTTTCACCGGGGTCATCGTCCAAGACGGTCTCCTATCGCATTGGGAGCGGCGTTGGCGGTGGCGCGTCGCGGGCCGGGTTGCCGGCGGAGATTCCAGTGGGCTGTAATTGGATGCCGGTCCAGGAGACCGGCACCACTGGCCAGTCCTCAAGGAGGCGGCGGCGATGTACTTCAAGCAATTCCTCGACGAGCAGTGCGGCTGCGCGTCGTATCTGGTGGCCTCACGGCAAAGCCACGAGGCGGCCATCATCGACCCATCGCTGGCGATCGAGCAGTACGATGAATTGCTGGCGCAGCGCGGATTTCTTCTGCGCTACGCGATCGACACCCATATCCACGCCGATCACGTCTCGGGTGGGCGCCGGTTGGCCGCCGAGCACGGGGCGGAGCTCTGTCTGCACGAGGCTGCGCAAGTGGAGTACCCGTTTCGTCCGCTGCACGACGGCGAAGCACTAGCGCTCGGGCAACTGCGGCTACGGGTGCTGCACACCCCCGGGCACCGGCCGGAGCTGATCTCGCTGCTGGTGGTCAATCCGACCCGCAGCCCGGAGCCGTCGATGGTCCTCACCGGCGATTCGTTGCTGGTCGGGGACGTAGGGCGACCGGACTTCGGCGGGGGGGACGCCGCCGCCCAGTACGAGAGCCTGACCCGGTTGCTGCGCCTCCCGGACTGGGTGGCGGTCTTTCCGGGACATTTCGAAGGACCGTGCGGCAAAGGGATGTGCGGCCGGCCCAGCACGACGATCGGCTTCGAGCGGTTATTCAACCCGCTGGCGCGGCTAGAGCGGGGACCGTTCATCGACCAACTGGGCGATGCGGTCCCCGCCCGGCCGCTCAATATCACCGCCATCGAGGCGACCAACCGTGGGTTGGCCGACCGTCCCTGGGCAATGCTCACCACCAACCCGGAGGTGACTGAAATCGGTCTCGACGCGTTGGAAGGCCGCACCCCGGACGCATTGCTGATCGATGTACGCGAGCCGGCGGAATACGCGTGGGGACACGTGCCCGGTGCGATGAGCCTGCCCCAAGCCGATCTCGCCGATCGTCTCGAGGAGCTGCCGCGGGATCGTCCCTTACTGGTGATCTGCCAGGCGGGGGCGCGATCGCTGCGCGCCGTTCAGTTCCTGAAACAGGTGGGGTTCGCGCACGTCGCGAGCGTTGCCGGCGGCACGGCCGCCTGGGCCGAGGCGGGCAAGCCGCTCGACACAGGCGACGCCGGCGTTCACGCCCCACGCATCGTCGAGACCGAGTGGGCTCACGCGGGCGGTGCGAGTGCCGCCTGACGTCGAAACGTCTATGACAAGCGTTCTTCGCAACAGTGCCCGTTCGCATGCGCCATCGGCGGTGGCACGTCGAGGGCCGGGTTGGCGGCGAAGAAGCCGGTCGGCTGCAACATGAACCCAGCGTAGGAGACCGGCATCACTGGCCAGTCCTCGGGACGCGGCGCATGGTGACTGCCGATCGTGTACCAGAGCACGACGTCGGTTTCCGCGATCGCGCGATCGGCGGCGGTCCACTCGGGGAGTCCCGCACCGCCGGGATGCTGATAAGGAAAATCGCCGGCGGCGAAACGCTCGTCGTCGGCGTGCGGCGTCACCCAGAGATGCTTGGTCATGAAGGCAGCGCGTTTCGCCACGCTGGAGGCGGCGCTGGCCATGGCGCGGACATTGCCCTGCGGCACCAGCCGGTAGCCAACGGGTTCGCCGACCGCGTTCAAGCGATCCGGGTTGACGACCCGCCACACCCGCCCCTGCAAGGGATCGACCAACTGCTGCGCTGCCAACTCGGTGCGCAGGGCGGTGCGCACCGTGCGAAACGCCGATCCCAGCGCATTGCCGGCACCGGCCGGTTCGGCTTCGGCGTGCTCCTCATAGACGGTATTGACCGGACCATCGATGTCGAGATCGAGCCGGAAATTGAAGAAGTGCTGGTGGATCGGGGCGTAAAGACCATCGTCGTTGAGAAGCTGGCCATAGCGCGGCGTCTCGCCCGGTGTCACCGCCCCGGTGGAGAGAATGCCGGTCAGCTTGACCTCGCATTGGATCGTGCCGTCCTGATAGAGATACCAGAAGATGCCGTAGTCGTAATTGCCGATCGTCGAGAACGAAGAAATTACGAGTCGCCGCGAGCGCCGCACCTCGGTCTGATTGGTGCGCATGTTCATGTGCCGCCAGAGAACGCCGAAGTCTTCCTCGTGCATGCAGATGGCGTTCTTCACGGCATACGCCGCGCCACCCTGATCGACCAGGGCGGCGTCGAAATAGTGGATTTCACCCAGGCAGTCGCAGCCGAGGGTGAGGGAATTGACGAGCGCCCCGAAGTTGAGCTCGCCGCCATCGAACGTGTTCTTGCGATGGTGGGTGGGAGCGGGGTCGCCGTAGGGCACAACCATGTCGGACATCGCGGCGCGATGCAGGATGGACCGCACCCGGTCCCCATCTTCCCAGCCGACGGTATGCAGCACCAATCCTTCGCGGGGGGTAAAACCGACGCGGAACTGCCATTTCTGCCAGCGCACGAACATGCCGTCGACGGCGAAGCTGGGTCCCTCGGGTTGAGTGATGGCGATCGGTTTCAGGTCCGTGCGCTGTGGGCCGACGTCTTCCCGGCCGTAATTGGCGTTTCTGGCCGGGATGGGGACGACTCCGTAATCTTCGACCCGCACGACGGCCATGTCGCTGAGATCGAAGATGACGATGACGTTTTCGACCGGGTGGGCGTAACCGTTGTCGTCGTCGGGATCTGAGCGCACCCAGACGATGCCGCGGGTCAAGCGGCGTCCTTCGAGGTCGGCCTCATCTTCGTAGACGCCGAATGGCCAGGGATCGACCCAGACCAGGTCCATGTCCTTGATGCCGCGCCGGAGCATAACGGTCTGAAAGTCAGCGTCGAGGCGCACGGCCTTCTCGCACTCGAGGATTTCTTCCAGAGTCAGCGTCGCTTGTCCCGCCGCGATGGCGTCCCAGGACGTGACCCGGCCCTCGGTGAGGGAGACAGTCGCCACTACCGTCGCACGCTCGGCGCGGTCGATCAGCACGGCGCGGGCTTCGCGGGGCAGATCGTCGTCATTACCCGCCTCCACGGCGAGGACGACCTCCTTCGGCGGCTCGCGCAATGCGACCTCGACAAACCGGTAGCGACGTTCGTCCCAGCTTCCGCCGGGCGCTCCAGCGCGCAGGATCGCCACCGCCTCCGCGAGCTCGTCGACCGCGAGCGGTTCCAGAAGGTGCCGGGTGCGCGCTGGTGCCTGTGCCATGGTTTCCTTGTCCTTTGGTAACGGGTGATAGGGTTATAGGGTGATAGGAATCTTCAGTCGTGCGCCCTGAGGTGGGTCAGACCGCCCTCCGCGAAGAACACCCATCACCCTAACTCTCTCGTTAGAGAAGCGACTTCAGCTCCGCCGCCGCCGCGTCCATCCCTTCCTGGGCGGTTTTGGCGCCAGCGACGACGTCGCTCAGATGGCGGCCCAGGATTTCGACGAGCTGGGTCTGTTTGGTGACCGCGGGCAGCCCCTCGCCAGTGGCGATCATCTCCTTGGCCTGCGGCATCCACGGGTACTCGGTGACGAACTCCTCGTTGTCATAGGGTGCTTGTTGCGCGGGCACGCCGCCATTTAGCGCCCGCTGCATGGCGACATCCGGCGACTCCACCCACTTGATGAACTCCCAGCCCGCGTCGGGATTGGGTGAGGAAATAGGCAGTCCCCAGCTGAAGGCGCCGGTCAAGCCGTGGCCGCCCGGCATGACGGTCATGGTATTGACACCCTTGACCGTCGAGGCCTCATCGTCGTTGAAGACGGAGAGCATGAACATGTAGGAGATCATGCTGAACGCCTTACCCTGGCTGTAGGTGGCGATGGTGTCGTTGAGATCTGCGCCGGCGGCACCGGGCTGAGCGGCGCTATTGACACACCGCGCATAGAGCGCGGCGGCCTTGACACCCGTTTCGTTGTTGATCGCCGGTTCGGTCAGCTCGGCGTTGTAGATCGCGCCGTCGAGTCCGTAAAGGAAATTACAGAACTCCATGACGATGGGGTCGACCTGCTGTGCCTGCATCGCCGCGCCGTAGACGCCCAGGTCGAGCGATGAAACAGCCTCCGCCATTTCGACATAGGCCTCGACACTCTCAGGAAGTGCGAGCGCGGAGCCGGTTTTTTCTTCGTAGGCAGCCTGGAACGCTTCGTCCGCCAGGAGATCGTTCCGATAGATCAACCCCATTGGATAGGGAAAGATCGGGATGTAAAAGGTCTTGCCGTCGACGGTGGAGCCCGTATTCAGGAGCGCGGGTATGTAGCGTTCTAGATCGACCTGGCCTTCAGAGGCGGCGATCCGCCCTCCGAGATCCTCGACCCAGCCCGAGCGGGCAAACTCGTAGACCCAGTAAAAGTCGACTTCGAGCACGTCGTAGGAGCCATTGCCGGGTCCGGAGGCGAGCTGCGGCACGAGTTTCTCGTGCATGACCGGATAGGCGACTTTTTCGAAGTTGACGGTGATACCGGTTTTCTCGGTGAAATCGGGCAGGAGTCCCTCGATGATCGTGGTTTCGAGCACGTCCTCCATCAACATGTTGAGGGTCGTGCCCTCGTAGTCACGGCTGAACGTCACCTCCTGGGCGTGCGCGGTCGACGTCAACCCGGTTCGGCCGAGTCCGATCGCCAGTCCGGCGCCGGTGGTGGCCTGGAGAAACCGGCGCCGCGAGAGCACATCGTGTGCCCGTGCGCGCTGTCGCATTCCGAAATCAGACATGGACTTGCTCCTTCTCCGGAACCCAGCTGTCCGCCGCTCATGATTGTCCCACGCGCTGGTAGCCTAGAAAAGGCCCGGGTTGTTGTCAACGCTAGTAGGGTAAGCCTTCACCCAACTCCTGAGAGACCCTCACCCCAATCCCTCTCCCTGGGCGCAGGGAGAGGGGCTTTTGACTTCGGAAGCGGCGAGGTCCAGCGACCGTTATGATCCCATTGGCAGGGGATTCGGTCGCAGCGCGAGGAACGTGCGTCATGGGATTGGATCGTGACCGCGCAGGACGGGGCGCCACCTACGACGTCATCATCGTCGGTGCGGGCGCGGCTGGTTGCGTGCTTGCGAATAGGCTGTCCGAGGATCGCAAGCGCACGGTGCTGCTGCTGGAGGCTGGTCCTGACTATGGACCCGATCCAGCACATTGGCCCGCCGAGCTGCTCGATCCCAGCTCGATCTGGCCCGATTCGCACGATTGGGGTTACATCCTCGCCGGACGCGAAGCCGGCAATCCCTTTGCCCTGCCGCGCTCGCGAATCGCCGGTGGCACGACGACGGTCAATGGCTGCGTTTGGTTGCGCGGTTCCGCCGCCGACTATGACGAGTGGGCGGCGCTGGGCAATCCTGGCTGGAGTTTTCAGGAGCTTCTTCCATTTTTTCAGCGCGCCGAAAACGATCCGGGGGGCGGTGTGCTGGCGGGGAAAGATGGACCCGTGCCGGTCTTTCGAATCGCTGACGATGATATCGCGCCGGCCGAGCGTGCGTTCCTGAGCGCGGCGGAATCACTCGGCTTGCCACGGGTCGCCGATCTGAACGGGACGCCGTGGCAAGCGCCATGTGTTGGTTCCGCGCCGAAGAACATTGCCGACGGCATCCGCATGAACGGAGCGTTTACCTACCTCGCTCCCGCCCGCACTCGATCAAACCTCACTATCCTGGCGGATACGCTGGTCGACCGCGTCCTGGTTGAGAACGGGCGAGCCTGCGCCGCGCGCACGGCCGATGGGGCAATAATCGCCGGTAGAGCGATCGTGCTCTGCGCGGGAACATACGGATCGCCCACGATTCTGCTCCGTTCCGGGATCGGACCCGCCGCGCACCTGCGGGAGCTTGGCATCCCGGTCGTGAAGCATCTGCCGGGGATTGGCGAACACCTGCTGGATCACCAGCTCGTCTCGCCCGACCGGCCATCGCCGAGATTGGTGCACCCCGACTACGCACCGCGGACCCGATCGTTCATCCCGGTGATCGCCAAGACCCGTAGCCGCCATGCCGGCGATGAGATCGATCTGCACATCTACATCGGACAGGACTTCAGTGAGGAGCATGGCGCGTGGTTTTTGTGGATCACCGCCAGTCTGCAATACGCACGCTCCCAGGGCCGGGTGCGGTTGCTGTCCGCGGACCCCCACGCGCCATTGGATATCGATCACGCCTACCTGCGCGATCCCGCCGATCTGGAAGCGCAGTGCGACGGTATCGATCTCGTCGAACGCATCGTCGCCGCGGAGCCAATGCAACGAGTGT
>JACCXM010000472.1 GCA_013697005.1 Chloroflexia bacterium | reverse complement strand
GTTGTCGACGTAGGAGAACCCGGACGGCCAGGCAAGGGGGTTTGCCAGGTACTCCAGTGACGTCTTGAAGCTGCTCAACCCCATGAACACAATCGGGTAGATCGCGATCGCGGCGATCAACGACAGCACGAGCGTAATCCCCAGCCGGGTCACGCCGCTGAGCACCCGTTGCGCGGGCGGTTGCCCGGGTCTGACGAGCGCGTTCATCCCCGGCTCAGACATCAGTCGTCAGGCGGTCGAAAGTGCGCAGTTGGAACGCCGAGATGGCGAGCACAATACCGAAGAGGATCACCGAGAGCGCCGAGGCGTATCCCATCTCGCCCGCTTCGAACGCCTTGCGGTAGATCATCAGGTCGAACGGCGTGGTGGCGTAGCCAGGACCGCCTTCGGTCACGGTGTAGACCAGCGCGAAGAGGCCGACGAAGATCCAGATCACGTTGAAGAGCACAAAGTACGCGATGGTCGGCACCAGCAGCGGGATGATGATGCGCGTCAGCCGGTTCCACCAGCCGGCCCCATCGAGCCGCGCCGCGTCGAGCAGATCGGCCGGGATCGCCGACATCCCGGCCAGAAAGATGAGCACGCCCTGCCCGAGGGTCTGCCAGTAGAAGGCGAAGATCAGAACCATGAACGCGGTCGGCACCGATCCCAGCCAGTCGTGCTGGAAGCGCTCCAGACCGGCGTTGCCGAGAAAGCCGTTCACCGCCCCCTGGGACGAGAACACGATGCGCATCAGGGTACCGACCACCGCCGCCGAGAGGATGGTCGGCAGGTAGTAGACCGAGCGGAAAAAGCGCCAGCCGGGCGCCTGCTCGTACAGCAGCATCGTCACCACCAGCGAGATGAGCAGAATCCCCGGCACGGAGAGGACGAAGATGAGGTTGTTGCGCAGCAGCAGCCAAAGTTCGCCATTGGCGACGATGCGCGCGTAGTTCTCCCACCCGATCCAGGTCGAGGTCGCCCCGTTCCAGTCGGTGAAACTGCGGTAGACCGTCTGCGTCACCGGGTACCAGATGACGGCTGCCACGAGCAGAAAGGCGGGCAGCAGCGAGGCGTAGGCGATCAGTGCCTCGCGCCGCCGCAGACCGAGCCCGCCGGTGCGCCGCGCGGCGCGAGACCCCCGCGCGGCCCCCGGCTCCGTCCCGCCCGGGACCGCTACCGGTTCGCTACGGGCGCTTTCCACCCAATCAGCCGAGAAGCTCGTCTCGCTTGGCGTCGATCTTGGCCATGAACTCCTCCGCGCTGATCTGACCGGTCCACGCCAATTGCGATTGCGCCTTGATCTCGTTGGTGAGCTCGACGGGGTAGAGGTTGTCCAGCCAGAACACCGTGCTCGGCTCGTTCGCCCACTCCTGCTGGATTTGCTTGAGTGGCTCGTAGTAGGGCGCGGTATCGACGTCGGTGACATTCAACAACAAGCCTTCGCCCGATTCCGCCTTGAGCGTCTGCTCCTCTTTGCTCATCAGGTGCTTGATGAAGGCAACCGCCGCGTCTTTCACCCCGGAGTAATTGGAGACGATGAAGGCGGTGCCGGCGCCGCCGATACCGCCGTCCTGGAGCGGCGCCTCGGGGCTGAAGTTCGGCATCTTGATCATCCCCAGCTTCTCGCCCAGCGCCTCCAGGGTCGGATCGATGACCCAGAATCCACCGGTCGACATCGCCACGTCTCCCGCAAAAAGCGATTGATAGGCGGCATCACCCGGCATCGTCTCCGCGCCGGGAACCGTGTACTCCTTCAGGGTCTGCCACTTCTCGGCGATCCCAATCATGACTGGATCGTTGAAGTTGCGCTCGCCGGAGACGAGCTCGCCGACGACGGCCGCGCCACCCAGCTCCTGTGCCTGCCACCAGCTCAGGATCTGCCAGACGATCGCGTTTTCGTCGAGCACCAGCGGCATCGTGCCACTCGCCTTGATCGCCTCGAGGGCACTGATGAAGCTCTCGAAACTGGACCGCCAGTCGCCCTCCGGGTCGACCCCCGCTTTCGCCAGCAGCTCCAGGTTGCAGAACATGCAGGTGGTGCCGTCGGAACCGGCCGGGACGCCGTAGATCTGATCGGAATCCGCTTTGAAGTCGGTGGAGGTCGCTTCCCAGCCGGTGATGCGGGCACGCTCCTCGGGCGTGAAGTACGCCGCCAGCGGCTCCAGGAAATCGATCAACCCGAGCATATAGGAACCGGACCACAACCCCATCACGTCCGGCCCGTTCTGGGCGACGCTGGAGGTACGGTACTTCGTGAACAGATCGGTGCCGCCCTCGAAATTTTCAATGGCGACGGTCATCCCCGGGTTCTGCTCCTGGAAGCGGGTCGCCGCCTGGTAGACGTAGAAATCCTCGAGTCGCTTGGCTTTGTCGTTCGGGTCGACAGTGGGGTACGTCGAGTTCCAGAAGGTAATCGTCGTCTCCTGCGCGGAGGCGCGGCGCGCCCCCGGCAGCAGGGTGAGCCCGGCCGTAACCGCGCCGAGCTGCAAGGTCTGGCGGCGAGTGAGTGTGGCGTCGATCATGAAACGCTCCTCTCCTGTGTGGCGTGATTCCCAGACGTTTGCCCTGACCGCGTTGTCTCCGCAGCGATGCTGTCTGGCACCTCCTCGCGCCCCTCGACGACGTCCGCAATCGCCTCCTCCAGAATGGCGGCGATCTCATCGGCCTCGTTCTTGGTGGTGCAGAGTGGCGGGGCCACCCCGATCCAGTCCGCACCGGGCCGCGTCAGCAATCCCATGCGCCGCGCCGCATCGTAGACCGCCTGCCCGATTGGTTCCGTGAAAGCGACGCCTCGCAGCATGCCGACACCGCGCACCTCGGCGATGGCGGGCTGCTCCGCCGCGATCTCGGTCAGGTGCGCCGCCAGATAGTTCCCCACCCGCTCCGCGTTGGCGATCAGGTCGTGATCCAGCAGATAGCGCACCGCCGCCTCGCCCACGGCGCAGGCGACCGGATTGCCACCGAAGGTGTGTCCCGCCCAGAACTGCACCCCCGCATCCGGTTCCCCCCAGAATGCCTCGCCGATGCGGTCGGCGATGAAGATCGCCGAAAGGGGCGCGTAGCCGCCGCTGATCCCCTTGCCGCAGCTCAGGATATCGGGCCAGGCGCCAACCCGTTCCGCCCCGAAGAGGCGGCCGGTGCGCCCGAAGCCGGTGATGATCTCGTCGTAGATCAAGAGGACATCGTGGCGGTCGCACAACTCGCGCAGGCGGGGAAAGTAGTCGGGGTGCGGCACATGGACTCCTGCCGAGAGCATCACCGGTTCGGCGATGACGGCGGCGACCGTCTCCGGATGCTCCTCGACGATCGCCTGTTCCATCAGGTCGAGACAGGCCAGGGTGCAGCCCTCGGCGCGGCGGCAGGCGGCGCAACCAGGCCGGGCCGGGGGCGTGACGTGGATGAAACCCGGCGCGAAGGGCTCGAACTTCCACTTCCACGTCGTCTGCGCCGAGGCGGCCATGGCGTGACCGGTGCCACCATGGTACGAGCGATAACGGGAGATGATTTTGTATTTACGGGGGTGCCCGGTCTGCATCCAGTATTGGCGGGCCAGCTTGATCGCCGCTTCGTTCGCCTCCGAGCCGCCGGTGAAAAACTTCACGGTCGTGTACTGTGCGGGAGTGATACCGATGAGCAGATCGGCCAGACGCAGCGCCGGCAGGTTCGTCGCCATCGTCGGGGCGGTGAAGGCGATCTGCCGCGCCTGCGCGGCGGCAACCTCGACCAACTCCGGCACGCCGTGCCCGAGATTGACGGTGAAGACCCCGGAGAGTCCATCGATGTAGGTCTTGCCGAAGACATCGGTGACCCGGATGCCATCGCCCCGCTCCAGGATCAACGGATCCTGGCCGAACGACTTCATCTGCGTGAAATCGATCATCACCCGCGCGGTATCGGGTGCGGCCTGCTGCACGTCGATCATCGTTTCCCCCCTCCGCGACGGCACGCATCCCGGTCATGCACGTGGCGCACGACGTTCGCTCCGTGAACACTTCGTGTTTTCTTGTCCACCGTGCGGGCATCGTATCGTGAGCGTCGCGCGCGGTCAAGCGGTCAATGGGGTGAGCGAAGGGGCAAAAAAAACATTCGGGGGGAGCGGAATCCGCTCCCCCCGAATGTTGTCGCTCGAAAACGACCGGGCGAACCCGGTGTGATCTAGCTGACGAACGCCAAGTTGTAGTCGCCGCCCGAGGCATCCGCGATCGCGGTGCCGCCGTTGGCGGAGACGCTCAGCAACGTGCTGTTGGCCATGGTGCCGCCATCGGCAGCAACCGTGCCCCACGTGTCACCAATGCCAATGGCGCTACCGGCATTGCCGCCGCTGTTGATGTCGCCGATGCCGACCGCGCCGCCATTGGCGGAAGCTGTCGCCACGCCGCCGTTACCGGCAGAGGCAATATCGTCCTGCATTTCCGTTCGCCCTCCCTATGGCCCCTCTGGAGCCCTTCCACATGGTACCTGCATCGGATTCTCGCGAACCCGAAGCCGGTGCGCCGGCGATCGGCTCTCTTCTCTCGGCTCTCGAATGACTCCCCGTCTCGTGTAAACCTCGCTGGCAATGCAGAGAAGCCCAACTCGCCGCGCATCGCTTTTCGTCTTGCATCTCTCGACGATGACGCGCCGTGCTGATCTTCTCCCGTCGGATTGCCCACCAGCGGTGGCTACCGTTTCACGACGGGTGACGAGAGAGAACCTCCTGAATCCTGCCTCTACCGGACGTTGACCGCAAAACCCCTGCGGGGATTACCCCGTAGTGTATCAGGATTAGCTGACAAAGGCGACGTTGTAGTTGCCACCGCTCGCGATGTTGTTGCTGCCACCGCTCGCATCGGCGATAGCCACGCCCTCCTGCTCGCCCAGCGAAATCGAGCTGGTCTCGACACTGGTGCCGCCGCTGGCGCTGCTATTGGTCGCGATACCGGAAACGGCGTCGATTACCGCTCCGGAAATGCTTCCACTGAGATCGTCGGTGCTGCCACCGATGCTGATTGTGCCGCCGGAATTCTCCACTGGTCTTCCCTCCCTTTACCGCTGGCAACGCCTTGGGCGTCACCCGTGTCCGATATTCGTTCAGACGCGGGTGACGCTCCGCTGCATCCTGCCCGTGCCGATCATCAAGGCCATCCCCGCAAAGGATCGCCACGAGCACACCAATATTACTTGTGATTCCCCTGATTTGCCGACACGTTGGAGTTCCCGCCGCTCGCATCGGAGACGGACACGCCTTCGTCCTCGCCAAATGAGGCTTCATTGCTTTCGACCGAGGCGCCACCGAAGGCACTCCCGCCTCCGCTTCCCGTCGCGATGCTGGAGACCGCGCTGGCGACCGTATCGGCGATGCTGCCGCCGATGTCGATCGTGCCGCCACTGTTCTGCTGCGCGAACGCCTGCTGCGCCGGGGCAACACCCACGAGGGCAGCCACCAGCGCGATCGCCGGCACGGCCACGGCCAGTGTGGTGCGGACCCTGCGCCCGAGCTGCTTGCGCACCCCACCGCACAGACCGGTTGCGCGTCGATGTTTCATAACGCTGAATTCCCCTCCCCGCTACGCCCCAAGCCGCTTTCGAGTCCCAGCGGTGTGCGGAGCCACCCGGACTCAACCCGGATGGCAATGCCTCGGGCGTCCCCCACGCCACGCTATCATCC
>JACCXM010000440.1 GCA_013697005.1 Chloroflexia bacterium | reverse complement strand
GCAGGGAAACGACCGAAATCACGCCACCACGGAAGAGTTCTTCCGCGTACGTCGCGTCGGGCTGCCTGCGCCAGGCCGTGAGAGTCCGCTCATAGGGATGGATGAGCCAGATTTCGGCGTCGCCACGCTCCCGATACCCTTGCAGTTTTGTGGCGAAGTCGTAGGCGCCTGTCGACGGCGACCAGACCTCGACCACCAGTGGCAACGGATCGGCGAACGCATTGAACGCCCGCGGATCGCGCTCGAACGGAATCTGATACGACGCGGGAATGACGACGACGTCCGGGATGTAATAGTTGCGCGGCGAGTGGCGCGACTTGCCACCGTTGACATTGACCCGGTAGACGCTCCAATCGAGCTGGCTCTGCAGGAAATGCCCGAGAAGAAACGACAAGTTGTCGTGCTTCATGCTCATCGGCGGCTTCTCCCGCGGCTCGCCGCCCCACAGCTCCCACAACCGTCCATCCCGGCTGAGCGCCAACTCCCGGTACTCCTGCTCGCTAATACGGTTCGCGATGGCCATGACGAATGCCTCCAAAGGGTACGCGGGCGTGGACGCGGGAAATGGTAGTTGACGGGAGTTTGCTATCGGCTATCGGCTATCAGCCCTTGGCTATCGGCTCTTGGCTATCGGCGTACAAGGCTCCGATGTCGCCCCGCGCCAACCCATTCGGTAGGGGCACGGCATGCCGTGCCCTGCTCCCTTCACCCAATCCAGGAAAAAGTCAGTATCCTCAAGCCGATAGCCAACAGCTGATAGCCGATAGCCGATAGCCAGCGTTACGCGTACTCCCCCGCCCGCAACCGGTCGATCGCCTCGTGCGCGGCGTTGTGCCCCGGCGCGCCCATCACGCAGCCGCCCGGCCAGGCGCCGGAGCCACAGAGAAAGAGACCGGCGATGGGCCCCTGGTACGACCGCGAGCCAGGCACGGGGCGCATGTCGAACGCCTGCTCCGGCACCAGCTCGCCCTGGAAAATGTGACCGCCGGTGAGCCCAAAACGAGCCTCGATATCGGGCGGGGCCAGCACCTGCATCGTGATCTCGGCGTCGGCCATGTTCGGCGCGAACCAGGCGAAGCGCTTGAGCGCGTTCTTGGCGATCTCGTCGCGGCGCTCGTCCCAGGTGCCTTCGGCCAGCTCGTAGGGGAAGAACTGGGTGAAGATGGAGAAGGTCTGCTTGCCCTCCGGGGCCAGGGTGCGGTCGACCGCCGACTGGGCGTGGATCGAGAAAAACGGCCAGTCGGCAGGGCGGCCCTGGCGGGCGTCTTCGTAGGCGCGTTGCAGATACTCGATGCTCGGTCCGATCGTCACTCCGCCAGTCTGCCCCAGCTCGTAGCCGCGCTCGCGCAGACCGGGGTACTCCGGCAGGCGGTCGCAGGCGAAGTTGATCTTCATCACCGGCGAAGTGATCTGGATATTCGCGATGTCGCGGGCGTACTCGTCCGGCAGATAGCGCGTACCGACGAGTTTCAGATAGGTCCGCTTGGGGTCGGCGTTGGAGAGGACGATCCGGGAGTGGAACTCCTCGCCGTCGGTCGTCACCGCGCCGGTGGCCCGCTCGCCCTCGACGCAGATGTGGTGGACCTCCGTGCCGGGCCGGATATCGACCCCCAGCCCCTGCGCCACCTTTTTCAGCGCCTGGGTGAAGCTCCCCATCGCCCCGCGCAGATAGGCCCACTGACCGCGTTTGCCGGTGGCCATCCCCATGGCGTGGTAGAGCTTGACATAGCCGGTGCCGGCATCGCGTGGACCGCGGAAGGTGCCGATCAGCCCCAGGGCGGAGGCGGCGCCCTGCATGATGTCCGATTCGAAGTAGTACTCGGCGGAGTCGGCAACCGCGCCCAGGACCATGAATTTCAGCACGTGATCGTCGCCGGGCTGGGTGAACTCGGCGGCGAACTCGGCGAAGGAGGGGGGGTTGCGCAGGATGAACTTGTCCATGATCTCGCAGGCGCGCTCGATCATGGCGTCGTAGATGGGATAAGCCTTCGCGTCCTTCTCCGAGAAACGGGCGATCTCTTTGACGGTGTCCTCCATGCTCTCCCAGAGGAGGAGCCCGTCCTGCCCATCGAGGGTGGGGGCATAGGCGCGCGGGTTGCGCTTGATCATCTCGACGCCGTTGTTGAGCAGATCGAGATCCTTGAGCACCTTTTGCGGGGCCAGGGAGAGCACATACGATCCGGTCGAGGCGATGTGCCCCGGCGCGCCCTCGATCTCCTCGGAAAACGCCGCGCCGCCGACGTCCTTGTAGCGCTCCAGAATGCAGACGTCGTAGCCCGCCCGCGCCAGATAGCACGCCGCGACGAGCCCATTGTGCCCGCCACCGACGATGAGGGCATCGTAGGAATTGCTCGGAACGGTCACCTGGTACCCCACCTCGAACCTCTTTCTCGGGGGCCCCAACGGGGCCGCAGTTGCGGCGAAAACGGATATTTGGATGGTGGGCAGGCTACGCGGGGGATGGGCGGGCGTCAATACTCTACGGATGTGGATCGAAGAGATTCTCAGTGGCGCCTCGGTGCGTCTCGGCGACGCCGCGGTCAGGCGTAAATCAGCTCATGACTAGGCAACGGCAGATCGGCACTCGATTGCACAGTTAGCCAGTCTCGAGCGGCCAGCGTTCGAATGGTCGTTGCGACAGTTCCTTCGTCAAGTGCCGGCCTACGGCGCTTTTTCCACTCCATGACCGCTTCGAACACCATACGCTCAGTTGGTTCAGTGCCCGCGTCCGCCATCTCACGAGCAGTAAACAGGGACGACGCCACGATCTCGGCGCCGATACTGTCGAGGCGCAAAAACAAGTCGACCGTCCTCGCAATTACAGGCTCCCACCACGCAACGTCGTCCTGATAGGCTTTCCGGGCTGCGACGTAAGTCGGACCCATCGAAATCTGCTGCATTTTCCCATTCGTCGTCTCAACAATGAGCCCATTGTTGATCAATCGGGCCATCATTCCCTTGAGGTCTGGGGCAAACGGGCCGTAACTCGCCCGTTTGCAGTCGAGGCCGGTGGTCAACCCCTGCACTGTCGCAACGTAGGCGATCTTCTGGAAGATCGTCCGGCCAATTGGCTGGTGGTATGGTTCGTCCTGAATGCGCTTCACAATTTCCGCAATGACTACCCACTCTGGCGGAACCCACTGAGGCTCCGGCATAGCAACTGGTGGGGAAGCCGACGATCGGTCTTCATCAAGGAACTCAGGCTGAAGTTCCTCGTGGGGAGTTCCGTGCGGCGCATAAAGCTCCACTGGCAAATTGATCTCGCTTAAGTACCGATAAAGCGTCGGCCCCACGATCCGCCACTCAAGTTGCCCATTCCCGCATCCCAAGGGGGGAACTGCCATCGAGGTGATTCCCCACTCCTCGTAGTGTTCGGTCAGGTAACGCAATCCCTCTTCGATGTCGCTGAGCTTTGTGACGGATCGCCAGTGATCTTTTGTCGGAAAATCAAGCACCCAAGGTAGGGTCAAGTGGCGAAATAGGTACGGTCTGCCTAGACGAACCCCGTGGCGGTCACAACGCGCTACGTAGTCCTTGTACATATCGGGGAAGCGCTTTTTGAACTCAAGCGCCACTCCCTTGCCCATAACCCCGACGCAGTTGACAGTATTTACGAGGGTCTGGGCATCTGATGCGAACAGGTCACCATCAATGACCTTGACCATGCCTTACCCCTCTAGCGATAGAACAAATGTTCGTTCATTGTCACTTGTAGACGGGGTTCTGTCAAGTCAAGTTCCCCGAAGCGTGACCACGCGGCTTGGCATGACACATACGCTCCGATAAGAAATTGCGGGTGGACTAGTCCTGGTACAAGAACCTCCGCACAACGAATCTGCTTCGCTTCCCAAGTGCTGTTCCACCACTCGGCACACACAAGCTCTCGATCGATGAGAGCTAATCCTTGCGGTGATGCACCGAATCGCGCCATTTCAGCCGCTGCATTTCTGTCGGCGATCACGACATCCGGGAGGTCAAGCACGTCGGCGCTCACGCGTACTGCGCACAAATCCAAATGTCCGTCCTTTCGCGCGTACATCATGGCGTTCCTGGCGTCGATATAGAGATTGGCGTAATGATGAAGGGGCAACCCGTTTGGTACGGTCCTGCTCGACCGTATTGCTTGAACTTCGGCAGAGGCCACAGAAACGTGGGGCAAAGCTCTTGCGCGCTCGTGACTGAGGATGCCGAAGCGAACGATGGAGGGCAAGTTCGCCATAGGCGTAATGCAATGCAACTCGTGGAGGTCTGATCGCCGAAGCTGCATTACTCACCGGAACACAGAAACTCCAGCCGCGTGCGACGAACATCGTCAACTCCTCGGCGGGGTCTACTGCACGTCACATTATGGCGCGAAGCAGCAGTAATTGGAATGACCATCTAGTCAACGATGAATACTCGCCGGTCATTCGAGGTACAAAGCGGTACAAAAAAAGAAGGATCGCCCGCAGACGATCCTTCGCCCTGCCGTCGAAGCAGCAGGGGGAGCAAGCAGGAAGATAGTCAAGTCTCATGCGATCTGGCAAGGCATTGATACCGGTTACGCGTTGATCATAGGTCTTTCCGCAGGCCGAACGCGGTGAGCGTTGCTGCCTACCGACCTTTGCGCCGCCGTTTTGTTCCGGCTCGTGACTGGCTGATTTGGAACATGGCAGCCGCCAAGCTGACCGTCTCGGGTCGGTTCATCCCAAGCGCCTGAATCCTGCGCTGCGCTTCCTCATAACACGCGTCGTCGTCTCGATCTCCGACGACCCAGATGGTCGCGATGGTTTCTGCAGGATCGGTCTTGAAGACGATGCGCCAGTCGCGGTCGCCGACGACGATCTTGCGCCATCCGGCGAGCCCCCGGCCCAGTGGCAACCCGGCGTCCCTACCAACTTCTCCGAGGCGGAGCAGCTTGTTGAGGAAGAGCGGTAGATTGCCAGAGGTCGCGTACCGGACGAGATCGTCCACTGCATCCGGTCTGAGCTCGACACGGACGGGCGTCTAGTTGGGGATCGCCGCGAGATCGCCACGTGAATAGCCGAAGTGTTTGAGAACGTCGTCGAGTGAGTGTCGTTGTCAATCGTCTGTCATCATCCGACTCGCGGCAAGGGTGATGTCGATCAGGTCGTCCTGCAATTGCTGCCATTGCTCGAACCGCTTCACGCCCATCACCACGGCGACAGGCTTGTTGTTGCGCAGCACAATGCGGTCATGACCTTCTTCGGCTTCCCGGATCAGTGCGGACACACCAAGTTTGTTTGCTTCAGAGATCGAGATAAGGTCTTCAGTGCCAACGAGAGCCATTGCTGCCTCCTGGATGCTATACGCTATTCTGCACACAATTCGCGTTGGTACCAATGCTCTAAGCAGACTCCGATTACGCTATCGTTCACTACCTCCGTCCATATGGCGACAGAGACATAACCCCCAACACCCCCCACTGGCTCAGTTCGCGAACAGTCCGCCCACATGTGGCTCACGCGGCCAAAAGGCCAG
>JACCXM010000434.1 GCA_013697005.1 Chloroflexia bacterium | reverse complement strand
CGATCGCCTGGCGCAATGTCGCGCCGGCCGCGGGGGTGAAGCGCTCCCGCTCCGCCGCCGCCCGCCACAGCATCGCCACCAGCGGCAGCGCCAGGAAGAGCACCAACAGCGATGAGGCGCCCCAGATGAGCGGACCCCGAACGCGGTCGCTGGCCGGCACGCGGAGCGAGGTGGTTCGCGGTTGGGCACGCGTCGCTATTCCTGATGTGGCTGGCGCAGCCTGCATCATGATCGGCTCCCGCAAAGCCGCGGTCGTGGTGTCGCGTCGGTATCCGGGCAGACGAGATTCTTCGCTAGCGCTCAGAATGACACCACTTCCCCAGTTGGTTAGGAAACCGGTTCGAATCCGAAGCGGGCAAGCGTGGTTTGTCCTTCATCGCTCAACACGTAGGTAATGAACGCTCCGGCGAGCGCGGGATCGCCTTCCACGACCGCCGCGATCGGGTAGGAAGCGACGATATTGACATCCGCCGGAATCGCGATCACTTGCACCTCGGCACCGGCGATGGCGGCGTCGGAAACATAGACGATCCCGGCGTCGGCCTCACCAAGCTGCACCTTGGCCAGCACGTCGCGCACGTCCTCTTCTTCCGAAACGACATTGCTCGCCACCCGCGCGACGAAGTCATCGCCGTAGGTGGCAGTATCGGTCCCCATGGTACAGACCGCCTCGCGGGAGTAGCGGCCAACCGGCGCCTCGGTCTGAGCCAGCACCAGCCGCAGATCGGGATTGCCAAGATCGGCCGCGGACTGAATACCGGCCGGGTTGTCCGCCGGGGTGACGATGGCGAGCCGGTTGCGGACGAAGGTCACTGGCTCACCGGCGATGGAGCCATGCTCGCTGGCGGCCTGCATCTGGGCGTTGTTCGCCGACGCAAAGACATCCGCCGCGGCCCCTTCCGCGAGTTGGGTCACCAGCGCCTGCGAACCGGCGAAATTGTAGGTGATGGTCAGTCCCGGATACTCAGTTTCGAGCGCGCGCTTCATCACCGTAAAGGCATCGGTCAGCGATGCCGCGGCAAAGACGGTCAGCTCGCCGCCGTCTTCCGGAAACGTGGCGACGGCCGCAACCGGGGTCGCTTCGCTCTCTGCCGCCGCGGATGCCGGCGAGGCGGCCGGGGCGGCTGGGTCCGGGCATTCGAACGGCGCGCCCTGCGCCTGGACGAGCCCGGCGCCGGACATACTGGAACTGGCCATCGTCAGCAGGAGAATCAGCATCAGCGCCGATCGCCGTGTGCATCGCTCGACCACTTGTCACCCCTTTGCGATGATGCCAAACTCCTCAGTGGCTTGATACTCAGCTACTGAGTACGAAACCGGTGGTGAGCGTATAAGCGGCGCGCGGGGCTGTCAAGCGTTCGCACGACCGGGATAGGATGGAAGGACCAGACCGATGGAACTGAGCGCGCGCAATCAGCTATCTGGCAGCGTGACCGCGATCACCCTGGGCGAGGTGATGGCCGACGTCACGGTCGATATCGGGAACGGGCAGACGATCGCCGCGGCGATCACCCGCGGTTCCGTGGAGCGCCTGGGGTTGCAAATCGGCGACGACGTGGTCGTCATCATCAAGGCCACGGACGTCATGGTCGGCAAGCGGACGGGCTGAGACGGGGCGGAAGGCGGGGCGCGGGAGTACGCCCGTATTCGCCGCCACACTGCCGGTGTCATGCTGAGGCACGAAGCATCTCGGCGTACCAGACCACAGGGTCGCCATGGACGAGATTCTTCGGCTTCGCCTCAGAATGACACGGCTTTCCGTAGGACACGACTTTCCGTAGGACACGACTTTCCGTCGTCGGTTGCACCGGCAAATACGCCAGGAGAACACCCAAGATCTCGATCGTCAATCTACCGCGGGCCATGCGCGGTCTCACGCTGGTTGTCACCCTGACGCTGGCGATTACCGAAGTCTGGTATCTGCCCGCCACGGCCGAACCAGCGGCGCAGGCATCGCCCACCGCCGGCACCCCGGTCGCTCGTGACGGCGTCGCGTTCTCCGGATCGTGAGCGCGAAAGACGGCTATCACGTGGTGCTGTCCGGGGACGAGCTCGATCCCAATTTCGGCAACGCGCCGATGCTGCTCGCCTGGGAACAGGACGGAGCGCCGCTGTCGGCAGAAGATGGGCCGCTGCGCCTGGCCGTGCCCGGTGACCCAGGACGGTCGTTTTCATCCGGCGGCGGAGCGGCTCGTCGCATTCCTGATCGGTCCCCGCGGACAGGGTATCCTTCGTGAGGCCGGGTTTCTGCCCGTACCCGACGACGGGTGTATGCCGAGCAATGACTCGTGACAGAGGGCGGTCATCGCCCCGGCGCTCTGGCATGCCGCGTGCGAACGCATGACCGGAGCCGAGTAGGCGCCACGCGCCACGATATCCAGACCACAGGGGAGAACGATTTCATGCCATTGACGACGCCGCGGGAGTTGTTCCTGCACGAGTTGGCGGACGCCATGAGCGCCGAGCAGCAGATTCTGAAGATGCTGCCCGAGCTGCAGGAAGAGGCGCGCAATTCTGAGGTAAGAGAAGCGCTGCAGGAGCATGAGGCGGAGACGCGCCAGCAGGTGGAAAATATCCAGGAAGTCTTCAGGCAGTTCGGGGAGACACCGGAGACGACGACCTGTCTCGCCATGCAGGGGATCGCCGCGGAGCACCAGGCGCTGCACCAGGAAGAGCCGCCCCCGGAGATTCTGGAGATGGCAAACCTGATCGGCGCGGCGAAGACCGAGCACTACGAGATGGCGATGTACGCCGCTCTGGTGCAACTGGCGAAAGACCTCGGCGAAGACGACGCCGCCCAGCTCCTGCAAGACAATCTCGATCAGGAGAAGGCGATGGCGGTACGCGTCGAAACGCTGGCGCGGGAGATGGGCCAGCAGGCGATCGGCGCCCGCGCCTAGCCGGAATTGTCATCACACGCCCGCCGGCCCGGATCTGCCGGGCGGCGGGCGCCTGTTTGTCGTGAGCGGGAATAGGGGGCATTGTGACGGCAAAGGTGATGCCGGTGCCGCGACGCCGCGCCGTCGGGGTCGAGGTGCTCCCGGACGGATGTGTTCACGCTCGCGTCTGGGCGCCGTATGCCGATCGGGTCGCCGTGGTGCTGGAAGCCGGTGCGGGGGCCAGCAACGAGGGTGAGGAGCCGCCACAGGTGATGCTCACCCAGGAAGAACGCGGCTACCGCTCCGGGTGTCTTCCCGGCGCGGCCCCCGGCACCCGCTACCGCTTCCGTCTCGGCGATGACGCTGGTCTGCTCGCCGATCCCGCCTCGCGTTTCCAGCCGGAGGGAGTGCATGGTCCCTCCCAGGTGGTCGACCCTGAGGCGTTCGCCTGGGAGGTCGCGAGCTGGGAGCTCTCCCCCTTCCGCGATTGGGTGCTGTACGAGCTGCACGTCGGGACCTTCACCCAGGAGGGGACGTTCGACGCGGTCATTCCCCGCCTGCCCTATCTGAAGGATCTGGGCATCACGGCGATCGAGCTGATGCCGATCGCGCAGTTTGCGGGGGAGCGCAACTGGGGTTATGACGGGGTGCTCCCGTACGCCGCGCAGCACTCCTACGGCGGTCCCGACGGCTTGCGCCGTCTCGTCGACGCCTGCCACCGGGTGGGGATCGCGGTGATCCTCGACGTGGTCTACAACCATCTCGGACCGGAGGGGAGCGTCGTCCACCGGTTCGGTCCCTATTTCACCGCCCACTACCGCACCCCCTGGGGAGACGCGATCAATTTCGATGGACCGGATAGCGATGAGGTGCGCGAGTTTTTCATCGAGAGCGCGTTGATGTGGCTGGAGGAGTGCCGCGTCGACGGGTTCCGCATCGACGCCGTGCACCAGATTTACGATCCCCAGGCGCAACCCTTCCTGGCCGAGCTGGCCGCGGCCGTCCATGACCGCGCCGCCGCGCTGGGGCGGCAAGCGTTCCTCATCGCCGAGAGCGATCTCAACGACCCCAAGCTGCTTCTGCCCCGGGACCAGGGTGGGTACGCGCTCGACGCGCAATGGGCCGACGATTTCTGCCACGCACTGGAGGTGCAGATCGTCGGCGAGACGAGCACCTATAGCGACGACTTCGGGAAGTTCGCGGCGCTCGCCACGGCGGTGCGCCAGGCCTTCGTCTACACCGGTCAATACAGCACCGCGCGCCGGCGGCGCTTCGGCCGCTCGCCGCAACCGGCCCGGCGCGACCAGTTTGTCGTCTTCCTGCAAAACCACGATCAGGTCGGCAACCGTCCCGGTGGGGAGCGGCTGGGGCACATCATCCCCTTCCCGCGGCGGAAGCTGGCCGCGGCGGCGGTGTTGCTTGCACCCTTCGTCCCGCTCCTCTTCATGGGGGAAGAGTACGGAGAACCGAATCCCTTTCTGTACATGACCGACCACGGGAGCGCCGCGCTGGTGGAGGCCGTGCGCGCGGGGCGGCGCAAAGATTTCTCCCGCTGGGAGTGGGACGACGGCGCGCCCGACCCACAGGACGTCGCGACGTTCGAGCGCTCCCGGATCCAACCGCATTTGCACGAAGCGGGGGAGCACCGGGCGCTCCATGCGTTCTACCGCGACCTGCTGGCGCTGCGGCGGGCGCTGCCGGTGCTGACCGATCCCGACGCGACCCGCGAGGTCGTGGAGCGGGACGCGGAGCGTGTCCTGATGCTGCACGCACGGGGGGATGGCGGAGAGACGGTCGCCATCCTGGGCTTTGCCGATACCGAGACCGGGGTCTCGCTACCAATCCCGGCCGGTGACTGGACGCCGCGGCTCGACGCCTGCGACGCGACCTATCTGGGCGATGGAGTGGTCGTCACCGATCGGCTCGTTTCAGAGGGTGTGATCGAGTTGATGCTGCCGCCGCATGCGGCGCTCGTGCTCGCTCGGGAGTGATCCAACCCCTGAGAAACCCTCACACCAACCCCTCTCCCTGTGCGCAGGGCGAGGGGCTCTTGTCGCGGAGTGAGTGGCTGCGAAGAACGATATGGCCCCTGTCAGCCGCCGAGCATCTGATCCCACCAGGCACGATGCGGGTGATCGGGGCCAGGAATGTAGCCCCGATCCGCGATGGCGGCCAGGACTTCCCGAAGCAGAGACGCCGGCGCGGTTACCTCGTCAGCCCAGGTTCGAATCAGATCGAGCGTGCCGATGATCGGGATCTGGTTGCCCATGAGCCGGACTGTCTTCTTTTCGTCGGTGACCACCCGGTAGCCACGGTGCAGCGCGATCGCGCACGTCATCGCTTCGCCATCGTCCAGCGCCAATGAGAGGTCGATGAGCGTCTGAAACTCCGCTTCGGTTTCCGGCGCCACCACGGCGAGCGTTCCGGTAGCCAGCAGGGGGTCGAGCGACACAGGCTCTTTTTCACGCACGCCGTCGACCACGACGTGGAGATAGAGTGTCTCGCGAAGCACGGCGTCGACGATCAGGAACGGCCCCGGATTGGCGTCGAGAATGTCCTTCACGCGGCGCGTCGCGCAGAGGCTGAGGACGACACAGGTATCGAGAAGCAGTGGAGGATCGGACATCGTGCGCGGCGGTTACCCCACGTCGACCAGCGCCCGCCCGAGATCGATCGGAACCTGACACCATTCACCATCGTCGGTTGGCTGCTCGTCCTGTGATCGTTGCCTGGCGAGGAGCACCGCCGAGATGCGATCGGTGCCCAGCATCCGTGCCAGTTGCCCCTCTGAGATGAGCCCATCGTTGTAGGCACGGGCAGCGAGGGTCTCGTATCGATACGGCAGGGAAGAACGTGGAGATTCGTGTTCTGGCAGATCGATGAGTTTGCGGGCTTGGTCCGGTTTGAATCGCTTCGCTTTCAGCATATCCCACGTGCCCGTCTTGAGTAGGTCCAGTTCCTCGAGGCGCAAGGTCATGGCCTGGAATGACACCCCATAGAGATGGGCGAGGGTCAGCACGTCGCCGGGGGTCATGGGGCCGCTCTTTGCCCGCTTCACATGGAGAAAGCGGCGCGTCAGGCTTGACGCCGGCATCAGGAAGTACCGCGCGAAGGCATCCGCGGCTCGCTCGCTCGCTGGGATACGACCGTTCCGGAGCACGGTGATCTCGGCTTTGAAGCGCTCGACCAGGAAGTGCCAGTACTCGTGCGCCATCGTCCCGCGTTGACGATCGTGGGGGTGGTTGGCGTTGACCGCGATACAGCCGCCCAGATCGGACGAAGCGATGAACATGCCGGCGATACGCCGATCCTGCATTGGAATGGCAAAGATGCGCAGACCGACGTCCGTTTCGAGCATTCCCCAGAGATCGCCGATCGGTCCATCGCCCAGCCCCAGCCGGTTGCGCTCGGCGGTGGCCACCGCTTCCGCCGCGCGTTCCGGAGTCGTGCCCGAGGCGTCGTACTCCTCCGGGTAACGCACCGGCAAGGGTGCGCCGAGCATCTCTTCGAGCTCGACGTACCAGCGGCAAAGGTCTTCGAAGCGCTGGATGTCCTGCTCCCGCCTGCGTTCGGTGGCGGGATTCTCATCGGAGCGGACGGCGCGAAACTGGACGACGAAGCTCGGGGTCTGGTCCTCACGGAAAGGACGAACCAGATCGCCAAGTTGCCTTCCGTAAAGGCGTGCCAACGTGTAAAGCTCGGAGGCTCGTGGCCGGCGATCGCCCTTTTCCATTGCCGTGATAGTCGTTCGCGCAACACCAAGCGCTTCGGCAGCCTGTAGTTGCGTCAGTCCTCGGGCGCGACGCGCGGACGATAGCCGTTCGCCAATCACGTCCGGATCGACGGACATCAGCGCATTGGCATCCATCACTGCTCCTCAAGGGTCGTGCGGGAAAGAACCGTGCCGAAACGGCTATGAGGCTGCGCGCGCCTGTGACCGCGGGAGGGTCAACACGTTCGCGTGGTGGAACGCGTCGATCTTATGCAGGTGATCTCGCAAGCGACGGCGATTCACGACATGGTCACCCGCTAACGCCGCATCCACGATGTCCCGAGTAGCAGACGCGAGATCCCTCCAAGGATGCTCGTTCAGTTCCCGTGCGAGCACCTTCTCACATGTGCGAATCCCGATGGCATCATCAGCTCCATTGAATGCGAGTCGCGAAGCCTCGACCCAGTTCCGAGAAACCGACTTGGTTAAGATGTCTCCGTCCGGCATGGAGCCTCCTTTTCTGACATCGTACCACATCTGGCACAACCAATGCGAATGAGTGTCAGGTTTGTCAGGCCCACGGGGTGCGCGTTTGGTGCGGCGTGTAACGAGTCGTAGCCCTCGCTGCGAAAGATCTCCAGCAGCTCGCGGTCGGAGCGGGCGTGCTCGATGAGGAGCACATCGGCATCGAGGGCGTCGATGTCGGCGAAGATCTCGCCGAACTCGCTGTAGCACATATGGGTCTGAATCTGGGTCTCGGGCCGCGCGCCGGCGGCGGCGTCTTCCGGGCCACCCACGCCAAGGCAATCTACGCGGCGCTCGGGATCGCCAAGCGCGAGATCGACCGGGGCCAAGCGTGGCAGAACCACATCGAGACCCACTTCACCATCATGCGCCGGATGGCGGACTATCACTTTGCGAGGGTCACGTCCTGGCCCGAGCTGCGAGCCGTCCACGACCTCTTCCTCCACGACTACAACCACCAGCCGCACGCCGCCCACGGCGACCGGCCCAAAGGGCGGCGGAATCCTGCCGCGGTGTTGGGCTGGATCCCGGGCGCCTGGTGCGACCCGGCCGACTTGGATCGGCTCTTCCGGCTGCGGGCCACGCGCGTGCTCAACGCCGGTGGCTATCTCAGGTTCCGGCACTGGCGGCCCTACGGGGAACGGGGCCTGGCCGGGGAGCGGGCGGCGGTCTGGGTGGACGGGGAGACGCTGACACTGGAGTACGCGACCGACACCCTGGCCCAGTACCACGCGACGGCCGAGGCGGATGGGCGCCGGTTGAAGG
>JACCXM010000389.1 GCA_013697005.1 Chloroflexia bacterium | reverse complement strand
CGTATGACTACGAGAAGCGCCAGGCGCGCATCCGGATCCCAGAGCTCGCCGAAAGCGACATCGAGCCGATCCGCAACCCCGTGACCGGCGAGGAGCACCGGGCGCGCATCGATCTGCCGACCGGCTTCGAGTACCGGGTGGCCGAGGTCGCCAACTCGGTCCATTGGCGCGCCACCGCTGGGGACCACTTGGCGATGGAGCACGAGAACAGCTATGCGCAGTTCATCCGCTTCGACTGGGGCAGCGACGGCACAAACCGCTAGAGTCTGAGAGTCTGATTGAATGCTGCCTCAGTTCATGCGTCTGGAGCAGCATCCATTCAACGTATCGGTCACGTCTGGATTGGCATGCCGAGTCCGGCTAGGGACAGAAGCGTCGTGATGAGCTCGGTTCCCTCGACCACTAACGACGTGAACGCGCGCCGCCGCTGGGTCCCCCGCGGCCCCCGATCACCTCTGGAGCGCGGCCAACTCGCGGTCCTCCTCGCCCTCGCCGTACTGACCATTAGCGCCTGGGCACTGACGATCCACCAAGCGCAGACAATGGACATGCCGATGGGGGTGATGGTTCGAGGCGAGACACCCGCCTCGGATGCTCCGGCCGCCATGGATGATATGGCCAGTATGGAGACCGGGGCCATGGACGAGGCCGCTGACATGGCCTCCACCGGTATGGCCGGGTCAAGCTGGTCAGTCGGCGGTCTGGTTGCCTTCGTTGTTGCCTGGGCGGTGATGATGGCGGCGATGATGTTCCCCGCCGCCGCCCCGATGATCCTTCTCTTCCGCGCGGTTGCTAAGCAGCGTCGGGCAAGTACCGGCGCCGTCGTGTCGACCTGGGTCTTCGTCGCTGGCTACCTGCTGGTCTGGACCGCGGTCGGTGCAATCACCTGGGTGGTGGTGCAAGCTTTGAGCAATTTGGCTGGGCGGCTGGGCGCGGCCGAGCGGACGACCTGGGGGCCGCTCGTCCTCGGGGCGGTCTTGATCGGAGCCGGACTCTACCAGCTAACGCCACTCAAGCGGCTGTGCCTCGATCACTGCCGCTCACCCTTCGCCTTCGTCATGACGCACTGGCGTGAAGGGCCGGTGGGGGCTCTGCAGATGGGGGTGATCCACGGCGCCTACTGTCTCGGCTGCTGCTGGGCGCTCTTCGCCGTGCTCGTGGCGGCCGGGGTGATGAGCCTGGCCTGGATGCTGCTGCTGACGCTAGTCATCTTCGCCGAGAAGGTGCTGCCGGTTGGTCGACGCGTGTCCATGGTGATGGGAGGCGCCTTGCTGGTCCTCGGAGTCCTGGTCGCAAGCAGGGCCAGTGCTATGCCTTGGATGGTCTAACCGAGAGGATTAGCTCCCGCATCGTCCTCATGCCTCGTCGCGGCACCACCAGCGGATGAACAGGGACCAATAACCGACCAGGCACGGGCAGAGCGATCGAAAGGAGTGCCGACGAGCCGGCTGTGCCACCGTCGTCGTTGAGGACTTATGAAACCGGTTCTCGGCTGGTGATTTAACCCCGGCAAGGTCCTTGCGCGAAGACTCTCCGGCGCCATCACAAGGAAATCCGGCTCACTGCCGGGTGGGCGCCTGACCCGCATTAGGTGTTGGCACGCTCAGAGGCAGCGTGGCCGTGGGCAAACGCGCCAAAACCCCGGACCCGCTCGAGGCCGGGATCAGGTTCGGGACGGCGCCGCAGGTGCGCAGGGACGCCACGAGCGGTTCTGACGTCGGGTGGACATCGCTGTCTCTGGGGAGGAGCCGGCAGAGCGATGCCGTCCGCCGAGTTCGGGGCAGGAACACCACGTCACCGCTCCGGTAGTATCCCAATCAAGGGAACGCCTCCGCCGATTACCCGCAGCTCGCCAGTCGCTCTCAGAGCGCCAGGGTTTAATCGCAAGCTTCGTCACGGTCGTCTGCCCAACGCCAGATCGAATGCTCGGTCCACTTTTTCAACAAGAGTGCATGCCACTGCGGGCCACCGCCGATGGATGAAAATGGTCGGTCCAGCCCGTACGCGAGCCACGGCTGTCGCGGCAGTAGGGCTATTTTCAGACGCTGCCCCGTTCTGCCACAATGGCACAGAACAATCACCAGCCATGGAGTCCCTGGCATGGGGCGCCGGTGGAGAAAGGACGTCGTCACGGCCAAGCGGGAACCATGATGAGAGGCTCGCCGATCGCGGCCCAGCCGGAAGCGACGCTCCGGGACGATGCGGAGGCGCTTGCTCCCGGCGAGTCCTCCGTGTCGACAGGACGATCATGGGTGCGTCCGGTGGCCTTTGCTGTCCTCAGCGTCTCGCTGGCGCTCCTGGCCGCAGTGCTGTTCGCGTACCTGCGTGATCACCGGTCGCTCGAGGTTGCTCCGGGATCGCCGCAAGCTGGCCTGGGCTTGCTCGCTGGCACATTGGCCCTGATGGCGCTCGCGGTGGTGGTTCGTCCAGAGCACGGCACCGTACGCTCCCTGATCTGGACATCGGTCAGTTGGTCGCTCGCGTTGCTGCTAGGGCTCATCCTGGCCTGGGCGACGATCGTGACCTTCGAGCGCCAGGACGCCTGGCACGGGACGCCCGTGCAGAACGCGGCTGATCTGGACGCCTATCTCGCGCGGCACGTTCCGGAGGGGATCGACCCGATCCTCATCCCCACCGGGATTCTGGTCCAGTCGTTGGAATTCCTGAACGGCGACAACGTCCAGGTCACGGGCTATCTGTGGCA
>JACCXM010000387.1 GCA_013697005.1 Chloroflexia bacterium | reverse complement strand
ATGGGCATCTTGTTCGTGCAGACGCTGAACGCCTCGAACTGGTAATTCCGGATCTTGTAGGGTCCGGGGATATTGCCGGCCGCAATCCCGATCTCCATGGAGGCGGTCCAGGGCCAGGTCGAATAGGCGCCGTTGTCGACGACGATGCGCGCCTTGAGTCCGAGGATTGTGCCATCCCGACGTGCCGCCAGCTCGAGGGTGTGGACCTGCTCGCGGGCGTGGATGCTGGCCATGAAATCCTCACTGCGATCCGCGATCCAGCGCACGGGCCGGTCGAGCAGGCGCGCGAGATACGGAATGAGCACTTCTTCGGGATAGAGCGACCCCTTGACGCCAAAACCACCGCCGACATCCGGCGCCACCACCCGTAGACGATGCTCGGGGAACCCGAGAGCTTCGGCGACGCCGGAGCGAATGAGATGCGGCACCTGGGTGGCCGTCCACAGCGTCAGCGCGCCGGCGCCGCCGTCGCGCTCGAACTGGGCGAGGCAGCCGCGGGGTTCCATGGGAACCCCGGTGTGCCGCTGGTTGCGAAAGACACGACGCAGCACCACGTCGGCATTGGCAAAGGCGCCGTCGACATCGCCGAACGTGCCGGACCGGCGCAGGAAGAGGTTGTCCCCCCACTCGGGAAAGATCAGTGGCGCATCGGCGGCCATTGCCGCTTCCGCATCGACGACGACGGGCAATGGATCGAAGTCAATGGCGACCAATGCGGCCGCATCTTCGGCGAGGTACGGCGAGGCCGCCACCACCGCCGCGATCGGCTCGCCCTGGTAGCGCACGGTGTCGCCAGCGAGGATTGGCCACTCGGAAGAGTGAAAGCCGGGGTATCGCGCCTCGGCCCGGATCGGTTCGACGCGCCCGGCGAGATCGGCGGCGGTCACGACGGCGGCCACCCCAGTGGCCGCGCGGGCGGCGGCGGCGTCGATGCTCGCGATCCGGGCGTGGGCGAAAGGGCTGCGGACGAAGGCGGCGTGAAGCGTATGCGGGAGCGCGATGTCGGCGACAAAGCGGCCACGTCCCATGAGCAGGCGAGGGTCTTCCCTCCGCCGAATGGACGCGCCCACGAAAGAGGCAGCACCGTTAGTCACGTGGCATAGACCCCGTCTGTTGTCTGAACCGTATGAACCACCTTCACCCGATCATCCCCGTGGCCGCAGCGCCTGGGCCAACCCATCCCCTATCAGACCAAACCCGGCGCCGACGATGAGCACGGCGAGACCGGGGTAGGTCATCAGCCGCCAGTCGCGGAGGAAGAAGTCGCGCGCTTCGGCGACCATCAAGCCCCATTCCGGGTTGGGTGGTTGCACGCCGAGTCCGAGGAAGGAGAGCGACGTCGAGACCAGGATGTTGAGCACCATGTCCGCCATGGCGAAGATCAGTGCGGCGGAGACCACGTTCGGCAGGATATGGCGGAACATGATGCGCGGCTGGCTCATGCCGATGACCCGCGCCGCCTCGACGTATTCCAACTGCCGCGCCACCAGCGTCTCGGCGCGGATGATGCGCGTGTAGGCGACCCAGCCAACCAGCCAGATGGCGTAGACGATGTTCCAGGTGCCGGTGCCCAACACGGCCACGATGGCGATGACCAGCACCAGGTAGGGCATGGTCAGGGTGAAATCGACAAGGCGCATCAGAAGCGAGTCGAACCACCCCCCGAAGTAGCCGGATGCCAGCCCGAGTGCGCCGCCGACGATGAGGGTTATCGAGGTGGCGGCGAAGGCGATCACCAGGTCGATGCGCCCGCCGTAGGCGAGCCGGGTCAGCGTGTCTCGTCCGAAGTTGTCGGTGCCCAGGGGGTGACTCCAGCTCGGACCGGCAAAGGTCGGCTGGGTGAAATCGGGCTCGGTCGGAGAGTAGGGGCTGATCATCGGGTAGACCAGGACGAAAAGGGCTGCCAGTCCGACGATCGCGAATCCCAGAATCAAGAGCGGGTTCAGGAAACGACCGCGGCCCCGGCGCGCACGCGGCTCCGCAACGTCTCGTGTCTGACTCAGTGTTTCCACGACGCCAACGGTTGTGGTCCCGACACTCATGAGTAACTCAGCCTGGGATCGAGGATGGCGTAACTGATGTCGGTGGCCAGATTGATGAAGAGAACCATCACCCCGAAGGCCAGGGTGGCGCCCTGGATGATCGGGTAGTCGCGGTCGAAGATGGACCGGATGAGAAGCTGCCCGAGGCCGGGAATGGCGAAGATCGACTCGACGATGGTCGTGCCGCCGATCAGGAATGCCAGATTGACGGCAAGGATGGTGACCGTAGACATCGCCGAGTTGCGCAGGATGTGCCAGATAAAGACCCGCCGCCCGCTCAACCCCTTGGCGCGCGCGGTGCGGACGTAGTCGGCCCCAACCGTTTCCAGAATCGAGTTGCGCAAGCTGCGGATCAGGATCGAGGAGATGGCCAGGGCCAGGGCGAGCGCGGGCAGGAACAACGACTCGACATGCCCGAGAAACCCTTCACCATAGCCAGCCACCGGGAAGATGTTCATCTTCACGGCGAAGAGCTGCAACATCATCATGCCGATCCAGTACGCCGGCATGGCTAACGCGAGCAGGGTGTAGAGCCGAACGGTCTGATCGATCCAGGAGCCCTGGTTCATGGCGGCGACGGCGGCAAGGGGCGCACTGATCAGCACCGAGAGCAGACCGGCGAACCCCACCAGGAACAGGGTGGGCGGGATGCGCTCCGCGAGAATGTCCGTGACCGGCCGCCGCTGCCGAATGGAATCACCCAGGTCTCCACGGGTGAGATTCCGCATGAACACGCCGTACTGGACCAAGTACGGCTCGTCGAGCTCGAGATACGCGCGGAGCTCGGCCATATTCTCTTCGCTCGCGCGCGTGCCGAGCATGATCGCGGCGGGATCGCCCGGCACAAACCGCACCAGGAAAAAGATGAAGAGCGTGATCAGGAACAGCACCGGGACCATATAGGCCAGACGGCGCAGGATGTAGCCAGTCATGAGGGGGGTATTGGGGTGATGGGGTGATGGGGTGATAGGGTCTTGGGGTGATCAGGGCGAGGGATCACGGCGCGAAGAAACCGATTCGCGGCTGGCGGCAAATCATGTCGTTCAACCGCCTCGTCGATTTGCCGACTTCTCCCTATCACCCCAACACCCTATAACCCTATCACCCACAAAGAAAAAACAGTCCCGACCGACTCCGCGTCCGTCCCGCTCCCTGACCAGCCGCTTCCGGGCGCATGCCCCGCAACAATGCGCCCTTTCCCGGCGGTCCCGGGTCGCCCAGGTTTCGGCAAAGTACCCCGCGATGCTCTGCCGTTCCAATCTGGCGTCCGGTGGGAGCGTCGCATCCACTCGGCCCCTCGGGACTGTACGTACACTATATCCGGACATCCAGAGTCTGTCAAGGGGTTTCCCAAATGGCAGAGCCCGCTCCCAATTCGCCGCTCCCGGCACCCGCCGCGAATTGCTTGCCTGACGCGCTCGACCCGCTGGTTTCAGCGATCGCGCCGGCGGACGAGCTGCCCCCCCGGGCGGTCGTCGCGCCAACACCGCCGCGGCGCGGGGTGGCTGGCTGGATACTCAAC
>JACCXM010000374.1 GCA_013697005.1 Chloroflexia bacterium | reverse complement strand
ACCCGGAGACGGTCGCGATCGTCCCCGAACCGGGCGAGGTCACTCAGATCGAGCATCTGGCCTTCGATATCGGGAACAACGACAAATTGCGTGTGCTGGAAGATCTGCTCGATCACCGCGGCGATGGCTCGGTCATCGTTTTCGGCCGCACCAAGCACGGTGTCAACAAGCTCGCCAAACGCTTGCAGGCATCCGGCTACCCGGTGGTCGCGCTGCAGGGCAACCTGTCGCAAAACGCGCGCGACCGGGTGATGGACGACTTCCGCAACGGTGTCGTGCCCGTGCTGGTGGCGACCAACGTCGCCGCCCGCGGGTTGGACGTCACGCACGTGGCGCAGGTCATCAACATCGAGCTGCCGGAATCCCCCGAGCTGCTCACCCACCGCATCGGGCGCACCGGCCGCATGGACCGCCAGGGGCAGGCGATCACGCTGCTCGGTCCCGAGGATATGGTCAAGTGGCGGCGCTTGGAACGCGGCTTCACCCGTCCCATCAAGCGCATCCCCTGGCGCGGCGCGGAGGCGCTGCTGGCCAACGGTCATGTCAATGGCAACGGTCATGGCAATGGCAATGGCAATGGCAATGCTCACGCTGGCGATATGGTGGCAGCCGCTGTGCCGGTGGCAACCGCGCCATCCGCGCCTACGTCGCCAGCGCGACACGCTCCGCGCGCCATTGGCCGTCGTCCCGCGTCCGAATCAGAATCGCCGCGTCGTGAGCCCGCACCCCGGCGTGAGCCCGCGCTCCGTCGCGAGCCTGCCGCGCGTCGCGAGCGTCCGCTGGAACGCGAGACGACACCGGAGCCGGATGGCCGCGAGCTGGTGCGGCGCTATGGCCGCGATCCCCGGCGCCCGGATTGGGTCGCCGCCGAACGCGGAGAATCCCTCGCCGCCGCGGCGCCACGCGCGGATGGCGGCGCGTCATCGGAGCGGCGCGCCCGCTCCCGTCACCAGTCGGTCTGTGCCGCCTGTGGCCAGACCGCGGAGACGAATTTCCGTCCCGATCCGTCGCGGCCGGTGTACTGCGACAATTGCTATCGCGACCGGCGGGAGACCCGCCGCGCGGTAGTCGCGGCGCCGGCGTCTTGAACGTAGCCGACATTCGTAACGTAGCCGTGTATGACTGGAGGAGATGAACCTTGCCCAAGAAGAAGCAACAGTACCGCAAGCCGCCGACCCGCTCCGCCGTTCCGGCGGCGCCACCGACCGAAGAGCGCACCCGCCGCGAGAACCCGGACGCCATCACCGTCGACGGCAAAGTGATCGACGCGCTGCCGAACGCGATGTTCACCGTCGAGCTGGAGAACGAGCACCAGGTGCTCAGCTATCTGGGCGGCAAGATGCGCAAGAACTACATCCGCGTCCTCCCCGGCGACCGCGTCACCGTGGAGCTCTCTCCCTACGATCTGACCCGGGGCAGGATTACCTTCCGGCACCGATAGCCGCGTTTCAGTTTTCAACTGCTTGCATGTGAAAGGGGCACGGCATTGCCGTGCCCCTTTCGCTGTCCCATCAGCATTTCAACGCCTTCCCCTTGTCACTATTTCATGAGACATTACGCCCCTGGAACATACGCATAGATGGTCGCGTGGGCCACGCGTGAAGGGCGTCCTGTGTCGACAACTTGGAACTGGCGCCAGCAATGCCCGGATCGTGCGATCTCCGCGACTTCGCGAGTGATCGGAGTGTTGCTTTTCGCGGCGGTCGTCACCGTTTCACCCGCGACGGCGCAGGATACACCCACGCCAACTGCTCAAGGATATCGAGGTGCATCACAGGATCAGACCTATCGAGGGGCGTTCTCCGATTTGGCAATTGAGATCGACGCGTTTTGGGCCGAGACGTTCTCCACTGAGGGAACCGGGTACGAGTCTCCAGACATTTTCGTCGTCGAGCGCGAGACTCAGACTGCTTGTGGTCTTATCGTTCCTCAACCGAATGCCTTGTACTGCCCATTCGATCGCACCATCTATCTGATTCCGCAATTCCTGATCGACATGGAACAGCAGTTTGGTGATTACGCACCGATCACCATCTTGTCGCATGAATGGGGTCACCATATCCAGGCGCTTCTGAGTATTGAGGGTCTAACGCGAAAGGAAGGTGAACTCCAGGCCGACTGTTTAATGGGCGTCTTCACCCGTCATGCAGATGACGCTGGACTCCTCGACTATGGTGACTTTACCGAGGCATTGGCGACATCTGGCGAGGGAGGCGACGCGGTTTTTCTTCCGGAGGATGCACCTGGTGCTCATGGACAGCCCGAAGACCGTGTCAAAGCCCTCACGCGCGGGTATGGCGGTGGCCCGGAGACTGGATGCAACCTGTCACTGTCTGATGGCAGTGACACTTCCAACGATCGAAACGATGACCCCGTGGAGAGCAGTGAGATCTTCGACTATCTGCCATCCTCGCCGCCGCTCACGCACGCCGACTGCTTTGACAAGGTTGACGAGGGCTCGCTGAACTTCGAGCAACTACTCGGTCGGTTTACGGGAGTCGAGGACGCCGAGGCACGCCTCCAGACATGGGACTGGCAAGCAAGTGTCTTTCGTCAATTCGGCTGTGAGGGCCCGCCCGACGGCGACGCAGGGTGGATCGATATCAGCGTTCACCTCTTCGGCGATTCGCTCGCCGCGATGGAGGCCGTCGACTATTTCGCGGCCGTGCGGGCCGAGGGAGGTCCGCTCTTTCCCGTCGAGCCCCCGGCTATCGGCGAGCATGCCGCTGCCCTCTCGGGTCCGGCCACGAACGGCACCGAGTTCACGATCTACGCCAGCCAGGGTCCCCTCCTTGTCCGCGTGACCGGCGTCTCCCCATCGGGCATCCCGTTCATCAACGTTTTGACCGTCACCCAGGCCGTGCTCACCGCACAACCGGCGCAACCACAAGTGACGCAAACGCCTCCGGTGCAAGTGGATGTGGAGCCAGCCTCCGCGTACCTCCCCACCGTTCCTGCGGTGCGCCATCGCGAATGCTTCGAGGTCTTGACCGAAGGCACGTATGACTACTCCGACGTGGTAGATGCGATAGAGCCGACGGGGCTGGGGCCAGCCCAGTTCGACGAGCTGGGCTGGCGGGATGGCGCATACATTGTCTTCACCTGCGCGGAGCCGCCGGTTGGCCGTGCCACCCAGATCGACGTCGGCATTCACCAGTTCCAGGATGTCCCGTCGGCGCAGCAAGCGTTGCCCCATTACTCCAGCATGTATCGACCTGGGGAGAATGAAACTCGCAGCTGCAACGCCGCAGGCACCTTGGTGGTCTGTGTCAGCGGCCGTTCCCTCTCTGGCTCCCCGCTGTCCGACGTGCAGTTCGTCCTGAATCAGGTCACGGCCGACGTGGGCACGTAAACATGCGCATCTTGATGAATGACGAATAGATGGTTTCGCATGCGGCGTGCGGTCGTCAGATAGGTGTAAGACATGGCAGGATCCAACATGCCCCAAAAAGAGAGCGCCTTCGCCGAAATCAACGGCGCTCGCATCGCCTACGACGTGGCCGGCACCGGACACCCCCTACTCTTGCTCCACGCCGGCATTGGCGACCGCCGCATGTGGGACGCCCAGATACCCGCCTTCGCCCAGCACTTCACCACCATCCGCTACGACGCCCGCGGATTTGGCGAAACGCGCATGCCGGCCGCGCCTTTTTCTCCCTCCGCCGACGCGATCGCGCTTCTGGATCATCTCGGCATCGCGCGGGCGCATGTCGTTGGCGTCTCCCTAGGCAGTCAGACGGCCATCGAAACCGCGATCGCCGCGCCGGATCGGGTCTCCGCCCTCGTCGCCGTCGCGGCGCGCACCGGAACGCCGGTGTCGCCGGCCCTGCGCGCCGGCTGGGAGTGGGTGAACGAGCTGGAGGAAGCGGGGGATACCCCCGGCGCCGTCGAATACGAGCTCAAGATGTGGGTAGACGGCCCCGAGCGCGGACCGGATGCCGTCGATCCTCAGA
>JACCXM010000459.1 GCA_013697005.1 Chloroflexia bacterium | reverse complement strand
ATCTACTCTAACCGGTCTCACAGCAGCCATGTTGCTGTCTCCTCCAAAAAAGTGAATCACCTGTGCAGTATTCACCAGCTCTGTCAAAGATGCCTAAGCGTTTCTCTCTTACGATCATCCGTCTCGGCTTGATGCGACATGGCCGCGGGTTGACGACTATTGCATTCGACCCCGGCAGGCGACTGGCCAGACCGCGGCGATGACGCCGTCGCGGATGCCGAAAAGCGACTCGTGCAAATGGACCGCCTGGTCGGTGTAATTGACTTCGAGCTCCAGGCGGTCGCCGACGTGCGGCCACTCGCTGGGTCCGTCGAGCGCCACGACACCATGCTCGGCGGAGAACTTGATGCCCTGCACGCCATCTACGCCGCGCAAGGTTGGCGCCTTCTGGCTGGGGTCGATCGCCCGCCGCCCAGCGTCGAGAATGACCCGGTCCTCGGCAGGGCGGCTGGTGACGGTGGTCATGATGGTCAGCGCGGGTTCGACCGGCGACTCGAGCGCGCGATAGAACCCGTCCCCCATCGTCGCTCCACCAGCCTGCACCTCGGTGACACCGGGTTGCGACGCGGCATACAGATAGGTTCCGCTGCCACCGCAGGAGACGATATCGACCGGTAGCCCCGCGGCGCGGACTTCGTCCGCCGCGCCGGTCAGCCGCCCGACCGCTTTCGCGATCTCTTCCCCCCGGGTCTGGTGATCGGCCATGGAGACGGTGTGCCCTTCCCAGGCCATCAGTCCAGCGAAGCGCAGATTCGGGGATTGGTCGACCATCCGCGCCAAATCGATCGTCGGCTCGCCGGGCGCCACGCCACACCGCTTCATCCCGGAATCGACCTCGACCACCGCCCGCGGCCGCACTCCAAATGCCGCCGCGGCGTCATCGAGCTCGCGCACATTGGCGGGATTGTCGATGGCAACGATGACGTCGGCTCCAGTCGACGCGATCAGCGCCGCCAGCCGCCTCGTCTTGATCGGCCCGACAACCTGATTGGCGATCAGGATGTCCATGATGCCGCTGGCCGCCATCACTTCGGCTTCACTGACCTTTGCGACGGTTACCCCGATCGCGCCGGCGGCGATCTGCCGATGGGCGATGGCCGGAGTCTTGTGCCCTTTAGCATGCGGCCGCCACTGCACGCCATGCTCACGCAGGGTTCTCGCGATATGGGCGATATTGCGGTCCATCGTCTCGATATCGACCAGCAACGCCGGTGTATCGAGATCACTCACGGGCATCCCTACAAGCGTCGTCAGCATGACCCATCCCCTTCCCGATAATGATTCTTTGCAATGATAACGGGGTGTCGGGGTGTCGGGGTGTTGGGGAATTGGTGGTAGGGTGATAGGGTGACACAAAACGTCCCACATCTGGAGAGAAAGACGCATGACCCCAAAAACCGCGCCCTACGGCGCCTGGCGCTCGCCGATCACAACCGATCTCATCACCGGCCGTCGGGTGGGCCTTTCCAGCCCCCGCATCGACGGCGAGGACGTCTACTGGATTGAAAACCGGCCGGAGGAAGCCGGGCGCGCGGCGATCGTCCGCCGCGCCGCGGACGGGACCATCGCCGACGCCATTCCCGCGGGGTTCAATGCCCGCACCCGCGTTCACGAGTACGGCGGCGGGGCGTACACCGTACAGGACGGCGTGCTCATCTTCGCCAACTTTGCCGATACCCGGCTGTATCGGGTGGATGGTGAAAAACCGCCGCGGCCGATCACTCCGGCGGGGAAGCTGCGCTACGCCGATGTGAACTTCGATCCCCATCGGGGCCGGCTGATCGCGGTGCGCGAGGACCACTCCGGTGCGGGTGAAGCCGTCAACAGCATCGCCGCGCTCGATCTCGAAGGTGACGAGCGCGGTGGCGAGATACTCGCCTCCGGGGCCGATTTCTACTCCAACCCGCGGCTCAGTCCGGACGGTCGGCAGCTCGCGTGGTTGCAATGGAATCACCCGAACATGCCCTGGGACGGCTGCGAGCTGTGGGTGGCGGAGGTTGCCGAGGACGGCTCGCTCGCGTCGGCGACGCGTGTTGCGGGCGGACCGGAGGAGTCGATCTTCCAGCCGGAGTGGTCGCCCGATGGGACGCTTTATTTCGTTTCCGACCGTACCGGTTGGTGGAATCTCTACCGGCGGCGGGGTGAGGCAGACGAGCCGGTGGCGCCGATGGAGGCCGAGTTCGGGTTGCCGCAGTGGGTTTTCGGCATGGCGACCTATGCGTTCCTCGATGCGAGCACGCTGCTCGCCACGTACACACGAGACGGCAGGTGGCGCCTGGGGACGATCGATACGCAATCCCAGCGGGGAGAGGTATCGCCAATCGAGACACCCTTTACCGAGATCGACGAACCGTTCGCGGAGCAAGGCTCCGCGGTCATGATCGGTGCGGGGCCGGCGCTTGCCGCGGCGGTCGTCCGTTACGATCCGGCGCGTGGCGGGTTCGAGACGATCAAACGCGCGCTCGATACCGAGATCGACTCCGGCTATCTCTCCATCCCCGAGCCGGTCGAATTCCCGACCGAAGGCGGTCTGACGGCGCACGCGTTTCTTTATCTGCCCCGGAATCAGGACTTTTCCGCACCCGACGGAGAGTTGCCGCCACTGCTCGTGCAGAGCCACGGCGGACCCACCGGGGCAACATCGACATCGCTGAATCTGGGGACGCAGTTCTGGACATCGCGCGGATTCGCCGTGCTCGACGTCAACTACGGCGGCAGCACGGGTTATGGCCGGCCCTACCGGCAGCGTCTCAATGACGCCTGGGGCATCGTCGACGTCGACGACCATGTCAACGGCGCGCGTTATCTGATCGCGCGCGGGGTGGTTGATCTCGAGCGCACCGCCATCCGGGGCTGGAGCGCCAGCGGCTACACGACGCTGGCCACCCTCGCCTTCCGCGATCTCTTCCGCGCCGGAGCCAGCCATTTCGGTATCAGCGACCTGGAGACGATGACGACCGATACCCATAAGTTCGAGTCTCGCTATCTGGATGGGTTGATCGGTCCCTACCCCGAGCGCAAGGATATGTACATGGAGCGCTCGCCGATTCACCATCTGGAGGGGTTCACCGAACCGTTGATTCTCTTTCAGGGGAGCGAAGACACCGTCGTGCCACCCGATCAGGCGGAGACGATGTACGAGGCGATGGCTTCGCGCGGGCTGCCGGTCGCGATGGTGGTGTTCAATGGCGAAGGGCACGGGTGCCGCCGCGCGGAAAACATCCAACGCGCGCTGGACGGCGAGCTCGATTTTTACGGCCAGGTCTTTGGTTTCTCCCCGGAGGGCGAGCGCGAGCCGGTGGAGATCGCCAATTTGTCGAGGGTGATAGGGTGATGGGGCGTTAGGGTGATAGGTGGTTTTAACTTGGTTCCTGGGCCAACGCTAAACGCGAACGGATTGAGGATGTAACGTCAGGAGTCGCCTGTCATGAACCGTAACTCCCCATCACCCCATCACCCCATCACCCCATCACCCTCATCTCGTAAAGTCATCGTCACCTGCGCGATTACGGGGTCGATCCACGTCCCGTCGCAGACACCGTATCTGCCGATCACCCCGGACGAGATCGCCGGGAACGCCATCGGCGCGGCGGAAGCCGGGGCGGCGATTCTTCATCTCCATGCCCGCGTGCCGGAGACCGGGCAACCAACGCCAGACCCGGAGGCGTTTCTGCGGTTTCTGCCTCGCATCAAGGATGAGACCGACGCGGTCATCAATATCACCACCGGCGGCGCGCAGACGATGACGATCGACGAGCGGCTGGCCGGTCCGCTGCGCATGAAACCGGAGATGTGCTCGCTCAACATGGGGTCGATGAACTTCGGGCTCTATCCGATGGCCAGCCGGATCAAGGAGTTCAAGCACGATTGGGAACCGGGCTACCTGGAGATGTCGCGCGGCCACATCTTCCGCAACACCTTCGCCGACATCGAACGGCTGCTGGAGACGATGGGGGCGCACGGCACACGTTTCGAGTTCGAGTGTTACGACGTCGGGCATCTGTACAATCTGGCTCATTTCCTCGACCGGGGGCTGGTGCAACCGCCGCTGTTCGTGCAGACCATCTTCGGGATCCTGGGGGGAATAGGGACTGACCCGGAAGACCTTCTGCACATGAAGCGCACGGCAGACCGTTTGCTGGGCAGCGACTACATCTGGAGCATCCTGGGGGCGGGGCGGCATCAGTTCAATTTGATCACCATGGGAGCGATCATGGGAGGCAATGTGCGCACCGGGATGGAGGACAATATCTATCTCGGTAAGGGCGAGTTGGCGCAATCGAATGCCGATCTCGTCGCCAAGACGGTGCGTATCCTGCGCGAGCTCTCCCTCGAACCGGCGACCCCCGACGAGGCGCGCGCGATGCTCGGTCTCAAGGGCGGCGCCAACGTGGCGTTCTGAGTGGCAGGACAGTTCTGAGGTCGATACATGGTCGATAGCACCATAAGCAGTCCTGTTGCCAAATCGTTCCAGTTCGGTGAGGAACGCGGGCGACGCAGGCGTCGCCCCTACAATCGCGGCCGGCGCTGACGGCATGACGACGGATGTCAAACGCGACGTCGAAATCCGGCTCTCCGATCTCCTCAACCGGGTCATCGACTGGCTCAAATTCGCGGAGACGAAGAACACTGGTGCGGTCGGACTCTCCTCGACCGGACTGGGCGTGATCGTCACGTTTCTGGTGGCGGGGCCGCCGATTCCGACCATCGCCGGGGTCGGACTGGGGCTTGGCGCGATCGCGCTGATGGTGAGTCTCATGCTGGCGGTCGCTTCGTTCCTGCCCTCGACGGATCTGGAAAAGTTTCTCGTTGGCGATCGGGATAAGCCGAGCGCGGGGGATAACCTCCTCTTTTACGGTCATCTGGCGCGTTACGAGCCCCGGGCCCTGGCGCAGGCTATTGCCGAGATGTACTTCGGTCAGGAAGGCGACGAGCCGCCGCCAAGCAAGTTCGCGGTCGATCTTGCCGGGCAGATCGTCACCAATGCGCGGATCACGGTGCGCAAGTTGGGATTCTTCCGCTATTCATTACTCCTGTTCGGATTCGGCGTCTTGATCGCCGCCGCGGCCATGGCGCTGGCGGCGTTCGTGGTGTGATGCACGGAGTCGAGCCATGAGCGAACCCATTCGGTACGATCAACTTCACGAGCCCCTCGATGACGAAGAACGCAAGCTCATGGACCCAGAATTCTGGGACTGGGACAACCCCCTGGAGGTCGTCGTCGCTGAGAACCCCCTCGCCCTTTTGCCGATCAATCTGACTTATGAGGAGCACCACCTCATCGCCCAGCGCGCTCGTGCTGAAGGGCTTTCCGCACACGCGTTCATCAAGCGGGCAGCGCTCGCTTCCGCGCAGGCCGACTAGCCATGCATGCTGCAGCCTATCCGCCTGCGGCCCGTTGTCTTGGTCATACCGATCGGATGGGCACGGGTAGCGAGCCATGCATAAGTGAAGTAGGCTCATTGTTGAGTGACAGTCGGAGCGGACTCGATGGCTCGGATCGACATTGCGGATTTCGATCTCTCCGATCGAAACGTCACCAAACTCTGGGGCCATGGCATTGTTTCTGATCAACTCTACGCGGTGTTGGATAGGCTCTGGACCGTGATGCGCAATCGCAAAGACCGCACTGCATCCCATGTCCTGCTCGGAACAGATGATCAGGGTCGTTGCCTTGCCATTCCGATTGTCGCCACCGATGATGCAATCGTCTGGCGACCGAAAACGGCCCGGTATTGCAAGCCGGGCGGGGCCGCCATCCTGCTGCAAAGGAGACCAGGATGAATGCCGAAACCATGCGCGACACGACCCAAGAGCCACTTGACGACGAAGAACGAGAACTGATGGATCCCGATACCTGGGATTGGGACACACCGATCGAGGGCCGCACTATCGGCACGCCGGGCGCTATTCTCCGCGTACGGTTCTCGCGCGAGGAGTTCCGCGACATTGAGCATCTCGCCAAGAGTGCCGGGGTCGGACCTGTTGAACTGGTTCGCCAGACCATGCTCGACCGAGTCGCAACGGTCGATCCGCGTCGAAACCTGGTTCAACAACCTGCCGGCAGGCGACGCGCCGCGACTGGCTGAACCATTCATCTCTCTCGCTATTCATCTGCTTGCTTGATGACAACGCGGATCGTTAGGCGCGTTCAACCAGTGCGGGACATGGTGTAGAAGTTGAATGTGCCGATGTTGATCGGGTTGAAGACGAATCCTTCGATGTCGTTGCGCAGCACCGTCGTCCACTGCCGCTGCATGTAGTAGATCGCGGGTGGGTCGTCGCGGGCGATGATCTGCTGGATTTCGCTCAATGCTGCCTGGTATTTGGCGGGGTCCGGTTCGTCCCGGTTGGTCTCGAATAGTGACTGCACCTCTTCATTACAGTAGTAGCCGCCGTTCGTCCCGGCCACACCCCATTGGTCGCAGGCGATCTGGGGGTAGAGGTGGTTGTAGGCATCGTTGTAATCGGGCCACCAGAACCAGGGCATCATGTTGGGCCGTTCCGCGGCGTCCATCTCGCCAAACATGATCCCGGTGAAGGTGCTGAGATCGACCGACTGGATGCTGAGGGTGATGCCGATCTGGGCCAGATTCTGCTGAAAAAGCTGCACCGCCGCGGTGACGTCCTCGTAGCCTGACTCCTGGGTGAGGACGATTTCGGTGCCTTCCGGCACGCCAGCGGTGGCGAGCAACTCCCGCGCCTTGTCGAGATCGGTCGTGTACTGGAATGTCTCTGGAGCGAACCCAGCCACCAGCTCCGAGACGCCGCCGATGGCGCGCTTGCCATACCCGCGAAAAACCCCCTCGACCACCTCGTCATAGGGGAACGCCCAACACATCGCCTGGCGCGCCTCTGGTGTAGCCAAGGGTCCAGCTTCGGTGAGGATGATGTAGTCGACCTCGGCGCTATAGGAGCGGTCGATGACCAGCTCCGGGTTGGCGACTAGCGCGTCGTTGGCTTCAGGCGTCAAGTTGTCGACGATATCGACCTCTCCTTGTTCGATCAGTTGGCGCCGGGTTTCGTTCTCGGGGACGACGCGGAAGATGACGCGGTCGAAGTGGCTTCCTTCCCACCCGCCCCAATACTCCGCGAAGCGCTCCAGAATGAGCTGCTCCTCTGGTTCGAAAGAGACAATGCGATAGGGACCGGTACCGAGTCCTTCTTCGTTGAGCATCGCCCAGGCGTGCCCCAGATCACCATCGACCTCGTTTTGCATGGCGACATCGACGTTGAGCACGAGCGGTCCGTACTGGCTGGAGAGATATGCCTCCAGGAGAGGTTGCGGCGCGCCGCAGTCGAACACGACCGTGCTCGCGTCGGGCGCGGTGATCTGCTCCGGCTCCTGGATGAAGCGGCGCATGGCCCCAGCCGGTCCCAGCCCCATCGTCAGGAAACGCTCGAACGACTTGCGGACCGCCTCGGCATCGACCGGCGTGCCGTCGTGGAAGGTCACTCCGGATCGGATCGTGAACGTCCAGACACTTTTATCCTCGTTCGGTTCCCACGATTCCGCGATGACCGGCACGTAGCTATCGGTGGCGCTGCCATCGAGGGCAATCAGACTCTCGTAGGGTCCGCGCAGCGGCATCGCCGAGCGATAGTCGTAGACGGAGTGGGGATCGAGGTCGGAGGGCGATCCGTTCATCGCGATCGTCAACGTGGCCGGGTCTGCTTGCCACGCCACGGCGGCAGCAGCCGGTTGCGCCACCGATCCTCCACCGCTGGCGGCAACCGGGACGGCGGCCCCCACCGCCGCGGCGCCGCGCAGCAGGGACCGACGGCTGAGACGGCTGGCGGCGCCACCGTCGACGATGGTCTGCATGGTGCGCGCGGACTCGGATTGGCTCATCGGGTGCTCCTTTCCGACGGTTTGGCCGGCATCGATCGCGAAATCGAGTTGGCATCGTAACAGGAACGGTGTGGCTGCCGCGCCGCGCTCTTGTCAGGCGATGCGAGTCATGAGCGCGCGGGCGATTGCCGGCATCCACTCGACGCCGGTTCCCACCGGGGTTTCCCTGTCGAATCGGGTCAACTCGATACTCGCCTGGGGAAGGAGAGAGGCTAGACGTTCCGCGGTGCCGCGTTCGTAATCGGGCGCATCCTCGCCGAGCAGGATCGTGACCGGCGCCGCGAAGGCCGCGAGCGCATCGCGGGGGAACGGTTCCGCGCTCATTCCGGTCAACAGTGGCGCGAGATTGCTCGCCGCGCGCCGGATGGAGGCAAGCCGCGGTTTCGGCAGCGCCTCTCGCCAGTTCTCGCCCAGACGGACGCCGAGAACGAGATCGAGGGCGCGGTCGGTCTGTCCTTTCTCGGAGGCGGTCGCCGCCTCCTGAATCGTGTCCCGATGCCGCGCTCGCTCCGCCCGCGGCTCGGTCTCCTCCGCGGCGGCGAGAAGACCTGGAGCATAGGGCGCCGCCAGGACGAGCGATGCCACCCGCCCCGGCGCTTGTGCCGCCATCCCGAGGGCCGTTAACGCGCCCCAGCCGAGCGCGACGACGTGGGTCTGCGCGACTCCTTCGGCATCGAGCACGGCGAGGGCGTCGGCGACCAATTCCGCCGCTGGGTAGGCGCGGCCGGAAATCATCGGCGAGGCGCCATGACCACGGGCATCGGGGAGGGTCAGCCGGATTGCGGTCCCGGTGGGTTGCTCGCCGAGCAGCCCGAACTGGCGGCGATCGGCGAGGAGGTCGTGGAGAGCGAGAACCGCGAGGCCATCGTGGGGACCGCTCGATTCGTAGCTCAGCCGTTGGTCGCGCCGGGTTGCGAATCGCGTGACGGCCGGACCGCCGGTTGGCCGCGGGGTTGGGTTGCCGTGTCCGTCTCTCAAGACCTGACCGGTTCTCCGGCCAGCGCGGTCGCTTCGGGAGTGGGGCGACGCGCTCCCCGCCGCCGCGCGATCCGCGCCCACGCCACATCCCAAACCGCGCCGGCGACGAGCCCGCCGCAGACCGCCGTGGCGCTCAATACCGGCAGCAGGTACCGGGAAAAGTCGGCGCGCATGCCAAAAACGACCAGCGCCACCTGGCCCCCCAGCACCAGCGCCGCCAGCGCCCAGCGGCTGCCCAGCCCACGTTGGATGGCAAGCGCGAGCAGCATGAGCGCCCCGATGACCGCGAGCACCAGATCGAATCCCATGGGTTTCCAGGTCGCGCCAAAGAGCCGGGCGACGGCATCGACTCCCTGACCGGTGACGGAGTCGACCTCGCCCAGCCAATTGCCGATCCGCCCCAGCGCGTCAATTGGGCCATGCACATTGAGCTCGCTCCAGATCACCCCCTGATTGTGCATTTCGATGGCGCGGAAACGAAACAGGGCGAGGGTGCGGCGAATCGGGTCCGGCCAGAGATAGGGAAAGACGACGACGAAGGTGGCCGCGGCCAGCGCCGGTTGGACCAGCAATCGCCAGCCCAGGATGCCATCGTGCCTGGCGCCCGGACCCGAGCCGCGCCAGCCGTGGATGACCAATACCAGCCCGGCCGCCGCCAATGGGATCGTCTGCGCCAGGGGGCTCAACTTGGCGGCGCCGCCGAGACCGAGCAGGATTCCCAGCAGCAGCGCCCGCGGCCAGGTCGGCCGTTGCGCCAGCAGCATCGCCGCGAGGGCCGCCCAGGCCACGAGGAGTGTCACCAGGGCGTCCGACCCGGCCAGACTGGAAAGATAGATCGACAACGGATGCGGGATCAGCAGCGCCGCGGCGGCGATACCGGCGACTGGGTTGGAAAGTCCCCGCGCGATCAGGTAGACGCTCGCGGCGAGGAGGGCCCCAATGACACCATTCGTGCGCCGCGCCGCGGCCAAATCAGCTTCATCCGGCAGGTTGCCGTGGCGGCGGTTCCAGTCTTGCCCATAATGGAAGTTGTAGAACCCGTTCGTGTCGAGGTCGCGGTCTTGCAGGACGAGCCCCAGTCCCATGACGTATGAGCCGAGGGGCGGTTGCCCCATCATCAGCTCGCTCTCCTGCCAATAGTCGCCCGCCGGATGGCGCAACTCGCCCAGAAAGCGGGCCCGATGCACCCAGCGCGCTTCGTCGCGGTGAAACTCGGTGGTGGCGACCGCGCCGAGGTTGACCCAGAGGGCTACCACGAAGACCAATCCGGCGAGCAAGGCATCCCAGCGGGAGAAGAGCGGGACGGAGGCGGGAGTGGGGCCCGGTGTCCGCTTCATCGCGTTAGGGAGTAACCGCGTCGAGCACGTCGAAAAATGCTGGGAACGTCTTGGCGACGCAACCGGGATCGCGCAACCGCAGCCCTGGCGCGCGCAGCGCGGTGACGGCAAAGCTCATCGCCATGCGGTGGTCATCATAGGTATCGACATCGCTTGCCTGGATCGGCCGTGGCGTGATGCGCACACCATCCGGGAACTCGTCGACCTCCTGGCCCAACCGCCGCAGCTCGGTAGCGAGCGCTGCCACGCGGTCGGTCTCCTTGAGCCGGGCGTGCGCGATACCGCGAATCGTGGTCGGACCGGAGGCGAACGGCGCGATCGCGGCCAGGGTCTGCGCGGTGTCGGAGATGGGGCCCAGGTCGAGATCGACGCCGCGCAATTCGCCATCACGCGGACCGCGGACTTCCGTGAACTGGTCCGCGATCTCCACCTCGGCGCCCATCTGCCGCAGCACATTGATGAATTGGAGGTCGCCTTGCAGCGATCCGCGGCCTAATCCTTCGACCCGCACGCGGCCGCCTGTCACCGCCGCCGCCGCGAAGAAATAGGAGGCATTGGAGGCGTCCGGTTCGATGGCAAATGTGCGGCCGGTGTAGCGTTGTCCGGAGCGAACCCCGAGCCGCCGCCAGGTGGCGGTGTCGAGATCGGCAGTCACCCCGAACGCCGCCATGGTGGCGGTGGTCATGGGCAGATACGGTTTGGAAACGAGATCGCCTGACACTTCGATGGCGACCCCGTCGCGGGCATAGGTGGCGGCGAGCAGCAAGGCGCTGAAGTACTGCGAGGAGAGATTCCCCGCCATTCGCGTCCGCCCCCCACGGAGACCGGCGGCCTCGACCACCACCGGTGGGCACCCGGCGGAGGCTTCGCCGCGCGCGTCCGCGCCGAGGTCATTGAGGGCTTCGAGCAATGGGGCGATTGGCCGCAACCGCATCCGCGGCACACCGTCGATGCGGTAGCGCCCGTGTCCGAGCGGCAGCGCGGCGGTGAGAAAGCGCATCGTGGTTCCGGAGTTACCGACGAAAAGATCGGCCTCCATCGCGGGAAATGTGCCGCCGCCGCCTGCGATACGGAAGCTCGCGTTTGCCTCGTCGCTCGCCACGTGTACACCCAGGTTGTTCAGCGCCGCGGCCATGTAGCGGGTGTCTTCACTGTGCAACGCGCCCAGGAGCTCGCTACGGCCATCGGCCAGCGCGGCCACCAGCAAGGCGCGATTGGTGATGCTCTTCGAACCGGGCACGCGGACCGTGGCATCGATTGGCCGTGTGGCCTGCCGGGGCGCCAGCTCAGGCGGATAGGCATGGCCGGCGATCGTAGCCGTGGACGTGGAAATGGCGTTGCCTCCTACCGCGGGTGAGCCAACGGTTGCCAGCACGCAAGAGTACCAGCACGCGGGTGTCAGGGTGTCAGGGTGTCAGGGTGTCAGGGTGTCAGTGTTGCGGGTTGCGGGTTGCGGCGTTTCTTGTCGTCTTGCCATATTCGTCGTGGCTTCACCCCGTCGCCCCGTCACCCTCGGGAACGTCCGGGATGGGGCCGTCGTTCGTACTAAAACCAGCGACAGGGAGCAGTTTGTCGCGCACGGCGGGAGGGATCACCAACCCCCGCCGCTATACTCGAACGAGGTGGGCCGCGCCATCACGGTGTCGGTTGCACCGCCTTTGCCGGTTACGAGGTCATCGTCGCGCATGGAACCACGACCGCCGCAGCCGCGATCGTCCCGCCCATTTGAGCTCCCCGGATCGCCGGAAACGGCGGGTATCGGCGAGCGTTTGTATCCGACGCCCGGGGAGCAGGTGTATTACCCAGGCGCCGAGAGTGGCGCGACGAGCGGCGCGACGCTTTCGCCCCTGATGCCCCGCCGCCAGCGCCGGCAACGGGGAGTGCTGCGCGGGATCGCCGTGGTCGTAGTCGCGCTCGGGCTGCTGGTTGGTCTGGGCTGGGTGTTTCGCGATGCCGTACGCGGGCTCATCATGCCGCCCGCGGCGGGGCCGACCGCCGAGTCTCAGGCCAGCGCGCCGGGGACACCCGCGCCGGACCCGGCATCGGCCGCGCTGCCGAATGCGTTGGCGACCGTGACACCGACCGTGGCCGTCGAAACCACGGCCACCCCGGACTCGGAAGCGGAAACGGAAGCGGACCCGGCGGCGGTGGCGGAAGCGACGGAGCCAGCCTCACGCGACCGCGATATCTCGGCCCAGACGCTGCCCCTGCTCGATTTTCTGCCCACTCAGGAGGAAATCCCGGCGGGATTCATCCTGGCGGACGAAGCGGAGCGCAGTAAGGAAGAGGTCGTGACCGCCATCGGCGGCACCGCCGAAGCCGCGCAGCTCCTCGACGATTGGGGATGGTCCGGGAATGCCTACCGCGATTTCATCGCCGACGAGAGTGCGCCGAGTCCGAACGGTACGACGTTTCTCAATTTCAGCGTTCATCGCTTCGCCGATGCCGAGTCCGCCGCGGATGCCCTGGTGGTGTTTTCGGACGAGGTGATCCTCGCGCAGGGGCTGCAAGAGGTCGAGGCGCCGGCTCTGGGCGAGAGCGCGCGCTTGCTGGTGGGCGAATCCGAAGGCGTGACGTTGACCGTGCTCTATGCCCAGGAAGGACCGATCATGTTTCGCATCGGCGGTTCCGCGCTTGCCGACAGCGGCGATCCCACGGCCGATGTGCTGACGGTGGCTGGGGAGATCATTTCCGGCCAGGCGGGTGGGGGCTGATTGTGTTCAACCGGGAGAACGCGATTGGGCTGATTCTGCTGGTGCTCTGCGGGGCCGTCGCGCTGGTGCTGCTATTCAGCATCGCCACCGGGACGCGATTCCGGTTCGAGGGGCCGTCGTGGCTGGGAACCGCGCTGATGATTCTCTTCATCGGTGGCGCGATCTATGGATTTTTCCTCCGGCCGGGACGACGCTGGCCCTGGCAACGAAATGGGGAGCAGCGTCTGGATCAGGAGCGGGACGACCAACCGCGGCCGCCGACCGGCTGATCCCTCCCGCGGCCGCTATACTGACTCACGCTCTCCCTGCAGAACGCCCCGCATGGCATTCGCACGTCGACCGGGCGCAGGGGCCATGATTGAATCACGCTTGACCACCAACGCGATGCTTCCCCCCAACCAATCCACTTCAGGTTCAAGCTCCTGGCCGTTCCACTCGGCGGCGCCGGGGGTCACCCTATTACGCGAGGAATCGACCCAGCACCCCTTCGCGCTGGCGGTCGCCGCCGCCTGGAGCTGCTATGGGGGGCGGCCGGCGAAGGTCGAGACGGTGCGCAAACTCGTCTCCGAACCGGACCCGGCGGGAGCGAACCCGGTCAAGACCGCCGACCGCGCCCATCGGAGGCAGCGGGCGATGAAGCTCTACGCCGATCTCTTCGCCGCCGGACACCACACCACGCTGCAACACGCCAATTTCGTTTTCGTCCTCGACAATGTCTCCCGCCTCGCCATCTGGAGTTTTTTTCACGCCCATCCGTTTTACAACTCGGAGCAGGTTTCCCAGCGTTACCGAGAGGTCACCGGTGAGACGATGGTCACGCCCGACCTGCCCCCGGCCGAGTTGGAGATCTACCAGCGCGCAATTCAGCGGGCGCTGGAGGGGTATCGCAATCTCACCGATCTGCTCGTGCCAGACATGGCCGCGCGCTATGGCGGCGTCTTTCCGGCGCGGGCGAAGGCGAAGGGGTCGATCGCCGAGGGCCAGTTCTCCGATGCGGTGCAGAAGCGTGCCCAGGAAGTTGCCCGCTATGTCCTCCCCCTGGCCACCCCGGCCCACCTCTACCACACCATCAATGGGCTGACGCTGCTGCGGTACCACGTGCTGGCGAGCCAACCGGACGTCCCGGCCGAAGTGCGCGCCATCGTCGAGCGCATGGTGGCCGAGGTACTCGCCGTCGATCCTTATTTCCTCGGTGCGCCAGACTACCCACTCGATTTGCGGCTCCTCGACACGGACGAGACCCTGGAGGCGCGGGCGCTCGCCGCCTGGCGGGGGGCGGTTGTGCCTCCAGAGACCGAGACCGCTGCTTCGCTGCAGGCGTTCGATGCTTCGCTGGGCGAGGCAAACAGCCGGCTGGTCAGCTTCGATCCTGATGCGGAGCGAGTCATGGCGGACGCGGTGCGCGCGGTGCTCGCCGCCACCGCGGAGACGCTCCCAGACGGGGAGGCCCTGGCGCAGGTGCTCGATCCGACGCAGAATCCGTATCTGGGTCATCCGCTGTTCCTCGGAATGCAATCGAAACTGATGCAGACGATGGGTCATGTGACGTTTACCTGGGCGAAGCGGATCAGCATGGCCGAGGACGCGCAGAACCAGCGGCACCGGGGCACGATGGGGTCACGACCGGCGCTGCTGGCCTGGCACAGCCGCGAGCCAGATGTCATCGTTCCCTGGGCCATCCGGCAGAATAGAGAGGCCCTGGCCGAGTATGACGCGACGGTCCGGGCCCTCACCGACGCCCGCAGCGCGCTGCTCGATCGGGGCGCGCCGCCAGAGGCCGCGTTCTACCTGATTCCCAACGCGCAGCGCATCCGTTTTTACGAGAGCGGCACCCTGCTCGATTACTACTGGAAATGGGTCAAGCGGCTTTGCTACGACGCGCAGCGGGAGATTTTCGAAACGGCGGTCGACGAGGTTGCTCAGGTGCGAAACATTTTCCCCATCATCGGGAGTTATGTCGACGGTCCGC
>JACCXM010000363.1 GCA_013697005.1 Chloroflexia bacterium | reverse complement strand
CAGTTGGTGGCGCAGGGCGGCAGCGCCGGGGGCATCCTGATGGGGGTGCTCGCCAACGAGCGGCCGGAACTGTTTCAGGCGCTGGTGGCCCAGGTTCCCTTCGTCGACGTGTTGCGAGTCATGCTCGATCCCAGCCTGCCACTGACGACCGCCGAGTTTGTCGAGTGGGGCGATCCGCGCGACCCGGTCTATCGTGACTATATCCGCTCCTATTCCCCGTACGACAACGTTTCGGCGCAGACCTATCCACGCCTATTTATCACGGCGGGAATCGAGGACGACCAGGTTCCGTACTGGCAACCCGCCAAGTGGACGGCGAAGCTGCGTGCGACCTGTTGTGATAATTCCCGCCTCCTGCTGCGGACCAATCTCGGGGCCGGTCACCAGGGCGATTCCGGGTTTTACAACGCGCAGCGGGAGATCGCGTTCACGTATGCCTTCATCCTCGCCGCACTCGGTCTGGGGGAGGCGGATGGCGGATGGCGGAGGCCGCCGACTAGGTACGCGCTTAAGGCCGAAGATATTCGCCACACATGAGGACGATACACGATGGAGTGGAAGCTCGAGCTGGTGGTCATTCCGGTCACGGATGTGGACCGGGCCAAGCGCTTCTATAGCGAGCAGGTCGGGTTCGTCGTCGACCACGACACCCGCATCGGCGATGCGGTGCGGGTGGTGCAACTGACCCCGCGCGGCTCGGCCTGCTCGATCGCCATCGGCACGGGAATGGTCGAATCAACCCCAGGATCGGTGCAAGGTATCCAGCTCGTCGTATCCGACGTCGATGCGGCGCGGGCCGCACTGATCCAGCGGGGAGTAGCGGTCAGCCCTATCCAGCACTATGACGACGGGGTTCTGGTTGCGGGGCGGGGCGGGGTCTGGAACTCATTCATCTTCTTCAGCGATCCGGACGGTAATGGCTGGGCGGTGCAGGAACGGCCCGCCCGCGACTGACGGTGCAACGGCGCGAGTTCAGGTAGGATGCGGACCCCGGCCACGACCGGCGGCCGATCGTGAATCCGTGTCCGAAGGAGGACTCCATGCGCCGTCCGTTTCTTCTCTGCGCACTTGTTGCACTCGCGGTCATGCTGACTGGGGGTGGTTTGCTGGCCGTGCGCACCAGCGCCCAAAGCGCCACTCCGGCGGGCGGGACTACGACCCTGGTTCTGGTCGAGCACAACGACGCCATGACCGACGTCCTGCAAGAGGAGAGCGAGGGTCCAGCCGCCGGCGACCTGCGGGTGTGGGGACCGAACGCGCTCTATGACGAGTCCAACACGACCGACACGGGTGCGACGAGCCAGGGCAGCTGCATTGCCCTCAATGCCGAGTTTGAGTGCCTCCTCAACGAAACGATTCTCTTTGCGGACGGCAGCACGCTCGAGCTGCAGGGTATCCAGCTCGCTGGCGCACAGCCCTCGACGCGGACGATTGTGGGGGGATCCGGTCAATACCTGGGGGCGACCGGAACCGTCTCCGTCGCGCCGACCGAGGATCTGCTGCTGTGGACGAAGGTGATTGAGATCACCCTGTAACCCGATACACGAAGCCGGGGCCGCCGAGGTACAGCCCGGCGTCGAGGTTGAGCGCGCGGTCGCTCGCGTAGAGGAGCGGCTCGCGCACTGTCGCGGGCGGTTGGCCGGTCATCTTGGTGATCGGGGTGTGGCCGTGGACGATGCGCTCGCCACCGAAGCGGCGCAGGAACGTCTCGGCGGCGGCGGTTCCTGACGCACCGGTGAATGCGCGGTGCTCACCGAACGCGTTGAGCAGGCGGGCCCAGCGTGCGGGGTCATTGCTCTGCAGGAGTGCCTGCACGTTCGCGTTGACGTCCGTGATCGAGTCGCCGTAGCCGGAGTAGAAGAGGGCGTCGGCGTGGACGAGGAGCCCATCGCCTTCCCGCGCCATCGCCGGAAGGAACGCCAGCCATCGCGCGTGCTCAGGGGTCAGGCGATCGAGATCGCTGGTCTGACCGCCGCTCTGTTCCCAGATATCGCGGAAGGTCTTGTCCGTGCCGGGGAACGGCTCGGCTCCGAAGCGATCGGCGGCGAGCAATAAGACGTCGTGATTGCCGAGGAGCACCCCGACGCGACCGTTGGCCGCTGCCGCCTCCCCTTGCAGACGCATGAGGAAAGCGATGGCGCCAATGCCATCCGGACCATGATCGACCAGATCGCCCATGAACCAGAGCGAGCTGTCGGCGCCGGTCCATGTTGCGTCAGCATCGATCAGCCCGGCGTCGCGCAATAACGCGCGAACCTTCACCACATGGCCGTGGATGTCGCCGGTGACGAAGAGAGCGGACATGGTTTCCCTGAGCCGGAAGTCGGAAGTCGGAAGAGCGAGGGGCGGGCGACGCCTTGGGCACGGCATGCCGTGCCCCTACAGGTGGTCCGTGCGACATCCGACGTCCGTCTTATCCGCGGGCCACGCGGCCGCGCAGCGCGGCCAGGGCGAGTCCAATGCTGACCACGCCGACCAGAACGATCGCCGCGACTCCCTGAACCAACATCTGCGGTTGCCAGCCGCCGTAGAGGAGGGAGCGCAGCGAGGCCAAGAGATAGGTCATCGGGTTGAAGCGGGCAATCGCCGCCATCCACCCGGTCAGCGCTTCCAGTGGCAACGTCGCGGTCGTCAGGAAGGCGAACGGGAAGAAGAGGATGAAGCTGGAATTGACCGCGCCCGCCGAGCCGGTTTTGAGCGCGATCGCGTACGAGAATCCGGTAAAGGCCAGACCCCAGAATCCGGACATCAGCAGGAAGAGCAGCATCCCGGCCAATCCGGTTTCGAACCGCACACCGACGATGGCGCCAAGCACCACCACGGGTACGGATAGCACGATGATCTGCACGAAGTCGGCGGCCATCATCCCCAACAACAGCGGCAGCCGGCGCACCGGGCTCATCAGGAGCCGATCGAAATAGCCGGACTGGATATCGGTCACGACGGCGTGGGCGCGCGAGACACCCGTCACCGCGAAGACAATCGCGGTCGGCAGCTGAAAGGCACGGTAGTCGAGCCCGGGGATACCGCGCTCGGCGAAGTCTTGCAGCGCGCCGAGATTGACGACGAAGAAAAAGACGGGAATGATCAACGATGGGATGAGCACCGCTGGTTCGCGGGTCAATGCGCGCAGCGAGCGGCCGGCCACTGCCCACAGATCGGCCCAGAACCCGGCTGGCCGCGCCAGGTTGCCCCCGGCCGGGCGGCCATCCGCCCGCTCACGTTCGTCGGCGCCAAATCGCGTGTTGCCCGTTCGGGCGGGCGCTTGGACGGCACTCATGCGGCTTCTCCTTCCATGTGCAGATGCTGACCGGTGAGGGTGAGGAACACGTCGTCGAGCGTCGGTTCGCGCAGGGTCAGCGCGCGCACTTGCACCCCAGACGCGGCCAGGGCGACGACGATCGGCGAGACGGTGGCGGGACCATCGGCGGTGGCCGCCAGCACCTCGTCGCCCTCGGACTCGACGCTGTCCACCCCGGGCACCGCCGCCACGACGGTGCTCTGGGGTTCCTCACTCTGGCCAACATCTATAAACCGCCGGCAATCCTGCATGGCATCTTGCCCGATGCAGCGAAGTCCACCGAGCCAACGCTGCTGGCCGACAAGGGGTACGACAGTCTGCGGTTTCGCCGCTTTGTCCACGATCATGGATTCCAGCCGCTCATCCCGACCCGATCCTGCATCCCACCTGAGCAGGCGAAGGGCGAGTTGTACGCCGAAGACGCCATGCTCCAGCGGAAGCGCTATGTCGTCGAGCGGACGCTCGGCTGGCTCAAGGGCTTCCGCCGGCTGCGCTACCG
>JACCXM010000456.1 GCA_013697005.1 Chloroflexia bacterium | reverse complement strand
GGTTGATGCCGATTCAGTATTCCGGCATCCTCAACGAGCATCGCGCGGTACGTGCCGCAGCCGGGTTGTTCGACCTGGGTCATATGGGTCAGGTGCGAATTGCTGGCGGTGATGCACTTGATTTTCTCCAGTTCATCACGACCAACGACGTCTCTGTTCTGGACTCTGGCGACGCCCAATATTCCCTGCTGCCCAACGAGCAGGGTGGTGTTATCGATGACATTATTGTCTATCGACTCCCCGATGAGCCGGACTATTTTGTGGTTGTCAACGCCGCCAACCATGCGAAAGACGTCGCGTGGATGCTCCACCAGCAAGCGCGCCGATCGGATCTCGATGTCAGTGTGACGGACGTTTCCGATGAATTCGGAATGATTGCCATTCAAGGACCAAATGCCGAGCGCATCGTCGCCCAACAGACGACCATCGATCTTGGCGAGCTCGGGCCATTTCATTGGCTGCGCGCGCAGGTTGCCGGCATCCCGTTACTCGTAGCGAGAACCGGATACACCGGTGAGGACGGATTCGAGTTCTACGTGCCTAACGAGCGAACGGGTGACTTGTGGGATGCGCTTCTGGAAGCAGGGCGGCCCATGGGTCTGGTGCCGGTGGGACTCGGCGCGCGCGATACACTTCGCCTGGAAGCACGCATGCCGCTGTATGGCAATGAGCTGGGCGACGATATCAGCCCACTCGAAGCGGGTCTGGGATGGGCCGTTAAACTTGACAAGGGAGACTTTATTGGCAGGGATGCGATAGCGAAGGTAAAAGCATCCGGTCCACCCCGGCGTACCGTCGGATTTCAATTGTCGGAGCGAGCTGGGACTGCCAGACATGGCTATGAGGTGCAGCTCGATGGCAAGACTATTGGCGTGGTGACGAGCGGCGCCCATTCGCCGACACTTGATTCAGACATTGGGCTGGCGCTCATCGACTCCCCGGCGGCGGGAGTCGGAAAGCCACTGCAAATCGTCATCCGGGGTCGTCCCGTGCAGGCCAAACAAGTCAAGCTTCCGTTTTATCGACGACACCGCGACGCGTAGCGATCCACAGCATATTCAGAAAGAGGCAAAGCCGATGACTTCACCGACTGATCGGAAATACACCAAGACGCACGAGTGGGTTTCGATCGACGGCGATGTGGCGACGATCGGCGTCACGGATTTCGCCCAATCAGAACTGGGCGACATCACCTATCTCGAACTTCCCGAAGTCGGCGATGCAATCGCTTTCAATCAAGCATTTGGGATCGTGGAATCGGTCAAGGCGGCGAACGACATATTTTCACCGATTGACGGCGAGGTGGTGGAGCGCAACGAACACGCGCTCGCTACTCCGGAGACGATAAACCAGTCACCATACGATCAGGCCTGGCTCGTTCGCGTCAAACTGGACAACTTGCAGCAGGTCGAAACTCTGATGGCGGCTGAAGATTACGATGCGTTCGCCAAATCGACCGCGCATTAGGGGGCTGAAGCTCCGCTTTTCATGGCGCCGCCGCAGGTCCGGGTGATTTACTCAAGAAGGGAACCATGACATTTAATCCACACACGGAGAGCGATCGCGCGAGCATGTTGCGCGCGTCCGGTACGGTCGGCATCGACGATCTTTTCACTCCAGTTCCAAGTGCGGTTCGATTTCCCTCGCTGAACTTGCCTCCAGTTCTGACCGAAATGGAAGCCGCGGACCATTTGTTCAACCTTTCGGCGCGGAACTTGGCCGTTGCCGCGGAGAACGTTTTTCTTGGGGCGGGTGCATATCGACATTTCATCCCAGCAACGGTGGGCCAGATTCTCGCGCGCGGGGAGTTTTATACCGCCTACACCCCATACCAGCCTGAGGTTGCGCAAGGCACGCTGCAAGTGATCTACGAGTTTCAGAGTCTTGTTGCCGCGCTAACCGGAATGGATGTTGCCAACGCGTCGATGTATGACGGCGCCACGGCTCTGGCCGAAGGCGCGCTGATGACCGTGTCACGGACGCGCGGACGGCGGCGGATCGTCATTGCCGCGACTGTGCATCCCGCCTATCGCGCGGTCTTGCGCACCTACCTGCAAGGTCTCGATATCGACCTCATCGAGCTGGCGCTGCCCGAATCTGGATTCCTGATCGCGGCTCAGTCCCTCGAGCCACACCTTTCGAGCGATCTCGCTTCTGTCGTAGTTCAGTACCCGAACTTCTTTGGCGGCATTGAAGACATCGCGGCGATGTCCGACCTGGTGCATGGGCACGGTGGCTCACTGGTCGTCGCGACCTATCCGGTCGCGCTTGGGCTTTTGCGGCCACCCGGCGAACTGGGGGCCGATATCGTCGCGGCAGAAGGCCAGGCGCTGGGAGTTCCGCAAGGATTCGGCGGTCCCTATGTCGGTCTGCTGGCCGCGCGCCAGGAGTTCATCCGCCAGATGCCTGGCCGATTGGCCGGAGCGACGACCGATTCCGAAGGCAAACGAGGATTCGTGCTGACACTTCAGACGCGAGAACAACATATCCGGCGGGAGAAGGCGACGTCAAATATCTGCACGAACCAAGGTCTGATGGCGACCGCGGCGACGGTACACATGGCGACATTGGGGACAGAGGGATTCCGCGAGGTCGCGCAAAGTAGTTATCAGAATGCGCACTACCTGGCCGACCGCATTAGCGCCGTACCGGGCTACCGGATTGCCACCGATGGTGCGTTCTTCCACGAGTTCGTCGTTTCCACGCCGATCCCCGCGTCCGAGATCAACGCGCAACTCCTCGAGCACTGTATTCTGGGTGGGCTCGATCTCGGGACCATCGATCCCGTACTCACCCGATACATGCTGCTTTGCGCAACCGAAATGAACAATCGGGCGGGGATCGACAGGTTCATTGAGGTTCTCTCCACGTAGAGACCTCCCGCAAGGCGATAACGAGCCCTCACTGTGTCTCTAATCTTTGTCAAGAGGCTGCTATACTCGCGCGCTGTTGTCTGTCCGGACCATCCGGTTCGGAGCCGGGACAAAGGGAACGCGGCAAGCACAACTGCCGCGTCTTTGATGTGCTGTTTTCACGGAGCGCTCGTGGCAAAACCGATCGTCGCCATCGTGGGCCGGCCGAATGTCGGTAAATCCACACTCTTCAACCGCTTGATTGGAGAGCGACGGGCAATCGTGGAAGACGAGCCCGGCACCACACGGGACCGTGTTTACGGAACCACCGATTGGGGTGGAGTCGAATTCACGATCATCGATACCGGTGGACTTCAAGATGACCGAGAGGTGGAAGCCGAGTCGTCGGCACAGATCGCGATGGCCACGCGGAATCAGGCGCATGTCGCGATCGGCGAGGCCGACGTTATCGTGCTCATGGTCGATGCGCGAAGCGGCATCAACGCCGGAGACCATGAGGTTGCGGATCTGTTGAGACGAGCGGACAAACCGACGATTCTCGTCGCCAACAAGGCTGATAGCACGTCGCGGCGGGATTCCGTTTTCGAATTTTACGAACTTGGGCTCGGTGACCCGATTCCCATATCTTCCTATCACGGGTCAGGAACCGGCGATCTCCTCGATCGCATCGTCGAAGCTTTGCCCGAGGCAGAGGAGGAAGAGGAGTCGGAAGGACCGGCCATCGCGATCGTGGGCAGACCCAACGTCGGCAAGAGCCGTTTGCTCAATGCGCTGCTCGGACAAGAACGTTCAATCGTCAGCGATGTCCCCGGCACGACCCGTGATAGTCATGACACGGAGTTGATCTGGGCCGGTCAGCCGGTGACGCTGATCGACACGGCGGGGATCCGGCGCCGGGGCCGTGTCGACCGCGGCATCGAGCAGTACAGTGTGCTCAGGTCGATGCGGGCGATAGATCGCTCCGACGTCGTGCTGCTCGTCATCGACGCGACCGAAGGATTCACCGCCCAGGATTTGCACATCGCGGGATATATCGCCGAGCAAAAGAAGGGCGTGGTTGTTGTCGTCAACAAGTGGGATTTGATTGAAAAAGGCTCATCGACGATGGAGGAGTACCGAGCAGAGGCGCGCAGGCAACTCGATTTCATGCCGTACGGGCCGCTCGTGTTCGTATCCGCAAAGCTGGGTCAGCGCGTGCAACAGGTGATCGATACCGCGCTCGCGGTTGTCACCGAGCGACACAAGCGCGTGCCCACGGCGGCGCTCAACAAGATGCTGAAAGAGGCGGTAGCAGACCATCCGCCACCGAGCAAACCGGGAAAATGGTTGAAGTTTTTCTATGCGACGCAGGCGGATGTATCGCCGCCGACGTTCATCATATTCATGAACGACCCAGCACAAATCCATTTTTCGTACCGGCGCTATCTCGAAAACAAACTTCGCGAGAGTTTCGGATTCACGGGCACAGCCATTCGCATGAGTTTTCGCGGGCGAGACGAAGGCCGGTAACGTGCCAGGTCCCCTGGCGGGACTCGCGCTTGTGATCGGCGCATTTCTCATCGGGGCCATTCCCTGGGGCTTCATTGCGGGCAAAGCAACGGGCGGTGTCGATCTCCGCACGGTAGGCAGTGGAAGCACGGGCGCCACCAATGTGCTTCGCACGCTTGGCATGAAAGCGTCGGCGCTGGTGCTGGTTCTCGACTTTTTGAAGGGTTTGCTCGTCGTCGTGCTGATGAGGGTGTCAGGATTTGGCGGCGGTTGGGAAGCGGTGGCGGGCGTGGCGGTGGTTATCGGGCATTGTTGGTCGCCATTTATTGGTTTCAGAGGGGGCAAGGGCGTGGCAACCGGCGCCGGGGCGGCGATGGCCCTGTTTCCCCCGGTCATGCTCGCCATTCCCTTCGTGGCGGCAATCGTCTGGACCACCAAGTACGTCTCCCTGGGATCGTTGGTTTTTGCCGCGATGATCGCGGCGGGGGGGATCGTGGCCGCGGCAACAGACCGACTTTCGTGGCCGTCGGCGTTCGCTTTAGTGGCAATTGCCGCGATCATCGGCGCCCGGCACGAAGAAAACCTGCGCCGGTTGCGGAATGGAACGGAACGACGACTTGGCGACGCGATCCCCGCGCGCTAAACGCCAGAAGCGGTCTCAGTGGCCGTAACCGGTTGGGAACCGCTGGCGCCATTGCCAGGCCGAAGTCAGCATCGACTCGAGGTCAGAGCGGGACGGGATCCAGCCCAGAACTTCGCGGGCACGCGTGGCATCGGCGATGAGACTTGGCGGGTCACCTGGACGGCGATCGGCGGCAACTACCGGTACGGGCGCTCCGGTGACTCGCGCAACAGTGGTCAGAATATCCTGCACGGATGCGCCGGCGCGAGAGCCGAGATTGAAGACGCCGAGCGAGCCGGAGCCGTCCGTCATGCGGTCGAGGGCGAGGAGGTGAGCGTCGATCAAGTCCTCGACGTGGACGTAATCACGAATCGCGGTACCGTCTGGTGTCGGAAAATCGGCGCCGAACACGGACAATGGCGCGCGGCGACCCATGGCGGCATCCAACGCACTGGGAATGAGATGGGTTTCCGGGCGGTGATCTTCGCCAAGCTGGTCTCCGGCGCCGGCAACATTGAAGTAACGCAGCGCGGCGAAGGAAAGACCATAGGCATCGGCATAGGCCGCCGCCGCGCGTTCGGCCGCTAGTTTGGACGCGCCATACGGATTGATAGGATCAAGTGGTGCGGTCTCCGGGACAGGGGTCACGCTGGGCGTTCCGTAGACGGCGGCGGTGGAGGAAAGGACGAGAACCGGCACGTCCGCATCGCGCATAGCGTCGAGCAGATTGAGCGTGCCGCCGGTGTTGACCAGCCAATAGGGGGCAGGATCCCGCACGGAATCCGGAGCGATGGTGAGCGCCGCGAAGTGGAGCACCGCGTCTGGCCGGTGCGCTAATAGAGCCCGCCGCACGGCCGCGCGGTCGGTGATGTCGACGGTCTCAAGTTGTAGCCCCGCCGCGACCGCCTCGGGGTGACCCTGGATCAGGTTGTCGATGACGACAACATCGTCGCCGCGCACGGTAAGGCGCAAAACGGCGACGCTGCCAATGTATCCGGCGCCGCCAGTAACCAGGACCTTCACTTTATCCTCCGTTTATCCTCCGTCATTTCCGAGATCAAACCCCAGTGTAAAATCGAGTATCGTGCCAGCGCCCGCATCTCACCCGGCTCTTACTGTGGCAGTTCGCGAAAGGACGCGGCCGTGCTCGATCTAGCGGCGACGATCCAGACCGATCCCGAGGTCAGCGCGGCGGTGGCGCGCGAAGAAGACCGGCAGCGTCAAGGCGTCGAGTTGATCGCCTCGGAGAACTTTGTCAGCCGGGCCGTGCTCGACGCGGTCGGTAGTGTCTTGACCAACAAGTATGCCGAAGGGTATCCGGGCAAGCGCTACTACGGCGGCTGCGAGTTTGTGGACGAAGTCGAACGCCTGGCAATCGACCGGGCGAAGCGTCTATTTGGGGCAGAGCACGCGAATGTGCAACCGCACTCGGGATCGAATGCCAATCTCGCCACGTATCTCGCGTTTCTGGAACCGGGTGACCGCATTCTCGGTTTGAGTCTCGCCGAGGGCGGCCATCTCACCCACGGGCACGCGGTCAACTATTCGGGCAGGTTATTCGAGCCACATTTCTTTGGGGTCGACGGCGCGACCGGATTGATTGACTACGATCACCTCGCCGCGCGGGCCCGCGAAGTGAGACCGAAGGCCATCATCGCGGGGGCGAGCGCCTACAGCCGGCAAATGGATTACGCGCGCTTCCGAGCGATTGCGGATGAAGTCGGCGCGTACCTGTTCGCCGACATTGCGCACCCGGCCGGGCTTGTGGCGTCAGGGCTCCATCCCAATCCGGTGCCGCACGCCCATGTCACGATGACGACCACGCACAAAACATTGCGTGGACCGCGCGGCGGGATGATTCTGTGCGCGGAGGAGCACGCCAAAGCGATCGACAAGGCGGTCTTTCCCGGTCTTCAAGGCGGTCCACTGATGCACGTTATTGCCGGTAAGGCGGTCGCATTCGGAGAAGCGCTCTCTTCGTCATTCGGCGAGTATTCGGCACGAATCATCGACAACGCGCGGGCGATGTCCGAAGCGTTGAGCGCGCGGGATCTGCCGATCATCTCCGGAGGTACGGATACGCACCTGATGCTGGTCGACGTCGGGTCGCGTGGTTTGAGTGGCAGCAAAGCCGAGAAGTTGCTCGATGCCGTCGGTATTACGTGCAACAAGAACACGATTCCCGGCGACACGCGATCTCCCGCCCAGGCGAGCGGTATCCGGCTGGGTACACCCGCCGTCACCACCCGCGGCTTTGGCGGTGAGGAGTGCCGGGTGATCGCCGGGTACATCGCCGACGTGCTGGAGGCGCCTGAGGATGAGGCGCTGGCCAATCGGATCGGCGATCAGGTTCGCGCCATGATGACACGTTACCCGTTGCCGGGACTCGAGCGGCGGGGTTGATCGAGATTATTGGAGGAGGAGTTCGAAGCGCAGTTGGTCGCGTTCCGCCGAAGAAAGTCTGCGGTTGAGCAGATGGTAGAGGCCGACAAAGACGCCACGCGTGTACGGACTGAGGGCAGTGCCGACGATGGCGCCGACGATTCCGCCGACCATGGTACCGATGACGAACGATCCCAGGTGCGGCCGCCGCGGAGGCAGCATCTCCGGATGCTCAAGCACCGTGGCCATCTCTTTCGGATCGGTCGTCAGCAGCCGATGATCCACTCGCTCGTCCTCCTGGTCGACCAAAGAACGTCCAGCCAGAATCATTGGATCGCGAGGAGCGTTGGCGCCTCGGCCCACAAATCTTCAAGCCGGTAAAACTCGCGAAGCTCTTCGGAAAAAATATGGACGAGCACGTCCCCGAAGTCGAGGACGATCCATCCGCTGCTGGGGGCGCCTTCGCTGCGGTGGGGACGCACCCCAACCTCGGCCATGCGGTCGGCGATTGTCCTGTTGATCGCGCGCAATTGTCGTTCATTGGCGCCGGCAGTGATGACGAAGTAGTCGGTGAACGGTGAGAGCTCGTGAATATCGAGAACGATGGTATCGCGGGCGGGAGTATCGCTGATGATATCGGCGAGGAGCAGGGCGCGCGCTCGCCCGGTGGAAGGTTGGGAGTCCGGCGTGGTGAGGAGACTCTCTCCGAGTTTGCTCGTCACTGTGGTCTCCTGAGTCGTCTGGCCAGAAGGTCATGGGTGGGCCCGGCAGGGATCGAACCTGCGACCCTGGGGTTATGAGCCCCGTGCTCTACCACTGAGCTACAGGCCCGATCACCGTGCGCCTCCCGCGAGTACCGAGATACTGGGATGAACAAGCGATCAAGCACCGCTTACCCAAAACCGAGTCGACCGATCGTCGAGTCGACGTGCCGCAAGGAAGTGTACTGGTTGGAAGAAACCCTCACCCTCCTGCCCCCCTCTCCCTGGGCGCACGGCGAGGGGGGAATGGGTGGACGCGATCCACGATAGCGCCACTGTTCATCCGCATTCCGTATTACACAGCGCGTGAAGATGGTGAAGATCGCGTGAGTTGGCGGGTGGAGCGGGGGACGAGACTCGAACTCGCGACAGCCTGCTTGGAAGATCGATTGCTTAGAATATCCGTTCGTATTGTCGTGTGCTACGTGGTATCATGGTGTGCGTACG
>JACCXM010000351.1 GCA_013697005.1 Chloroflexia bacterium | reverse complement strand
CCGCGGCGGCGGCGGGATTGGTGAAGGTGAACTCCACCGCGCGCACACCACCGGCGACGAGGGCCTCGGTGAGGGGCACGGCTCGGGAAAGATCGTCCAGGCGCACAACGGCGATGACGCCGTCCGCTTCGATGGGTGATAGGGTCATAGGGTGAGACGAGGGTGATAGGAAGTGTGTTCGAGGCCTGTGTGTACAGCCGTTGATCCAGGCTTCCCTGGCGCCAGAAATCCGGCCAGATCCCCTATCATCCTATGACCCCTCAGTACGCGAGGCAGGTCGCGGAGCCGTTGAAGTAGCCTTCCATGAAGGCGGTGACGCGGTAGTCGCTGGAGCCGTGGGCACCCTCGACCATCTCCTCCATCTCGATCGGATCGCCGCCAAGAATGGTCATCATCACCCCTTCGGTGACATCGCCCTCCTGAAGAAATCCTTGCTGCAAGGCGTGCTGGGCATAGGCGCCAGAAAAGCAATCGGCTTGCAGCTCGCGGTCGATGGTCAGCTCCGGTGCGATCCCGAGCACGACCTGAACGTGGTGGCCCCACTCGTGGGCGAGCACGGTGATCCAGGCGTAATCGCCGATGGTGGTCTGGATATCCTGGCCGAGGGGAACGGAGTAATAGACGGCGTCGTCGAGTGGACAGTACGCCGCCGGGTTGTCGTAAGGACCAAACTGACCGCAACTGGAGTAGACGACGTCGGAAACCGGGACCATGCCGGCGGCGTAATAGTCATAGCCGAGGGCCGCCATCTCACCCGCCCAGAAGGCATCGATGTCGCCCAGGACGGCGTTGGTGAGATCGTCCGGGGCCATGCCCGGCATGGTGAACGACGAGAACTCGTCTTCGACCAGAATGGCTTCCTCTTCCAGGACTTCTTCCTGAAAGCGGGCGGAAACGGTTGCCGCCGGGGCGAAACCCGGTTCCGCGGCGGGCGCGGCCGCGACCGTGGCGACGGCGCTAGCGGTGACCGTGGCGGTTATCATCAGCAGGAGCGCGCAGAGCGCCCCGATCGGTCGGCGCGGCATGATCGATTCCCTCCGGCCGGCAAAGGCGCGGGTCAAAACGGGTACTGGGTCATGGTTCAACTGTACGCGACGGGACACAAGCGCGGCGATACGAACGCGCGCGCAGCAAGGTGATTCCGCGCGTATCAGCGAACACTCGCTCCCCTTCCCAAGGAGAACACCGGTTCATGGAGTATGACGCCTGCCGCCGCGCCTTGGTTCCGCACCCTATGACCGTTTCGTGTCATTTCACCCGCCGCACCTTCCTGCGGCTCATGACCGTGGCCGGTCTCGCGACGCGTGCCCGGCCCGGAGTGGCGCGGGCCCAGACACCGGCTACCATTCCCGCGTTCAGCTACCCGCTGGGATTGCCCGATCGCCCACTCGGCGACGGGCTGCTGGTGCGGCACGGCTACGCGACCGAAAACACCTGGTACAACCCCGGATGGTGGCACACCGGCGAAGACTGGTATCTGCCCGGGGGGGAGACCGGTGGGCTCGGGGTCTACGCCGCGGCGGCGGGCGAGGTGGTCTTCGCCGGATCGGAGTACCCGGGTCGGGTCGTCATCATCGCGCACGCGGACGGGCTCTATTCGATGTACGGGCATCTCGACTATGCCCTCGCCATCGCGCCAGGGCAGGTCGTGGAGCGCGGCCAACTGCTGGGAACGGTGCTGACGCGCGATGATGGCCGCGCGCCCAGCCATCTGCACTTCGAGATACGGACCTTTTTCACCACGTCCGAGGTGAACGGGGACGCGCCTCGTTACGGGGTGGGCTGCGGGTACGAGTGCCCGCCGGGACCGGGGTACTGGCCGATCGATGCCCCGGAACACCCCTCGGTGCTGGGCTGGCGCAACCCGACCCACGTCATCAACCGCCGTGCCTGGGGAGAGGTGGTGGCAGAGGGCGCCACGGTCATCGTGGCCGAGGCGGCTGCCGCGAGCACGACACTTTGGAGCGTACCGGCGGACGTGGCGGGCGCGGAACCGCTTGGCGAGCTGACGCTCACCGCCGGCGACCGCTACCCCATTATTGCGGTCGACACCGGGGAGGAGGACGGAACCGGCACGAGTGCCGAGGCGTACCGGGTCTGGTACCGGATCGTCCTTCCAGAAGACGCTGAAGGGTGGGTCCAGGCCGCGGTACCCGATGCGTTCGACACCGGGTCGGACGGCCGGCCGTCGTCGGTACGGTTCGCGTTCGTGCCGGAGGTCATGGCCGCGGCGACGTGACCGGGGAGCGATGGCATCGAATATGCTCCCGCATAGGCATCGCCGCGACCCGCGTCCGCCAACGCCCGGCAAGAAAGCCAATCATCATCATGTGCCAGCGCATTCGCCTCGTTCTCCAGCCGCGCCGGCTCCTGCCGCTGGTTCTCGCCACGGCGGCGGCTATGGCCGGTGTACCCGTTACCGCCCAGGATAGCTTCAACTGCCGTGATTTTGATTCTCAAGCAGAAGCTCAGGCCGAGTATGAAAGGACCGCCCCGGACGATCCCAGCAGGCTCGATGCCGATGACGACACGGTCGCCTGCGAAGACTATTTCGAGCTGACGGCCGAGGAAGAAGCCGCTGTGATCGCGGCCCGCGATACTAATCCAACCCCACCCCGACCGCGACTCCGGTTCCAACGTCAACCCTAGCTCCAGATCCGACCCCAGCTCCAGCTCGGACTCCGGTTCCGGCGCCGGCGTCGGCGCCGGATTCAGGCAGGTCCGATATTCCGCGTGACGTGCTGGCTCGTGTCGAGGGCTGTGCGGTGATCGCCATTTCCTCGCGCAGTGTTGCCGCGGCCGGGTGCCCCGGCGGGCGGGCGATCGCGTTTCACCTGCCCGCCGGCGCGCCGCGGATGGAAGGGCGGGTGATCTTCAACCCAGGGGCGCCCTTCGCGGTCGATGCGGCAACGGAAACTGAAGCGGATTTCACGGTGTCCACCCGCTCCCGCGCGACGACCCAGGTAGCCGACCAATCGTCATCACCGCGGGCGCGCCGGCAGGCCGTCGAGGGCAACGAGACAACGTCCGGCAAGGACAAGACCACGACCAAGATCAAGAACGCCAGCAAAAGCACCAAAAAGGGAAAAGGCGTCAAGAAGGGAAAAGGCCGGCGTAAGGGATAGTCGAGCGGGTTTCGCGTCGCGGTGAGGGGGACGGTCAGCCGCGCGGGGCAGGCAGCCCGCGCAGGAACTCCAGCACGATCTCATTGAAGCGCTCGGGGCGCTCCATCTGGGGGAGATGGGCGGCGTCCGGGATCACGGCCAGCCGGGCGCTGGGGATGGCTTCGGCTAGCGGGCCGGCCGCCTCGCGCACATCGTTGACGTCCTGATCTCCATACAGGATCAGGGTCGGCGCGGAGATTTCGGCAAGGCGGTCCGCGGCGGGGGGATCGAGGGGAAGCTCCTCGCCATCGACATCGTCGCGGGCAAACAGCGCGGCGTTCATCTCTCGCACCCGCTCGCGCATCTGAGGATCGACGGCATCCGGTCCGCGCTCGGGGCCGTCTACCCACATCTTGAGCTCGTATTCGACGGCGCCGGGGGTATCCCCCGCTTCCTCCAGCTCGTTCACCCGCTCCCAGCCGGCGCGCAGGGTTTCTGATACCGGCATGCCGGTCCGTGCCGCGACGGCGACGAGGGCGGAGACCCGCTCCGGTGCGGCGATCGCGGTTTCGATGGCCGTCTGGCTGCCCATCGACACGCCGACGACGTGCGCCCGCGCGATGCCGAGATGATCCAGCAGTGCGATCGCGTCGGCGGAGGGAGAAAAGGGCGCGGCAGGCATACGCGTTTCGCCGAAACCGCGCGCGTCGTAGCGGATCACGGTGAAGTGCTGGGCGAAGGCGGGAAGCTGGGCGTCCCACATGCGACGGTCACCGATCCCGGCATGGAACAGCAGCAGGGGATGCCCGTCGCCGGTCACGTCGTAGGCGATCCGGGCGCCGTCGATTTCGGCGAAGGCGCTCTCTTTTTGGGGCATGTTGGATCCTGCCATGTCTTACACCTATCTGACGACCGCACGCCGCATGCGAAACCATCTATTCGTCATTCATC
>JACCXM010000343.1 GCA_013697005.1 Chloroflexia bacterium | reverse complement strand
GGCAGCGGTGCCGTGGTCCCGTTCGCCACGGGGGTCGCCTCCTGGGCGGCAGCAGTGTCTCGGGCCGCCAGCGCGGCCAGCCCGCCGCCCAGACGACCTACGGCGGCGCGGCGGGACAGGCCGCGGAGCGGCAGCATGGCGATTCCTCCGTGCGAACAGGGCGAGCCCGCCCAGATGGGTCCACGTGTGCCCTCGCATCCTGCGGCACGCTGGCGGTTTTGGCAATCGTGGCAGCGGCGATCCAGGTCCACACGACGCGCGGGCTCCCGCCCGCTGTCGTTCGTTGCGTCGGCTTTTTCAACCCGCCGGGGCGTTGTTGAGACAGCCGTTCGGGTAGCACACCTGCGACGCCGCCTCAGACCGCAACCGCATCATGCCCGGCGTCACGGGCAAACCCCGCAGCGATCGGGGACGGCTGGAACCCTTTGACGATGAGGAAGATACCGAGAGACAGCTCCCACAAGAACTCCGGGATCGTGGTGATGGCGGACCACACGGAGACTTGCTCGTAGGCCCCGAATAGCACGGCGACAAACGACGCGATGAGCAGCGGACCGCCGATGAGCCCCAGCATGGCCATGCCCCGTGGCACGAGACCGGAGCGATACATCAAGTAGCCCAGCAAGATTCCATTGCCGAGGGGGGCAAGGAAGCCGGGCCCGAGCAGAAACGTCCCGTCATGAAACGCGACCAGCGCACTGCCAACGGCGCCGAGAGCGGCGGCATCGGCGCCGGCAGCCCCCGCGAAGTCCTGCCGCAAGGTCACGACCGACAGGAGGCTGATGATGCCGACCGCGATGACGGTCGATTCAACGACACGCGCGGCCACATAGCCAAGGGCGACGATTTGGTTCTGCCGCTTGACGAGCGGATACAGCACAACGGCGGTTCCAATATTCGCGACGACAAGGATGACTTCCAGGAGCGCACCCAACTTCACCCGCATGTCCGCGCCGGCGCCGACGATGTAGTTGGGGTCATTCAGCAAGGGTGGGTAGAAATAAAACGCCGCGGGGATGGAGGCAATGAACGTCACCACGAAGAGCCAGCCCGTAACTGTTGCGATCGTTCGCGTCGAGTTCACGTGGACTCCTTTCCGGAGACGCCAGGATGTGTTGCGGTACCTACGCACGAAACGACGCCGTCGTCAAGGCGCGTATGCCCTCCACGTCTCTGCACAGATCACGTTATCGGAATCAGGCACACTATGCGCGACATCCGTCTGTTGCGCGGCTAGGGAATCATGCGTGGTCACCTCCGCCTCAGCGCTCCTGCCTGGATCAGCTCCCATTCCGCGCACCCGGCTCATTGGCCGGGAGGCGGAACGGTCCATGGCGCGTGCGCTCCTCCTCGATCTCGCTGAGGCTGTCCCACTCCTGACCCTGATTGGTCCCGGTGGGGTCGGCAAGACACTCCTGGCCCTGACGATCGGCAATGACGTGGCCGCCTCCTTTGCCGATGGGGTGATTTGGGTCGACCTGGCGCCGCTCATGGATCCCACCCTCGTGCCTGCCACGCTGGCCGCGGCACTCGAGTTCGTCCCTTCTCCGGACCGGGCCGTTGCGACTGAACTGGCGCGACACCTGCGCACCCGGCAGACGCTGCTGCTGCTCGACAACTGCGAGCACCTCGCGCCCGCGGTAGCCGATCTGGTTGCCGTCCTCCTGGCTGCCTGCCCGGCCGTGCAAGTCCTGGCCACCAGCCGCGCGGCGCTCAAACTCCGCGATGAATACCATCTGCCGGTCGATCCCCTCCCCGTCCCGCCTCCTGATGCGTCCTCACTCGCTGCCGTGGTGGGGAACGCGGCGGCGCGGCTCTTTGTGGAACGGGCCCGGGCGGTGCGCCCAGCGTTCCGACTCGATGACGACAACTTCGCCACGGTCGCCGCGCTGTGCCGCCATCTCGACGGGCTCCCCCTGGCGATCGAACTGGCAGCGGCGCGGATCACGGTCCTCCCCCCGGAGGCGCTACTCGCGCAGATGGACGATCGGTTGCATCTTCTCCGCGGAGGCGCCCGCGACGCGCCGGCCCGCCAACAGACGATGCGCGACACGATCGCCTGGAGTTACGGGTTGCTCACCCTGGAAGAGCAGACGCTCTTCCGGCGTCTGGCCGTCTTTGTCGGCGGGTTCGTGCTGGATGCCGCCGCGGCCGTGTGCCAAACGCCATCCGATGCAGGGACCGACGTCCTCGAAAGTCTCACGTCGCTGGCAGACCACAGCCTGGTGCGCCTCGTCGATGATCTCCAGAGCGAGCCGCGCTTCACGATGCTCGAAACGGTCCGCGAGTTCGCCCTCGAGCAACTTGCACTTGCACTTGCGGCGAGCGGTGAGGCAGACGTCATCCGCGGTCGGCACGCTGCCTGGTGTCTGGCGCTGGCGGAGGAATCCGAGATGGCCACACCGGGAGGACCGGAGCAGGCGCGCTGGCTGGCCCGGCTCGAGGCCGAGCTCCCTAACCTGCGCCAGGCCCTCGGGTGGTTGGAGGAGACAAGAGACACCGAAGCGACCTTGAGACTTGCTAGTGCGCTCGGGGGGTTCTGGTTCTGGCGCAGCCGTCGTGTGGAAGGCTCAACCTGGCTAGAGCGAGCGCTCGCGGCGGCAGATCCGACGCCGACCGTCGGCCGCGGGAAGGCACTGCGGGCCCTGGCGTTTCAAGGCATGCAGCTCGGAAACACCCGCGCTGCCGCGTACGCGGCCGAGAGCGTGGCGGTATGGACGGAACTGGGGGATGCCCGGCAGGCTGCCTATGCGCGGTTGGCCCTGGGCCAAATCCTGGAGTACCAGACCGACTACGCGCGGGCGATCCCGCTGCTGGAGGAGTCGGCCAGGGAGTGGGACGCGCTGGGGGACCCTGCCCGCGCCGCCATTGCCCTGTTCTTTCTGGGGCAGGCCGCGCTGGATCATGAAGACGGCCCGCGGGCAGAAGCCCTGTTCGAGGAGGCGCTCGACCGGTTCCGCCAGGGCGGCTACGCGTGGGGGGACTCCGTCGGACTGCTCCAGCTCGGCGAGGTCGCCGCCATGCGGGGCGACACGACAGCGGCCGCCACCTACTACGCCGAAAGCTTGGCCGGGACCAGCAGCCGCGAAGATCTCGTCGGCAAGCTGGTCGCGACGGCGCGACTCGCCGCGGTCGGCGGACAGCCTGAGGCGGCGGCGCGGGTGTTTGGAGCAGCCGCGGCACTGGCCGACACCATCGGCTACGTGCGGCGGCCGCCGGAGCAGGAGCGCCTCGAGCGCGACGCCGTGGTCGCCCGTGCCTCGCTCGGCGACGCCGGGTTCGAGGTGGCGTGGGTGGCGGGTCAGGCACTGACGGTCGAGCAAGCCGTGGCCGAGGCGCTAGCGGTCTTGGCCCTTCTGGACGGTACATCTGCGCCGAGCACC
>JACCXM010000340.1 GCA_013697005.1 Chloroflexia bacterium | reverse complement strand
CGTATATCGAAGTGCCAGATGAAGAGTTCGAGACGCTTGGCTGCAACGTGCTCACTCTAGCTCCGCTACACGTGCTTGTCTGCGCGGGCAGCCCCATTACTCGCGCCCGGTTGGAGGCCGCCGGGTGCCGAGTCGATGCTTATTCCGGGAGCGAAATCTCGCATAATCGGGCGGGGGGGCCGACCTGTCTGACGCGGCCCATCCTCCGTGCGTAGAGGATCCTGCAGGGGCGATCGTAGAGTCTTGACGGCTGCGGATGAAACCGCTACCGTGCGCGCGGCTTCGGCCCAGAGCCGTCGTGGCTCAGTCTCCAATTCGAAGTGAACCGCGACCCGCTCGTGGCCCGACGCCGAATTGTGCATGATCGCATGGATCGAAGGAGTGCAGCAATGAACCAACCACGCGAAGATCGTATCGAATTTTTGATCGAGCTGGAGCCCGCCCAGGTGATGGCGCAGTATCGATCGGGCCAGGTAACCCGCCGTGACCTGAGCAAACTGTTTGCCGCGCTCGGGCTGACCGCGGCGCTTGGTCCCACCATTGGCCGCAGCCCAGCCCTGGCGCAATCCAATGAGCTGACAATGATCGTCTGGGAGGGATATTCCTCGGATTCCCTCCGGATTCCCTGGGAAGAAGCCAACGACGCGACTGTCGAGGCGACCTTCGCCAGCACCGGCGACGAAATGTTCGCCGCGATGCAGGGCAGTGGCGGCACGACCTACGACATGGTTTCCGCGTCGTCCGATCTGCCGCAGCGACTGTACGACGCCGGTTTGCTGATGGAGATCGACCCCACCAAGCTGACGAACTACCCCGATCTGTATGAGCAGTTCCAGAAGCCGCCCTACATCACCTTTGACGAAAAGCTATTCGGCGTCAATTTCGCCTGGGGTCCGACGATCCTGCTCTACAACCCGGATGAGATCGCCGAAGCGCCGACCTCATGGAACGCGCTGCTGGACGAGCAGTACTCCGGCAGGATCACCACCTGGAACTATCCCCTCCAGATCGGCCAGTACGCGTTGCTGCTCGATCCGAAACCGGAAGATCCATTCCTGCTCGATGACGAGCAACTCGCCCAGGTCAAGGATCTCCTCGTGCAGCAACGCCCCCTTATCCGAAAATACTGGGATCTGGGCGGGGAAGTGGCCGAGCTCTTCCAGAATGGCGAAGTCGTCATCGGCGACGGCTGGTCCTGGATTACCTTGCAGATTCAGGGCTCGAACGGTTCCATCGCCGAGGCATCGCCGGAAGAGGGTGTCACCGGCTGGTCCGATTCCTGGTGCATCTCGAGTGAAGCCGCCAACCCCGAGCTGGCCCTGAAGTGGGCCGACTACATGATTGGTCCCGAGGGCCAGATGGGGGTCATCGAAAATCTGAACTACAGCATCACCAACAGCAAGGTGGTCGAGACCCTACCGACGGAGGTTCGCGAGCAATTGCGGATGACCGACGTCCCCGCTGAATACGCCAAGATCCACATGTGGAAGTTCATCCCGAACTACGACAAGTGGGTGCAAGTCTGGCAGGAGGCGACAGCCTCCTAGCAAGGCAGCCAAGGTTCATTCATGGCGATTGCGGCGGCCGTTCAGGCAAGCTCACTGAAGGGTGCGGGACGACTCAATCTGGGGCCGCTTGGGCTGTTGGCTGCCCCAATGGCCTGGATGTCCTTCTTCTATCTGGCGCCGCTCGCCCTGCTGCTCGTTCACGCATTCTGGTCAGTCGATTACCTGACGATCGACCGCACCTTCACGCTCGCCAATATCCAGACCGTCATCGACAATCCCTTGTATCGCACCGTGCTCGTGCGCACGTTTCTCATCGCGGCGGCGGTGACGCTCACCGATATCGTGCTTGCCTTCCCGATCGCGTTTTATATCGCCAAGCGGGTAACACGGCATCGCGAATTGTTGCTCATGCTCGTCGTCTTCCCGCTCTGGAGTTCGTATCTGGTGCGCGCGTTCGCGTGGAAGACCATTCTCGGCACGAACGGAATCCTGAACTCATTTCTTCTCACCACCGGTATCGTGAACGAGCCGGTCTCCGCGTTTCTCTACTCGAAAACTGGGATGTACATCACCTTCTGCCAGGTCTGGCTGCCGTTCATGATCTTGCCGCTGTTCACGATTCTCGACCGCATGCCAAGCTCCCTGCTAGAGGCCGCCTCGGACCTGGGCGGAAACTGGTGGCAGACGTTTCGGCGCATCATCTTGCCCTTGTCGTTACCGGGGCTCCTTGCCGGCAGCCTCAGCGTCTTCAGCCTGACCATGGGCGATTACATTACCCCGAGTCTGATCGGGGGTAGTCCCGGCACCGAGCTGATTGGCGGGATCATCGCCGACCAATTCGGCATCGCGAACAATTGGCCGCTCGGCGCCGCGTTGATCTTGCCCGTATTGGCGATCGTTTCTGTATTTCTGCTACTCGCCAATCGGGCGGGCGCGCTCGGCCGGGGTGAACCAGGATGACCGCTCGGTCCGCCGGGGCGCTGATGGCGGAAACGGTCGCGCCGGCGGCCCTACCATTGAGACCGGCGACGCGGAAGCGCGGTGGGCCCTGGCTGGGCATCGCCTCGGCCATCGTTTATCTGTTTCTCTACGTCCCGCTGTTTGTTGTCGTGCTCTACTCGTTCAGTGCGACCAAGGTGAACGCCTGGCCAATCCAGGGCTATACCCTCGACTGGTACCGGGAGCTCATGGTCGACGACGACATCCAGGAATCGGCCCGGCTTTCAGTTACGGTGGGACTGATCGCGGCGGCCGTCGCCGTGGTGTTGGGGACATTGGCGGCGTTTGCGCTCGATCGCTCCACATTTCCGGGCAAACCCGCGTTCCGTTTCTTCGTCGTGATGCCGATCGTTCTCCCCGGCATCGTCACCGGAGTCGCCATGCTCTCGTTTTTTTCGATGCTCGGCTGGCCGCTATCAAAGTGGACCATCATCGTCGGCCACGCAACTTTTTGCATCACGCTGATTCTCAATAACGTCGTCGCCCGCCTCGGGCAATTGCCGCGCAGTCTGGATGAGGCCTCGGCGGATCTGGGAGCGCCACCGGGGCGCACGTTCTGGCGCGTCACTTTTCCCCTCGTCCGCCCGGCGATCCTGGCGGGCGCGATTCTGGCCTTCACCCTTTCCTTTGATGAAGTGATCGTCACGTTCTTTCTCACCGGACGCGACAAGACGCTCCCGTTACTGATTTGGGGCCGGCTGCGCCAAGGCATCTCGCCGGAGATCAACGCGGCGGCCACCGTGATCATTGTCGTCTCGCTGGCGGGGGTGCTCCTGTCCAACCGATTATCGAAACAGACGACATTTGGTGGCTGAGCGACAATCAGGAACAGAGGCAACCGTGCAAACCGTTCAGAATGAGCGCAAGCCGGAGATCGACCCGGCACGAGCTTCAGGCATTCCCAGCATCGTATTGAGCGACGTTTTCAAGTTCTTCGGTGATGTTGCGGCCGTGAACGGCATCTCCCTCGATGTGCGCCAGGGTGAGTTTCTGACCCTGCTCGGACCATCCGGATGCGGCAAGACGACAACCCTACGCATGATCGGTGGTTTCGAGCTGCCCTCGGCCGGGGAGATTCTGATCGAGGGGCAAGTCATGGGGGATCGTCCTCCCTACCGCCGTCCGGTCAACACCGTGTTTCAGAATTACGCCCTCTTCCCACACATGACCGTCGCGCAGAACGTGAGCTACGGACTCGAGATGAGCGGAGTCCCGAAGATGGAGCGGAAGCAGCGCGTAGCCGACGCGCTGGCCATGGTGCGGTTGCCACAGGTGGAAGGCAGAAAACCGGCCGCACTCTCCGGTGGCCAACAACAGCGCGTGGCGCTGGCGCGCGCCCTCGTCAACCGGCCGTCGGTTCTGCTCCTCGACGAGCCACTTGGCGCGCTCGACCTGAAGTTGCGCAAGGCGATGCAACTCGAACTGAAGCAGCTCAACCGCGAAGTCGGGGCCACCTTCGTCTATGTCACCCACGATCAGGAAGAAGCGCTTACCATGTCGGACCGCATCGCGGTCATGAGTGAGGGACGCATCCTGCAGCTTGGCACACCGGGCGAGATCTATGAGCGGCCGCGCACCCGCTTCGTCGCCGATTTCATTGGCCAGACAAACTTTCTCGAGGTCGACGTCGTCGCCGCGGATGGCACGGCGATCGCGGTCGATCTGCCTGGGTCGGGTTCCCTGCACACGCGCATCCCTGACGCTGGCCAACCACAGGGGCGGATGACTTTGGCGGTACGACCCGAGAAAATCTCGCTGCGGAAAGACGTACCCGAATCCGAGATGCCCGGAATGAACGAACTATCGGGCCGTCTCGAAGAGGTAGTCTATGTGGGCACACACACCCAATATCTACTTCGCCTGCCGGGCGGACAAATCATCACGGTGCAACGCCAGAATCGCGCGGTGGGGGAGTCGGAGTACTTCGTCGGAGAGACACCAACCGTGGTGTTCAGTCCCCTGTCAGCGGCGCTACTGGCCGATTGAAAATGAGCGATGGCGAGTCCCCACGGACGCTGATCGCCGCGGCGGAACGGTTCCTCGGCGAGCGGGCAGGCGAAGTGATCGCGCTGACGTCCGCGCTGGTCGCCGCGCCCAGCCCGAACCTCCCTGGGGATGAAACGGCTGCCGCCGCGGTCATCGAGCGGGCGTTATCGCATTACGGTCTGCCGTCGCCGCGGGTCCTGGCCGAACAGCCACACCGCCCCAATCTCATCGTCCGCATCGACGGCGCGAGTCCCGGTCCGCATCTCGCACTCTGTGGACATCTCGACACCAAACCGGTCGGGGATGCCGCCGCGGAGTGGCGCACCGATCCCTTCGCACCGACGATCGAGGGTGACCGGCTCTTTGGGCTAGGCGCGGCCGATATGAAAGGCGCCTGCGCGGCGATGGTCCTCGCCGGGGCCGCCTTTGCCCGGATCGCGGACCGCGCCACCGGGTCGCTCAGTCTTATCTTTACCGCCGACGAGGAGTACGGCAGCCACTTCGGCGCATCATTTCTCGTCAGGTCCAATGCGATCGAGGCCGACGCCATTCTGCTCGGCGAACCGGCGGGCGTGCATGCAGACTGGGACGCGATCCGCATCATCTCGCGCGGGGTGTGCTGTTTCCGGGTCATTGTCAAGGGTACACAGACGCACTCTTCGGTCTCCGATCAAATGCCAACCGTCAACGCCGTCGAGGCGATGGCGAACGTCCTGGTCGCGTTGCGCCGCGAGTTGCGGCTCCGCTTCCCCGAGCACCCCCTCTGTCCAACTGGACCGACGATCAATCTCGGTGTCAAAGCGATCGGCGGTGTCGGCTACGGCGTGCTTCCCGGTCACGCCGAGTTCTGGTGCGACATCCGCACCACCCCTGGCATGACGCAAAAAGGGCTCGCGGAGGACGTCGACGCCGCCCTCTCCCTAATTCGTCCGCTCGTCCCCGGTGCGGAAGTGACTTGGGAATTCGCTCCGGCTCTGGCCTGGATAGCGCCAACTGAGGTCACGCCCGACGACCCGATCGTGCGCGGCGTCGCAGCGGCCGCCATCGACGTGTTGGGCGAAGCGCCGCCACTCGCTGCCTTCCCCGGCGCCACCGATGCCTGGCCGTTTCACGGTCAGGGCGGCATCCCAACCTTGGCGGCGTTTGGACCCGGCCTCCTCCCCCTCGCCCACGGCCCGAACGAATGGGTCAGCATTCTCGCCCTTCAGCAGGCCCCACGCATCTTCGTCAATGCGGCGATCCGCTATGGTTCGGGATGAATCGGTGACGGTTTACGTTGGTGACACCTCTCGGACCCACGCCGGATACAGCACAGAATACCGAGCAGCCGCATCAGATTGAGGTTCGAACTTCACCATTCCACCAACGGTGGAGACGCGCACGGCTTCAGACAGGCTCGACCAATAGCCGACTCCAAGTCCCGCACACATTGCCGCACCCCACCCACTCGCCTCTGTCACGGGTGGAATCAGCACGGGCTTGCCAAGGATGTCGGCCTGCATTTGCGCCCAGCTTGCGCTGCGTGACTGCCCGCCAACTATCCGCAATGCTGTGATCCGTTGCCCGCTGACCTCCTCGAGCAACTCTCAGTTGGCGCGCACGGCATAACAAATACTCTCCATGGTTGCGCGAATGATCTCGGGTCGTCGGCCTCCGAATGGTCCAATCCCGCTGACGGATCCTGATTCGCCCAACGTCGCGAGCCAACCCGATTTCATCAGTTTCGGCCCTAGAAAGCTGCGAGTACCGCGAGAGCCGACCGGCACGCCGTCCGCTAGCCGCACCATCGCTGCGTAAGAATCCTCGGTGGGGATCTCATGGAGCAGATCGCGAACCCAGCGAAACGCAAGTCCGGTGATGCCGGCGTTCGCTTCGAGAGCCCAACGCCCAAGGTCCAGACCAGACCGGGTCCATGTGCGCCGTTGGTCATCGAATTGCGGGCGGTCAAGCTCCATCATGACCGGAGTTGTCGTGCCAGCGATGGCAGCCACATCGCCCGCGTTAACGGCTCCGGCGCCTAGCAACCCGCACTGACCGTCGCCGCCTCCGGCCACGACCGGTGTACCGGGCGCCAGGCCAGTTTCGGCGGCGGCCGCGCGGTGAAGC
>JACCXM010000327.1 GCA_013697005.1 Chloroflexia bacterium | reverse complement strand
AACATGAAACCAGCAGGGTTATTACAAAAACAACCACTTACACAGGCATTATAAAGGAACAATTACCGGAGGCTATAATTGTGGTAACAGGTCCCGGGCAACGTGTACGTGTTCAACGTGCTGAGATTACCGGAATTGAACCGCATAGCGTTTCAATGATGCCGCCGGGTCTTAATAACCAGCTCACTCCTGATGAGCTATCCGACCTGATGACCTATCTTGTCTCACTTCCCGATGGAATGGGTGGTCAAGGAAATAAGCATTAATTGCAGCATCATCAAATGAATATAACCGTTTTATCAAATGAATAAAATAATTCTTGCCTCCTTCGCCTTTCTTTCTTCATTGATGATCATGGAAGGCTGCAGCACTGCGAAAACCTCTCAGAATTCCGGGAATACTAGCCCGTCAAAAACCATTAATTTATTTAATGGTAAAAATCTTGATGGATGGTATACGTTTATTAAAGACCGGGGACGTGACACTGATCCGAAAAAAGTGTTTACGGTGGACAGTGGACAGATCCGTGTTTCAGGAGAAGAATACGGATGTATCACGACACAAAAAGAATACGGGAATTACAAACTGACGGCCGAATTCAGGTGGGGAAAGAAAACTTTTGCTCCGCGCACTAATAATGCAAGGGATAACGGGATACTATTGCATTCCACAGGTAAAGACGGGGGATCCGGGGGAATTTGGATGCACTCTATTGAATGCCAGGTTATTGAAGGAGGCACAGGAGATTTTATAGTAGTGGGAGACGAAAGCGAAAAATTTGCCTTGTCCGCAACTGTATCTTCTGAAAAACAGGGTGAGTCATATGTGTTTGCCCCCCAGGGCGATACCGTAACCATTTATGGAGGACGCATCAACTGGGTTGGGCGTGATCCGGAATGGAAAGATGTAAAGGGATTTCGCGGTAAAAATGATGTCGAGAAACCGGTCGGCAAATGGAACCGCATCGAATGTATCGTCCGTGGGAATGAGATCACAATCCTGCTCAATGGTAAACTGGTTAACCACGCGATCAGGGTAAAACCTTCGAAAGGGCGTATCCAGATTCAATCGGAAGGGGCGGAAACATTTTTCAGGCGTATCGATTTGGAAGAACTTGAACAATAGCACTGTTGATTAACTCCAGACAGATCATAAGTTGTATACCTTATAATTCCATAAAATGTTTAATCAATCAAAACCTTTACGCGTGCTGGTGGTTGGATGCGGCAACATGGGTACTTCACATGCACGCGCCTACCATTCACTGCATGAATTTGAAATCTGCGGACTCGTATCCAGGGGGAAGTCCAGGGAGGCATTGAATACTAAACTCGGGAATAGTTATGCATTGTTCAGTGACATGGATGAAGCGATGAAGACTACCCGACCGGATGCAGTCTGTATTTCCACTTATCCTCACACCCATGAAAGTTTTGCCATAAAAGCATTTGAGAATGGATGTCATGTATTCATAGAAAAGCCATTGGCCGATTCCGTTGAAGGCGCTGAACGCGTTGCTGCAGCAGCAAATAAGGCGGGAAAAAAATTGGTGGTGGGTTATATTTTACGTCATCATCCTTCGTGGAAACGATTTGTCGAATTGTCGCACGAACTCGGCAAACCATTGGTGATGAGAATGAACCTTAACCAGCAAAGCGATGGAAGCATGTGGACGCTTCACCGCAATCTCATGAATAGCTTGAGTCCGATCGTTGACTGCGGCGTTCATTATATTGACGTCATGTGCCAGATGACCCGCTCAAAACCTGTGCAGGTGTATGCAATAGGGGCAAGATTAACAGAAGAAATCCCTGCAGGCAACTATAATTATGGCCAGTTGCAGATCCGTTTTGAAGACGGATCGGTAGGCTGGTATGAAGCGGGATGGGGTCCCATGGTTAGTGAGACCGCATTTTTTGTGAAAGACGTGTTCGGGCCTAAAGGTTCCGTGTCAATAGTTGCAAAAGAAGCCGGTGGCTCAGGAAAATCATCTTCAATTGAGGCACATACAAAAACGGAGGCGCTGAGGGTTCATCATGCAGACCTTGATAAAAATGAAAAATTTTCGAAAGAAGATACATGGATCAATCTCGAAGATGAACCCGAGCACCAGGAACTGTGCAACAGGGAACAAAAGTATTTTTTAAGATCAATCACTGAGGATATCGACCTCAGCGCCCATGCCGAAGATGCGGTAAACAGTCTGCGGATAGCCTTTGCATGTGATGAATCGGTGAGAACAGGAAAGGTGGTCTCGTTAATGTAATTTAAGGCTGTATTTGAAGAAGACTTAAAACGAATGACAGCAGTTTTATAATATGACAATTAGATCTAAAGAAATTTCGGTGGGAGTTGTAGGCTTCGGCCTGATAGTGGCAGCATTTTAACCAGCTTGCTTATGGCCGGACATTCAATGAAAGAGTGGAGAGTGACTTCGTTGAATACAAAATAACTTTGGCAAAATCCGATTTAATTATATCCGGCTACAAACTAATTTTCTAAAAAAATAGTATAGAATGTAATAGGAAACTTAAATTGTGTAATCCATTCCATTAGGAAAGCTCATCCATTGGTCTTGGGTAATCATAATTAAATATTTTAAACACTATAAACATTTTCAACTTTTACGGTATCATATTAAAACCATCCTGAGAACAAAATGGTTTCATAATATCTGTCCCGAATATGGATAATTTAAAAAAAGGTCATGCAAAACGTAGTCAAATTTAAATAATGAAAAAAGAATTACTTATTCTTTCAAATACAATTTTGATCGGCACTCTGCTGTATTTCAGTTCCTGCAATTCCGGAACGTCTCCGGATGTTAGTTCTATTCCTACAGATTCAGTAACAATTGCGAAAGGGCAGAACTCTTTTGCCAATAAATGTAACAGCTGCCATAATTTCAATCGGGATGGTATCGGTCCGCAATTGGCCGGGGTTACATC
>JACCXM010000318.1 GCA_013697005.1 Chloroflexia bacterium | reverse complement strand
CGGATCGGGTTCCTCGAAATGCGTGTGCACGTCGATGCCGCCGGGAATGATCCAGAGACCACTGGCGTCGATCCGTTCATCCGCCGTCCAACCGGCCGCGTCGACCGCCACGGCAGCGATGCGGCCTGCGCCAATGACCAGATCAGCGGTAAAGCTTCCCCCCTCGTTGACGATGGTTCCATTCTCGATGACGACGTCAGCGCGGGCCATGAAGGCTGGAATCCTCCCTCGGCTTGGATCACGGTTTTTCTGGTCCTACGATACCCGCCGCCGGGAACGGAGCCAACTGTTTTCGGGGTGGGCGAGATGCTTCGTTCAACGGCATGACACCGCCACGTGTGCATTGTGCCCAATTATCGAAGCGCCGTAGCGGCATCCTGCACGACGTTTTCTCTGAGGAGCGCTCGGTAGACTCTCTATCACGACGCAATTTCCCAATCGTCGCGTGCTGAGGAGTTCACGAGTGCACCTGACGCCACGTGAGCAGGATAAATTGCTCGTCTATCTGGCCGCGCAGCTTGCCCGGGCGCGTCAGGCGCGCGGGTTGAAGTTGAATCATCCGGAAGCAATCGCGGTGCTTGCGGCCGAGCTGGTCGAGGGAGCGCGCGACGGCCGCTCAGTCGCGGATTTGATGGCCTATGGAAAGCAGATTCTGAGCGAAGACGACGTCATGCTCGGCGTCGCTGAGATGATCCCGGAAATCCAGGTCGAAGCCACTTTTCCTGACGGCACCAAACTCGTCACCGTGCACCAACCGATCCCGTCGAGTGGAGCCGGCGCGCCGGGGATCGTCATTCCCGCGGCGGAGCCAATCGTGGCCAACGCCGGCCGCGACACGATCGAGATACTCGTCGCGCACACCGGGGACCGGCCGGTGCAGATCGGGTCCCACGCCCACTTCTTCGAGGTGAACTGGGTCTTGCGGTTTGACCGTGAGGCGGCTTGGGGCAAGCACCTTGCCATTCCGTCCGGTACCGCCGTCCGCTTCGAGCCGGGGCAGGAGCGGACCGTCGTCCTCGTCACCTTCGGCGGCGCGCGAGAGGTGCATGGATTACGCGGGTTGGCTAATGGGCGAACCGACGGTCTCCCGGACGACGTTCAGTTGGCGCGAGCCGCCGGCGAACCGGAACGCACTGGGACAGGGGTATGACCCTCGAAATCCCGCGCCGCCAATACGTCGATCTCTACGGGCCGACGACCGGCGATCGAGTCACACTGGCGGACACGGACCTCATTCTCGAAGTCGAATCCGACTTCGCCACCTACGGTGACGAGATCACGTTTGGCGGTGGCAAGACGATCCGCGATGGCATGGGGCAGTCGGCCCGCGCCGTCGACGTGCTCGATCTCGTCGTCACTAACGCCCTGATCGTCGATCACTGGGGGATCGTCAAGGGCGATATCGGCATCCGCGACGGACGCATCGTAGGCATCGGCAAAGCGGGCAATCCCGATACGCTCGACGGTGTCGATCCGCGGCTCGTTGTCGGCGCCGGCACCGAGGTCATCGCCGCCGAAGGAAAGATCGTCACCGCCGGGGGCATCGACTCGCACGTCCACTTCATCTGCCCACAGCAGGTGGACGAGGCCATCTCCTCCGGAATCACCACCATGCTGGGCGGCGGCACCGGGCCCGCCACCGGAACCAACGCCACGACCTGCACCCCCGGCGCCTGGAACATCGCCCGAATGTTGCAAGCCGCCGATCGGCTGCCGGTGAATCTCGGCTTTCTCGGCAAAGGCAATTGCTCAACGCCGCAGCCTTTGCGCGTGCAAGTCGAAGCGGGCGCCTGCGGTCTGAAGCTGCACGAGGATTGGGGCACCACTCCGGCCGCGATCGACGCCTGTCTCGCCGTCGCGGACGAATACGATGTCCAGGCCGCGATCCATACGGATACCATCAACGAGTGCGGTTTTGTCGAAGACACCATTGCAGCCATCGCCGGCCGCACGATTCACACCTACCACACCGAAGGCGCGGGCGGTGGGCACGCGCCAGATATCCTGCGCATCGCGTCCTTCCCGAACGTGCTGCCATCCTCGACCAATCCGACTCGTCCCTACACCGTCAATACCCTCGAAGAGCATCTCGATATGCTGATGGTCTGCCATCATCTCAACCCGCATGTCCGGGAAGACGTGGCCTTCGCCGATTCCCGCATTCGCCCCCAGACGATGATGGCCGAAGATATCCTGCACGACCTGGGAGCATTGTCGATCGTGGCCTCCGATTCGCAGGCGATGGGACGCGTGGGCGAAGTCATCATGCGCACCTGGCAAACCGCCGACAAAATGAAAAAACAGCGCGGCCCGCTGACCGGGGATTCCGGCCAGAATGACAACGCCCGCATCAAGCGCTACATCGCCAAGTACACGATCAATCCCGCCATCGCCCACGGTCTGGCGCACGAGGTCGGGTCCATCGAAGCGGGCAAACTGGCCGATCTCGTCATCTGGCATCCCGCGTTTTTCGGTGTGAAACCGGAACTCGTCATCAAAGGCGGCATCATCGGCTGGGCGGCGATGGGGGACCCCAATGCCTCGATCCCGACCCCGCAACCGGTCCGCTACCGCCCCATGTTCGGCGCCTTGGCCCCCGAGCAGACGAGTGTCACGTTCACCTCCCAGGCCGCGCTCGACGCCGGTCTGCCCGATCGTATTGGGCTCCAGTCGCGCGCGGTGCCGGTGCGCGACACGCGAAGCATCGGCAAGCGATCGATGATTCACAATGACGCGCTGCTGAATATCGAAGTCGATCCCGAAACCTATGAGGTCCGCGCCGACGGCGAGTTGCTCATCTGCGATCCGGCGGAGACGGTTCCGCTGGCCCAGCGCTACTATCTTTTCTGAATCTCACTGTGACCGACTCGGTTCGTCTCTTGCGGTTGCTCCAGATCACCGACTCCGGGTTTCCCACCGGCGCGTTCGCTTTCTCGCACGGTCTGGAAGGGTTGTATGAACGTGGCGTGGTGGCGAATGAGCGCCACGTCGCCGAGTTCATCGCCATCCATCTGGGCGAAGGTTTCGCCGGCATCGAATGCCCGGCCATGGTCCACAGTTGGCGGCTGGCCCGGCGTGGCGACCTCGCGGCGTTGATCGCGATGGACCGCTTCATCGACGCCTGCAAACCCGTCACGGCGTTTCGCAGTGGGAGTACCCGCACCGGGCGCAGCCTCCTCGAAAGTGCCGCCGGTCTGCTCTCGGGACCGATACTAGATGGTTACCGCGGTCACGTCCGCGCCGGTGCTGCCGCGGGGCATCACGCCGTCGCCTTCGGTGTGACCATGGAAACCGCCGCCATCGACGAGGAGACCGCGGCCCTGGCGCTCGGCGCCGGGTTTGCCGGTGGCTTGGCAGCGGCGGCGGTCCGGCTCGGTATCATCGGCCAGGGAGCCGCACAG
>JACCXM010000282.1 GCA_013697005.1 Chloroflexia bacterium | reverse complement strand
GAACTACACCGCCGCGTTCGCCCTGGCCGACCTGGGACGGAGCGCCGTCAATTCGACATTGGTGGTGGCGTTGGCGGTGCCGCTGACGATCCTGGTCGCGTCGCTGGCCGGATTCGCCATGAGCCAGCTTCCGCAACGGGCGCGGCTGATGCTGACCCTTGTCTCGTTCGCGACGCTGATGGTCCCAGTGACGGCGGTTTGGCTGCCCCGGTTCGTGCTGTTCAAGGAGGCGGGTTTGCTTGATTCGCGGTTGGCGTTGGTCGTGCCGGCGTTGGGGGGTACCTCACCCTTCTTCGTGCTCCTCTTTCTGTGGACCTTTCTCCGCGTCCCCGCCGAGGTTTACGAATCGGCCCGTCTCGACGGCGCGAGCGCGCTGCGCGTCTGGGCCGGGATCGCCATGCCGCTGGCCCGGCCGACGATCGTTGCCGTGGGGATGCTGGCGTTCGTCGCCTACTGGGGCAACTTCATCGATCCGCTCCTCTATCTTCGTTCCGCGGAGAAAATGACGCTGCCCTATGCCTTGCAGATTCTGTATCAGCTCGATGCGACCAACTGGCCGCTCCTGATGGCGGGCGCCGTCATCGTGACCGCGCCGGTGGTGCTGGTTTTTCTGGTCGCGCAGCGCTCCTTCCTGCAACAGTTCCGGGAGCAGGGCTGGCTGGGGCGGTAGCGCATAACGGCGAGACGGCACGCCCTATAGTGGGGCGATACATGCAATCGTCCAGGATTGGCAAGGAGACGCAAGTGAAGACGGTTACGCGCTGGGGTGTGATGACGGCGCTCGCGGCACTGCTGCTTGGCATTGTGCCATCTGGCCGTCTCGCCGTCGCGCCGGCTCCGGTCGCCGCCGCACAGGAAGAGATCAGTGGGGCGGTGACGTTCGGGTTCTGGGGCGATGCCGCCGAGGCGGGCGCCTACGAATCGATCGTTGCCGCCTTCGAGGAGCGGAATCCCGGCATCGACGTCCAGATCGAGTACGTTCCGAATGCCACGGACTTTTACACGCGCCTGGCGACCGGTTACGCGGCCGGGTTGGCCCCCGATGTGTTCCTCATCAATTACCGCCGCTATGGCCAATTCGCGGCGCGGGACGCGCTGATTCCGGTCGGACCGCTCCTGGAAACCAGCGAGACGCTCAACCGGGAGGACTATTTTCCCCAGCCGCTGGAGGCATTCCAGTTCAATGGCGAGCTCATGTGCCTACCGCAGAACCTCTCTAGTCTCGTCGTCTACTACAACCGCGATCTGTTCGATGCCGCGGGCGTCGCGTATCCTGCGGCCGGGTGGACCTGGGACGACTTTCTCGCCGCCGCCAAAGCATTGACGCTCGATCGCAGTGGTGACGGTCTCGCCGACCAGCATGGTCTCGGGGTGGAGAACAGTCTCATCCGCTTCACACCCTTTATCTGGCAGGCCGGGGGCGAGTTGGTCGACGATCTCGAACGGCCGACGACGCTGACCATCGATACCCCCGAGGCGCGCGAGGGTATCCAGTTCTTTCTCGATCTCAGTCTCGTGCATAAGGTCGTCCCGACCGAGGCTGAGGTGCTGGCCATCAGCGACGAGGACCGCTTCATCAACGGCACGACGGCGATGCTGCTGCAAAGCCGGCGCGTCGTCCCCACCCTACGCCAGATCGAGAACTTCACCTGGGACGTGGCGCCGCTGCCGCAATATGAAGAGGCGGCCGGAATTCTCCATGCCGACGCCTATTGCATGAGCGCCACGACCGAGAACCAGGATGCGGCCTGGACATTCATCGAGTTCGCCAACGGTCCGGAGGGGCAGGGGATCGCCGCCCGTGTCGGACGCACGGTGCCGTCGCTGAAAGCCGTGGCCGAGTCCCCCGTGTTTCTCGGACCACGTGGCGGGGTCGCGAGCGGGACCGATGCCGATCGCTTCATCCCCCCGGCGAGCGCCCTGGTCTATCTCGATACGGTGCCGGAGATTCGCCGCGTGCCTTCCATCTCGACCTGGCCCGAGGTCGAGGAGGCATTCCAGAACACCCTCGGCCGCGCGTTTTACGGTGAAATCCCGGTCGACGAGGCGATCGCCATTGCCACGGCGCGGGCCGAGATCGCTTTTGCCCGGGCCGCGGAAGAAGAAGGCCGTTGATTCGCGCGCGTAGTGCGCTATGAACATGTATGACCACTTCACGTTCGAAATCTTTTCTCAGGAGGCACGAACCCCATGCATACGATTGATGAGGACTATGTCACCGTGGCCGAGGCCGCGACGCTATTACGGGTTGCTCCTTCGACCATCCGCCGCTGGATTCGCGAGGGTGACGTTCCCGCCTACCGTATCGGGCGGCGGCGGGTGGCGCTCAAACGCGACGAACTCTCGACCTTGATCACCCCTGCCCGGCCAGACGCGGGAGCGGTCAGCACGTTGACCGGCGACGAAGCACGGGCGCACCGCCGCTTGACCCCCGAGGAAATTCAGCAGGGTCTGGACGCGCTGGACCGGGCGGAGCAGCACGCCAAGGAAACCAGCGCGCGCCTGGGCGGCAAACTCTTCCCCTCTTCAGTCGACATCATCCATGAGATGCGCGAAGAGCGTACCCGCCAGTTGATGGGATGATTTGCCTCGATGCATCAGTAGCTGTCAAGTTGCTGTTGGACGAGGAGCGAAGCGATCAAGCAAGGGGCCTCTTCCGCAGAGTTCGCCGGGCAGGCGAGGCAATCGTCGGGCCACCATTGTTACCGCTGGAAGTTACCAACATCCTGCGTCAGGGCATACGACCGACAGGCGGGATATCGCTCGCTGAAGCCATCGTGCATCTCGACGACTTCCTCGCTCTGCCTATCGAAATCCACGATCCGCCTCGCTTGCACCACCAGGCACTGGCTCTCGCCGCCGCCCACGGTCTGCCGGCCACGTACGATGCCCACTATCTGGCATTGGCACAGCATTTCGGGTGCGACCTCTGGACGGACGACCTACGGCTGCTGCGGCAGGTTGGGGACAGCCTTCCCTTCGTGCGCTCGCTCGGCGAATTCTCCGCATGATCCCGGCGGCTATTGAGCGGCAGCGATTTCGCCCCGGCGAGCCGCGGCCGGAACAGCCCTGGTCCCAACGGTTCGGCGAGACCGCTTGTGCAGGCGTTCGGCGATGACGTAGCTGCCGATGACGAAGGCGAAGGCGGCGATCTGCGCCGCGATCCCCTGCCATGTGCCATGGATACCGAACCAGACTCCCAGGAAGTAGGGGATACCCTCAGTGCCGGGGATCGGCGAGATCGGCGCCCAGCCCACGAGCTGGAGCGTGTGCACGGTCGAGCCGACCATCGTCACCAGCACCACCGCGATCATCACCCCGGTGACGACGAGCATCTTCTTGTGCGGCAGCTTGGTTTGCAGCACCAGCGTCAAAGCGCCGACGATCGCGACCGCCACCAATCCCAGCAGCGTTCCCTGAATGACGACCAACGTTCCAGCATCGAGCACCAGCGCCTGCAAGAACAGCACGGTTTCGGCGCCCTCGCGAAACACGCTGGTGAACCCGAGCAAGACGAACCCAAGCGCCGGTCCGATCGTGCCGCCGATGAGCAGCCGGCGGCGCTGCTCGTGATGCTTGGCGATCCAGCGCGTCCAGTAGACCTTATGGAAAAACCAGTTCATGACCAGGAGGAGGACGCCGATGGCGACGATTGAGACGATGGCTTCAATCTGCTCGCTGTAGCGGCCGAACGAGAGGAGCGCGGTACGCGCCAGAACGAAAAGCACTGCGGTCGCGCCAAGCGCCGTCAGGGCGCCGATGGCGAGCGGTCGCTTGTACTGGCGGTTCAGGCCGATCATGCTGGCCAGCAGTGAGGCGAGGATCAGGATCGCCTCCAGACCCTCGCGAAAGACGATGGTGGCCGCGTTGAAGACGACCGCGGCCGGAGCGGTTCCCGCGTTGAGTGCCGCCTGCGCATTGCGCAAGGCCGTGTCGAGCACCCCCCGCGAGGCGCGGATTTCGTTTTCGCTCGCCCCACTGGAGAGCAGTTGGCGCAGTCCCGGCGTTTGCCCATCGCCTTCCCAGAAGAGTCGTTCGACGCGTTGCGCCTCTGAAGGGGTGAAGGCCAGCAGCCGCTTCTCGGGACCGGTCTCGAAGATGGCGTAGGCTTCGATGCGCGATGACTCGGCCTGGTGATACTGCCCTGCCGCGACCGCCGCCACCATCTGATCAAGCATTGACGCCACGATATCGAAATCGGAATCTCCGCTCGCCTCGAGCCAAAATGGCGGGACGAGTTCCGTCAGGCGGCGGCTGGCGTCCGCCGCGATTGCTTCGATGTCGGCAGGGTCTGCCACGACCACTCGTGACGACGTACTGGCGAGCGCGGTGTCGAGTGACGCAAGCGCCGCGGCAATCGCTGCCGTCTCCTCCGTGTCGAGTGTGCGCAGCGGGAGCCGCAAATCGGCAAATGCCGCTTCCGCACCATCGAGAAACGCCTGCGCTTCCTGAATTTCGATGGCCAACAGGACCTGACCGTCTGTCACGCCCCGGCCGTATTCGAGCGGCACCAGTGAGAGGTAGCGCAGGAGTTGACCGGCGCGCCGCGCCTGATCCTCTTCGGAGAGGGGCGCGGCGCGAAAGCTCTGCACGATCTCGGTCGCGTTCGCCCGCGCGGTGTCGAACGCGCGGGCATCCTGGTTGACAGCCGCCGTTAAGAGGGTGGTAAAGGTGGTATCGGCGTCCTCGCGAATGGTGATCCCCATCTGGTCTTCCAGCGCCGGCGCCAACAGGGGCCAGAAGCCGGTTGCCAGCCCAACCGCTTCGGCCGCGCTCGACGAGCGCGCGCCCGGCGTGCCGGCGGCGATGGTGTTGAGGGCTGCTTCCAGACGGGCCTGATAGGTGTCGAGCAGATCGGCCCGGATCGCGGTTTCCGCCGCATTGGGGGCAATTCCACCCTCGCGCAACCCCTGTATGGCGAGGGTGGCGTCGGCATGTGGCCGATCGTAACGGGTGGTGACGCGGAACTCGCGCAGCAGCCACGCCGCCGCGGTTTCGGCGTCGCCCGCCGCGGCCGCTGACAGCGTTCGCGCGTAGGCGCCGCGCGCGAGTGTCGACCAGATTTGACCGTGAGCGAGCGCCAGCGCCGGAGCGTCACCTTTGGCAACGGCGTCGCCTGCGGTCCCGAGGCCGGTCTCGAGCGAGGAAACGATTGCCGGATCGGTTGCGAACACCTGGACGAAGGGTGCGGCGGCCGCGCTCGCCGCCGCAATCGCCTCTCTTGCCGCGGCATCATCGCCGGCGAGCAGCGCCGCTTGCGCATCGAAGAGCTGGGAACGCATCGCCTGCGCCGCGAGCCCGGGCGCAAAGTCCCCCGTCGCGGCGGCTGTCGCCGGGATCACCCGCAAGACGGGTGCAACCACCAGACAGACGACGGCGAGCAGCAGTAGCGGGTGCAGGCGAAGTCTCACGAACTCAACGCTCCTCTGAGTACAGCTTCAAGGTACCGTCATCTTGAGGGCGCGGACTCGGTAACCGTGGACACCGTTCGTCAGCCTTCCTGAATCGGAATATCGAGCAGCGCGGCGGCCTGGGCAATCTGCCCGGCGATACCCGTCGCCCGGCTTTGCAGTTCGGCGCCGAACTGATCCGCCTGCTCTGGGGTAAATTGCGTTCCCGCCGTTTCCTGGGCGAAGAGGTCCTGGTCGAAGGTGAGCAGATCGCCCAGCTCGACCTCGATCTGCTCAGCCATCGCTGGATCGACGGCGTCGATGGCAGGTTGGATGTTGCCGTAGGTGACATCCAGACCTTGAAGAATGCCGGAGACATCGGCGAGCCGGCTGACGCCAACGAAGCGGACTTCGTCGTTTTGCGCGCCGGCGACGAAGACCGATTCCTTCCACTCCGCGAAGTAGCCGCTCATGGTTGGAATCATGATCACCAGCGCGGTAAAGGTGTCGCTCGGGGTCGGTTCCCAGGCCTGAGCCGCCGTTTCCAGCTCGGCCGTCGCTGCATCGAGTGCCTGCGCCGCGCCCAGGAACGCGTTCGCGTCCGGAAGCGCCTCGCCAATCTCAACCGCACCGTCGTCGTCCATATCGACGCGCAATCCGACGAAGTCGTCACGGGTACCCCAGAGCGCGGGCTCGGTCACATAGTGGTAAAGACTGCCCGGTTTCTCCAGCACCCGACCGTCGGGCAGGGTCACGAAAACGTCGAGCGCGTTGACGGGATCGTCCTCGCCACTTGGCCCGGCGTCGATCCAGACGTCGTAGTAGGCGAGCGAGGGCACACCGGCGACGAGTCCTTCGCTCAGCTCGTAATTCGTGCTGGCATCCTCGACCCAGGCGCGGCGCGCCTCTGCGAGGAGGGTGACGATCTCGGGACCATCCGTCTCCCAGAGCGTCTCGTAGTCGAAGCTGGATGCTTCGGCCAGATCGTAATAGCGCTGGGCGTGCTCCAGGACGGCGGCGGTCCCCGCCTTGCTCTTGCCGACATGCTCGAGGAGGTACGCCTTGACGCTCTCCAGATCGGCGGACGTTCCCGGCGTTTGGGCGGCCACCGTGCCGGGAATGATGAGCGCCGCCACGGCGAGACCCGTCAGCGCGCGGCTGAACCAATTCCTCCGCATCGATTCCATTCCTTCCCGCGACGGCCCGGTGGGCAGCATCGCGCGGTGATTTCGGTCGACGATCCGAGGCTAGAGGATGTGGCTGCGATCCCTGAGCCCCGCTCAATCTAATTCCGACTCAGCGAGTCGGAATTAGATAGTTGCCCACGGACGGCGTGACGGACTGTCAAGACCCCGGCATCGCATTTGGCGGCGTCTGCCAACAGCGAAACGCTAGCGCGCGGGGGCGGGAGGAGTGAAGTTCGAGTCGAGCGGTTTCAGTCCTGCTTCGATTTCGGCGCGGCGTGGTTCCAGGAACGGCGGCAGGGCCAGGCGCTCCCCCAGATGGGCGGCGTCTTCGTCGGTGGCG
>JACCXM010000214.1 GCA_013697005.1 Chloroflexia bacterium | reverse complement strand
ACCGTGTGCTCAACTGGACAATTCGTGGTCTCTGAAGCTGCCATGCCGGTTCCTATCGGACGTGAAGCAGCGTTTACGGTGACGTGTCCCAAGCGCTACATGGCGCCACTCGATCGAAGGCTACGATAGCACGCGCAATGAGGAGAATCGGGGAATTTTAACCCTGCGGAGACTATCGAACCATGGGACGCGGACGTGTGAAAAGTAGGGGACTGTGGACCCGCGAGCTCCTCGTCACCGAGCGGTGCCTGCGCATCGTGTCTCCATGTCTACTGGGCGTTGTGAGCGATACCCATGTCTCGGCGCCGCCATCTCGTCGATCGATTGATTTCGTCGGCGAATTCTTCCGGCGCGCTGGTGTTGATTTCATTCTTCACGCGGGTGACGCGGGACACGCATCGGTTCTTGGCGCCCTTGGCGAGATTGCCCCCATGGCCGCGGTGCGCGGCAATGCCGATCCGATTGATCTTATCGAAACACTCCCAGACCGTGTCAGAATCAACGTAGGCAGTCGGGCGCTGCTTCTCCTTCACGGCCACCATGGCAAGACGGCATTGAGAGCGGCGCGAGCAACGGCTGCGCCGGGAATCGACCTGATCGTGTTCGGACACAGTCACAAGCCGCTGATCGAACGTGAGGGTCGGACCATCCTGTTCAATCCGGGATCACCCGTGGAGCGGCGATGGAATCCGCATTTTGGCCTGGGGCTCATTCGGATTTCAGACGACGCGATCGTCCCAGATCTGATTCTGTTTGATGACTGGCGACATCTCGCGAACGTCAATGATTGAAATGAGCGATCAAGTGGCGGCCGGGATTTGACTCGCCGCGGCGAAAGAACCTGTCGGAACGGTGGCGGTGGGTATCCCGGCCGCGGTGGTTAGCGTACCGGCGATGCCATCCGGGGTTACGACTGAGAGCCCAATGTAGTGCTCCTCCGCCTCGTCTGCGACGCGGCGCACGAGCGGCAAGTTGTCCCAGGCCAAGGCGCCGGGCTCGATCATCAGCACGATGGTGGCGTTAGCCTGATCCTTGAATGTCGAGGCTACTTGGGCGAGATCAACCGCGGACCGGATCTCTTCAACGATGCGAACCTCACGCGCCAGGAGTTTCGCGTGAAAAAACTGAACCACGATTTTCAGAACAGCGGCAAAAGGTACAGAGAGAATCAGACCAAGCGGACCGGCAACTGAAGTGCCGATAACCAGTACGAACAGGACCACAAACGGATTCAGGTGTACGAATCGTCCGATTACCAGTGGGATCACGAACGCGTCTTCCAATTGGCGTAGAGCAAAATAGATAAACCCGATAACGATGGCGAGGGTGGTATTCGACCAATCAAAAGGAGCGGTGGGCTGAAAAAGCGCAATCGTCACCGCAATGGCGCCCGCTGACCAAGGCCCGATGAGTGGAATGAGCTCGAGAAAGCCAGTCGCGATGGCCACCGATAATGCGTAGTCGACATCCAGCACGCGAAGAGCAACGTAGGAAGCGGTGGACATAATAATCACAAGAATTGCTTGTCCGCGGAGGTACGCACCAAGCGTTCTGTTGACATCAGTCATCAGTCGGTCGTATTCGCGGTGGTACCGGCGATTGATTGCATCCCGCGCAAATTGCAAGAACCTCGGCCCGTAGACGACGAGGTAGAAGGACGAAAATAGATATATGAACAACTCGATCGCGAACGAGAATGTCTCCAGCAGGAGCGGCACCGCCTCGGTGCCGATCAGATCGGTGAGTTGCTGGCCGAGAAGGTCGATCCGATCTTGAATGATTTGGGTGTCGATGATGGAGAAGCGCTGATCGACTCGCTGTCGTTCTTCAACCCAGCTATCGATGTCGCTCAGAACGTCAGGTATGAGCTGCTGCTGGACCTGTTCGAGTTGGACCACGAGGAGCGGGGTGACATTTATGAAAACAATGGCCAACAAGAGGCCCAGCAACAAATAGAACCAAAGCGCCACGATTTGTTTTGGCAACCGCGTCTTGCGCTGGATGGCAGCAACTATAGGATGAAACAAGTACGCTGTGATAACGGCCCAAATAAACGGCGACAGCGCATGCCAGGCGAGGTAGAAAATGAGGATTGCCAGGGCGACGCCCGTCCAGGCGACCGTCCCGCGTGCCCGAGGTGAAAGGGTGACGTCCATGACCTGATCAGGCAGCAATCGACCGGGTTGGCCGGCCGGTCGGGCCGTCTAATTTTCGACCCCCCTTGTCACACCCGCGAAAGGCAATCCTATGCTCTACTTGACGCCGGATTCTAGCATGATGCCATCGACAGAATGAACACTGTGAACCCCGGGGAGGGGCTCCTGTCACTGACGCTTGGAGCAAATCGCATGAGTGTGAACTTCCGGCTTCCCGGTCCTACGCCGTTACCGCCACAGGTAACGGAGGCTCTCGGCCGCGAGATGATTGCGCATCGTGGTCCGGCGTTTCGATCCCTGTATCACGAAACGCTGCGACTCGCCCGAGAGCTACACCGTACCGACGGCGATGTCTTGACGTGGGCGGCGAGTGGATCAGCGGGTTGGGAGGTGGCAATCGTCAATCTCCTTTCTCCGGGGGATTTGGTGCTGGCGGCGGTCAATGGAAATTTCGGAGAGCGCTTTGCGCGTGTCGCCAAAGAATTCGACCTGGACGTCAGACGAATCGAGGCGCCGTGGGGACAACCGCTGCGACCAGAGGCCTTGGCGTCGGCCCTCGACGAACATGGCGATGTGAAGGCGGTATTGCTGGTTCACAACGAGACGTCAACTGGTGTGACCAATCCGCTGCGCGCGCTGGCAGGGGCCGTGCGAGATCATGGCGCCCTGACGATCGTCGACGCTGTGAGCTCGGCTGGGGCTTTGCCGTTAGAAATGGATGACTGGGGTCTCGATTTCGTGTTTTCAGGATCACAAAAAGCGTGGATGTGCCCACCGGGATTACTCATTGCCGCGGTGGGACCGCGCGCGTGGGCCGCCCAGGAGCGATCGCGATACCCCCGATTTTTCTGGGACATGAAGGAATCCAAGACGATGGCGGATCAGGGGATGACGCCGACCACCCCGCCTCTGTCGATGATCTACGCATATCGAACCGCGCTCGAGATGATCGCATCGGAAGGGATCGAAAACGTTTGGCAGCGCCACCGCGAACTTGGCGCCATAACTCGGGCCGGGGTACGGGCGGCGGGGTTACAGCTCTTTGCCCATGAAGGATCTGAGAGCAACTCTGTGACCGCATTCCATCCACCGGAGGGCGTCACCGCAAGCGAGATGCTAGCCATGCTCAGAGAAGATTATGGTGTCGAAGCTCAAGGAGGACAGGCGCATCTCGTGGAGAGACTCATCCGAATCGGACACCTGGGCTGGGTCAACGAACAGGAGATGGGTGCAGCGACCGCGGCGATAGGGGAATCCGCGCGGCGGCTTTCGACCAACTCCCAGAATTCCGCAATTGCCTCATAGGAGAATATGAAACGCGACGTGAGATAGTTGCGTGGCCCGATACAAGTTCGCTATACTCCATGTTCGAGCTTTTCGGACCGACTGCCCAGAAACGGGGAGAGTTTGTTCCGGGAAGTTTGCGGCATGTTCGGATTTTGGAAGGTTTTATGGACGGAATTGACGTGAGCGAGCAGACAGGCCAGCCACCGGTAAGCGAAGGAATACCGGCTGGCGTCCTTACCGACACCAGTGCCGCGTCGTTTGACGGGGCGGAAGAAGCGGTAGAGACGGGAGAATCTGCGGGATCGATTGTGGCAACAGCCGTTGCTACTGATGATCCCGAGCTCGACGCTGCCTCGTTCATGGAGCAGTTCCTCAACGACCCCACTCACGATTACAAGAGCTTGAAGTACGGGGATGTCATGGATGGGGTGATTATGCACCTCGATCGTGAGGAAATCCTCGTCGACATCGGTTCCAAATCCGAAGGAATTGTCCCTTCGCGGGAATACTCGAGTCTGTCGTCAGACGAACGGCACGCACTCGCCGTTGGCGACACGATTTTGGTCTTCGTCGTCCAACCAGAAAATCCCGAGGGTCATGCGGTCGTCAGCATCGATCGCGCCCGACAGGAGAAAAGCTGGCGGCGATTGCAGGAACTCCACGAGGCTAACGAAGTCATCGAAGCCGAGGTGACCAACTATAACAAGGGCGGTCTCCTCGTGAACCTCGATGGAGTTCGCGGTTTCGTTCCTGCGTCGCAAGTGACCGAGATTCGCGGTGGCGACGAGGCCAGCAAGCAAGCGGATATGGCGAGGCTGATTGGAAGCTCGTTGCCGCTGAAAGTGATCGAAATCAACCGCCACCGGAATCGCCTCATCCTCTCCGAGCGACAGGCCGTGCAAGAGCGGCGCGATGTCATGAAGGAGCGATTGATCGAGGAACTGAGTGAGGGCGAAGTTCGCAAGGGCCGGGTCTCCTCGATCTGCGACTTCGGCGCTTTCGTCGATATTGGCGGGGCGGATGGGTTGGTCCATCTATCTGAATTGTCCTGGAGCCGCGTGCGTCATCCCAGTGAGGTCCTGCGGGTCGGCCAGGAAGTCGATGTCTACGTTCTCGGCATCAACTCCCAAGAGAAAAAGATCGCGCTTTCCATCAAACGCACCCAGGCTGAGCCTTGGAGCCGCGTCGCGGCCGCGTATGAGGTGGGCCAACTTGTCCGAGGAACGGTGACCCAGCTTGCCAATTTTGGTGCTTTTGCTCGCATCGAAGACGGCATCGAGGGTCTGATTCATGTGTCTGAGCTGGTTGACGATCGTGTCACCCATCCGAAGCAGGTTGTTTCGGAAGGTGACGATCTTCTGCTCCGAATCATTCGCATCGACCCGCAGCGGCGGCGCATGGGTTTGAGCCTGCGCCGTGCGCTCGATACCCCCGATGATGAATTGTCGGGTGTCTTCGGCGATGACGCCCTTCAGGAGCGGGACGAACTCATTGAACGGATTCGAGTCCGGCTCGAAACCGAGGGAATCGAACTCGGGGATGCGTTCTCCGGTGACGGTTCGGACACTTCCGGAATGAACGTTCCGGATGCAATGGATTCGATGACTCCGGACGCGATAGCACCCCCGGTTGCGGAACAGCAAGCGAGTCCCGTCGAAGCTGCGGTGACTGCAGAGCCTCCGACGTCGCGCGCCGCAACTCAACCAAAGACGCGCAAAGAGCCGGTGCGTCCCGCGGTGGAAATCCCCGAAGAACTCGATGGCGAGTTGTCAGCGATGGCGATGGCGTTTGCCATGGCAGGGGCCCCGGCCGATCTGGTAGCCGAAGCGACGGTCGAAGGGGGCGCGGACAATTCGACCGATCAGGACAACGGTTCGGCCAGCTAACACCCAAGGCGAGTTTGGCCGCCACGCGCGGACCACGGAATGGCGATTTGAGAAGTTCGGCGGCAGGCTAGCAGAGCCTGCCGCCTTCCTTTGCCAGGGGAACTCCAACCGGAGTCGCGTCGTTTCCTGCAATGCAGGGCGCGAGACACCCTTGCGCGGGACGACTATCATTGAGACAGGAGCGGTGGTGGCCGAAGCGCCGCCCACCGAGGGCGACTGGAGATCGACGAATGTCAGACAAGTTTGATAAATTCACGGAGCGCGCCCGGAAGGTTCTGACGCTGGCGCAGGAGGAAGCGCAGCGGTTCAACCACAATTATATCGGTACCGAACACCTTCTTCTCGGTCTGGTTAGAGAAGGGGATGGAGTTGCCGCACGGGTTCTGAGCAATATGGGCGTGCAGTTGCCCAAGGTTCGCTCGGCCGTCGAGTTCATCATCGGGCGCGGCGAAACGATGGTTATGGGCGAAATAGGTCTCACCCCGCGGGCGAAGAAAGTTATCGAGCTGGCAGTTGACGAGGCAAGACGGCTGAACCACCACTACATTGGAACGGAGCATCTGCTCCTTGGTCTGGTCCGTGAGGGTGAGGGTATTGCCGCCGGAGTGCTGGAAAGTCTCGGCGTGAATCTGGAAAAGGTGCGTGCCCAGGTCATGCAAGTCGTGAGTCAAAGTCCGTCGTACAGCCAGAGCAAGCAACAGACGAAAACACCGTACATGGACGCACTTGGGGTCGATCTCACCGAGGCGGCACGAACCGGTAAGCTAGGTCCACTAATTGGACGCTCAACCGAAATTGACAGAGTAATGCAAATTCTTTCGCGCCGGACCAAAAACAATCCGGCGCTCATTGGTGAACCTGGCGTTGGCAAGACCGCGATCGTGGAAGGGCTTGCGCAACGGATCATCAGTGGAGACGTCCCCGAACAGTTGCAAAACAAGCGTTTGATTGCTCTTGACATTGGTGCTTTGGTGGCCGGGACGAAGTACCGTGGTGAATTCGAGGAGCGATTGAAGAAGATCGTCGGCGAAGTCAAGGAGACGGGCAGCATTCTGTTTATTGACGAGTTGCACACGCTCGTCGGCGCCGGCGCCGCTGAAGGCGCCGTCGACGCCGCTAATATTCTCAAGCCCGCACTTTCGCGCGGGGAGCTTCAGACCATCGGCGCGACAACGCTCGACGAGTATCGGAAATACATCGAACGGGATGCGGCTTTGGAGCGGCGATTCCAACCGGTTCAGGTCGACGAACCGAGCGTCGACGAAACCATCCTGATCTTGACCGGAGTGCGCACCCTTTACGAGGATCATCACAAGCTCAAGATTACTGATGAGGCCCTGAAAGCGGCGGCGAACATGGCTGCCCGATACATTACCGACCGCTTCATGCCGGACAAGGCGATCGATCTCATCGACGAAGCGTCATCACGTGTGCGCATGTATCGTTCGGCGGCGCCGCCAAGTCTGAAAGAGGCACTGGCGGGATTGCAGTCGCTCAATCGCGAGCTGGACGCGGCTGTTTCCAATCAGGAGTTCGAGCTTGCCGCGGAGTTGCGAGACCGCGAACGCAAACTGCGGGAGCGCATCGACTCACAGGAGCAAGAACTGAGGGACACCAATTCCTCGGACGAGATTTACGTCACCGAGGAGGATATTGCCGGCGTCGTTTCCATGTGGACCGGCATCCCGGTGGTGCGGATTGCGGGTGAAGAGTCGGAGCGCCTCTTGAAAATGGAGGAGTCCCTGCACAACCGCATCATCGGTCAGGATGAGGCGATCACGGTTCTCGCGAAAGCGGTGCGGCGAGCGCGAGCCGGAATCAAGAATCCGAAGCGCCCCATTGGCTCGTTCATATTCCTGGGTCCGACTGGCGTCGGCAAGACCGAATTGGCAAAGGCCCTGGCGGAGTTCATGTTCGGTTCCGAAGAGCACCTGATCAAAATCGACATGTCTGAGTTCATGGAACGCCATTCGGTGAGCCGGCTGGTGGGGGCACCTCCGGGATACGTCGGCTACGAAGAGGGCGGGCAACTGACCGAGGCTGTTCGCCGGAAGTCCTACAGCGTCATCCTACTCGACGAAATCGAGAAAGCTCACCCCGAAGCGTTCAATATGCTGCTGCAGATCATGGAAGATGGGAATCTGGCCGACGCGAAGGGGCGCAAAGTCGATTTCCGGAACACCATCATCATCATGACCTCGAATGTCGGCGCGGACCAGATATCACGCGATATGAATCTGGGCTTCATGATGAAAGAGGATGAGGAAAAAACCAAAACGCGTGACTACGATCGGATGCGAGAAAAAGTCACCGGGCAACTCAAACAGACTTTCCGACCGGAATTCCTCAACCGTATCGATGCGGTGATCGTCTTTCACTCGCTTGCCAAGGACCAGATTCGGCAGATTGTCGACCTGGAGCTGGCCCGGGTGCGTAAGCAACTCCTGGAGCAGGAGATCGAGCTCGAGGTTTCGGAGGCCGCCATGGACTTGCTCGGTGAGCGGGGATATGACCACACGTATGGCGCCCGGCCCCTCCGGCGAATCATTCAGAACTTGATCGAAGATCCGCTGGCGGAAGGCGTGCTGGATTCACGCTTCCAGGCGGGGTCGACCGTCCGCGTCGATGTCGAAGATGATCTCCTCAAGCTTGAACCGGCATTGGTCCAGAAGGCAGAACTCGCCGGCGTCACGTAATCGAGCGATACGATCTGTGTGAGCTAGACGGGGCGGCCGCGAGGCCGCCCCGCTGCGCAGAGGAATTGTTCCGAAAATCGGTGAGGGTGTTGTGGCCAAAGTCAAAACCACGTTTGTATGCCAACAATGTGGCGCGTCTAGCCCGGCCTTCCTTGGACGGTGCCCAAGTTGTGAGGCCTGGAGCACCATGATTGAAACGATCGACGAGCGGCGGAATCCAGCTATTGCCGCGGTCCGCCCTCACGCCGAGCGACCGCAACCGCTCACGGTGCTTGGCGCGAGCGTGTTGAAACGAATCCCCGTGCCGATAGTTGAGCTCGATCGCGTCCTCGGTGGAGGTCTGGTACCAGGAACGCTCGTGCTGATCGGCGGCGATCCGGGAATCGGAAAATCGACCCTCGTGTTGCAAGCGGCCGCGGCCCTGGCAAACGATCGAGGGCCAGTTCTCTACGTCTCGGCCGAGGAATCAGCCCAACAGATTCGCCTGCGAGCGGATCGCCTTGGCATTATTTCTGACCAGGTGCTGGTCATGTCCAGTACAGACCTCGATGCGATCGTGGCCACGGCGAGCTCGCTGGCGCCCGCGCTCTTGATCGTGGACTCTATTCAGACAGTGTCCGTTGACGACATCAGTTCAGCCGCGGGAAGTGTCTCGCAGGTCCGCGAGTGTACTTCGCGTCTGATGCAATGGGGTAAGTCACGCGACATCCCGGTGTTCATCATCGGTCATGTCACCAAAGAGGGTGCGATCGCCGGTCCTCGAGTTCTGGAGCATATGGTCGACGCGGTGCTCTATCTGGAAGGCGAGCGCCACGGGCACTTCCGCGTGTTGCGGGCAGTAAAAAACCGGTTCGGATCGACTGATGAAGTTGGCGTCTTTGAAATGGCCGAGTCAGGTTTACGTGAGGTGCGGAACCCGTCCGAGGCTTTTCTTGCAGAGCGGCATGGGCATGCGACCGGATCGAGCGTTGCGGTGACCGTTGAAGGGACACGCCCGATCCTGGTTGAGGTGCAGGCGCTCACCTCGCAATCAGCGTTCGGTCTGCCACGCCGCAGCGCAAACGGGTTTGACGCAGGTCGCTTGCAACTGTTGGTTGCAGTTCTGCAAAAACGTGTTGGGCTAGCGTTGGCCGGGCAGGACATTTACGCGAATGTGGTCGGAGGCATGCGTATTGGCGAACCTGCTGCTGATCTCGCCGTCGCGCTCGCCATCGCGTCCAGTTTTCGCGATCGACCGGTAGACACGGACTTGGTCGCGGTTGGAGAGATTGGTCTCTCGGGAGAGTTGCGATCGGTGAGTCAGATTGACCGGCGGCTGGGCGAAGCAAGCCGGTTAGGTTTCAGCAAAGCGGTAATTCCGGCATCTGCCGCGCGGCGGGGAACTGTCGACATCGCCGGTCTCAGCGTCCAGCGCGCCGACACGGTTGGCGAAGCAATTGAAATCAGTATCACCGACTCGTAGCGGCAGAACTCTTCGCGAGATGAATCAGCGCATCCGCGAGCCGGGCTGCCGCGTCTGGCCGGGCTGCCGATTTCGCCGAATTCGCCATTCGTGTGAGTCGCTCCGGATCAGCCAGAAGCAATGTGATCTCTGATCGGAGTCGGGTTGGAGTTGCTTCCTTCTGCGCGATAACAACTGCAGCGTCGATCTCGCCCAAGACTCGAGCATTCATGAGTTGTTCGTCGCCGCCAGCTCCCGGGAGCGGGATCAGGATCGATGGCTTGCCGACAAAGGCCAGCTCGGCAATGGTACCGGCACCGGCGCGGCCAATGACGAGGTCGGCAGCAGCGTAAATGTCCGGGAGTACGTCTGCGATGTACTCAAAAATGCGGTAGCGATTCTGAAGTGTGTCGGGAAGACTTGAACGCAGTTCGGACAGCTTGCGGGCGTCATCGTTGGCGGATGCCGATCCAGTCTGGTGAATAACCTGGGTTTGTTCGAGGAGACCCGGGAGCATGGCAGCAACTCGTTGATTGATTGGACTTGCCCCTCTAGCGCCGCCCGTGACGTAAATGATGGGGAGTTTCGAGGCGAACCCGAGAGACGATCGTCCCCGCTCGCGGTCACCGCCCTGAAGTCCGTTCCGAACAGGATTGCCGGTGACGATGACGTTGTTATGGAGGCGCCGCGCTTCGCGTTCTGAGGGACTGTGTGAAATCGCGAGAACATCTGCGAATCTGACATTGATGCGTGTGGCGAGACCGAGAACTGCGGTTTGCTCGTGGGTCAGGACGGGAGCGATTCCCCATGCGCCAATGACAGTCGGAACGCTAACGTATCCGCCGGTACTGAAGACGACATGCGGGTGGTATGACCTGAGCGTTCGTCTGGCCGCGGCCAGCCCTAAGGGTATGCGCGCCGCATCGGTCAGATTTCGCAGGGAAAGATACCGGCGTAGTTTGCCGGTGGGAATCGCTACAAAGCGGATGCCATTGTCATCCGCCGCTTGGCGCTCGATACCATCGTCGCTCCCTATCCAGAGCGCCGCGGAGAGAATCGAGCGTCGGCGAAGCTCTTCGACGACCGCAAGCGCCGGCAACACATGGCCGCCGGTCCCGCCACCAGCAATCACGAGTCGAATGCCATTGTTGGCTTCGCCCATCAGCTCGAAACCTCCCGACATGACGTGTCAGTGGAGTATAGGAACGTTGACCTGAGCGCGGTTCAACTTTCGTCGAAAAGTGGCGCTGTGATACCATCGAATCGGAGTGATTCTTCCCGATTCAGCAATTTCAGGCCGGGGCATATGCCAGAAGCGCACAGTTAGGGGCATTACGACGATGAACGCCAAGACACAGGAAAAGCTTCGTAAGCAGCTCGAAGCGCGGAAATCGGAAATTGAATCCGACGTTTCCTACATGGCGAATGAAATGCGCTCGATTGGCCGCGAGCAGGACGATGAGAACGGAAGCCTCGGCAATCACATTGCCGATGATGGATCAAATGTTGCCGAAGCGGAGCGTATCGTCATCGTCACTGAGGATTTCCAACAAATTCTGGCTCAGGTGAATTCTGCCCTCGAACGGATGAATGAGGGCACGTACGGCACATGCCAGCGCTGTGGGAAAGTTATTGGCCACGCGCGTCTTGACGCCTTTCCCTATGTTGCTCATTGTATCGACTGCCAATCACTGCTGGAGCGCGAACAGGCATTGCGTGCCGGCGCATAGAGCAAGATTAGCGGCCAGCTTGATTGCGGCGTCAATTCTTGGATTCGACCAGATGACAAAAGCCATAATTGTTGCGATCCTGGGGCCCGCCCAGCAGGAATCGCGAATTGAACTGGCCGCGGACTGGCTCACTCTGGAGTATGCGGAGAATCGGGGAGCGGTGTTCGGGCTATTCCAGGGTTTGGCACAGATACTGGCCGTGACATCGATCGCGGTCACGATAGCGCTGCTCGTGCATTTTTTGCGGACGCACCGGCCGCCGCTATGGCATACCGTGGCAATCGGCGCGATTGCTGGTGGCGCGATTGGCAATCTTGTCGATCGTCTGAGACTTGGCTACGTGGTCGACTTTGTTTCCGTTGGCTCGTGGCCGAACTTCAATCTGGCAGATAGCGCCGTCACAATCGGTGTCCTGTTGCTCGCCTGGGGCTGGACTCGGCCAACAAATGCCACCTCGTCGATGATCCCTGGTTGAACGAAAGCGAGCTTCGACTTGGCGGCGACGAAAATTGACGTTGATGATGAAATTCGTGTCACCACGCTACATCCCCTGCGAACCGATCTTGGAGCCAGACTGGATCGGTTCGTAGCAGATAATCTCACTGACTTGAGCCGCGGAACCGTGCAGTCACTCATCGCGTCCGGACATGTGCTTGTCGACGGGGTGCAGAGAAAGCCGAAGTTTCACATGACCCCAGGCGAGGTTGTGACGGTTACGGTCCCCCCTCTATTGCCCGACACGATCGAACCGGACCCCATCGCGCTCGACATCATTTACGAGGACGACGACGTCATCGTGATTAACAAACCTGCCGGGCTCGTGGTTCATCCTGCCCCGGGGCATCGCCGCGGCACATTGGTCAACGCACTCGTCGCACACGTTCAGACCATTGCCGTGGGAGGTACGAATCGCCCCGGTATCGTCCACCGCCTCGATAAGGACACTTCGGGACTTATCGTCGTCGCGAAGACCGATCGTGGCAGGACCTCCCTGGTAACTCAATGGACGGACCAGGCGGTCGAAAAGACGTATCTTGCCCTTGTCTCAGGAGTCGTTGCCGAGAACGAAGCGACAGTCGATGCGCCCATCGGTCGTGATCCAAAGTTCCGGCTGCGCATGGCGGTCGTGGGGTCAGGTAGGCCAGCAGTGACGCATTTCCGCGTTCTCGAGCGGTTCGCTAATGTGACACTTCTGGAGGTCAACATCGAAACTGGGCGCACCCATCAGATTCGCGTGCATCTCGCATTTGTGGGTCACCCTGTTGTCGGGGACTCGCTCTACGGCCGTGCCAGCGCCACTGATCCGCCCACCGAGCGACAATTTCTCCACGCCAGGGATCTCGGATTTACCCTGCCAGATGGAATTCCGAAGCGATTTTCAGCCCCCTTATCCTCGGATTTGCAGCGGATACTCCATGGACTTCGTAGCGTTGACTCGGTCCACGGATGATCGCCAAATCCCCGGATTACCACGCGCTCGAGCAAGGACGGGAAACGGTATCAGCGCTCTTTGCGGCCGCCCTATCCGCGGTTGAGCCAAATCGCGCGGTGCGGGCGGCAATCGGATTTTGCGACGGCATGATGGTGGTTGGTGGTTCCAGCATCGATGTGACCCACGGATTGCACATTGTCGCGATCGGCAAGGCGGCCGTTGCCATGGCCCGAGGCGTAGTTGAGGCATTACCCGGCGTTGTAATCTCCGGGGACGTCATCACCGTCGAGGGCCACGAAAGCGGCACATTGCCCGAGTCCATTCAGGTCCATGAAGCGGGTCATCCTATCCCTGATCTTCGCGGTCTGCGAGCGACTCAAGAAATGTTGCGCTGCTTGGGAATGCTTGGCCCCGATGCGGTTGTGCTCGCGCTCATTTCCGGTGGTGGATCCGCGCTGATGGAGGCGACGCGGGAAGGCATTTCCCTTACAGACTTGGCAACGACGACGGATTTGCTGTTGCGGGCCGGTGCGCCTATCGATGTTCTGAATGCTGTGCGCGCACCCTTGAGTAAGGTGAAATCTGGTGGCTTGAGAGCCGCCGTCCCATCGGCGGCCTGGGTAACGCTCATACTTTCCGACGTCCTCGGGAACGACCCTCGCATCATCGCCAGTGGGCCGACCGTTCGAGGCGAGACGAATTCTGAAATGGCTCTCTCGCACATCGATCGCTACGCATTACGAGACAGGCTGCCGAAGAACGTGCTCCAGATACTTGTAAAAGGGGAGGACGAACGGACAGAAGTTCACGTTGAAGAGGATATTCTGTCCATCATCGGTGACAATGCAATGGCAATTGAAGCAGCGGCCAGCACAGCACAATCGCTCGGATTGAACGCGACGATCGCGTGGAAGGCGATGCAAGGCGAAGCGGCATTTTTGGGCCGCGAATTTGTCTCCCTGGTTACGGAGGCATCCGACGCAATTGCGGTTGTCCTCGGCGGTGGAGAAGCGACTGTTACGGTTCGCGGCGTCGGTCGCGGTGGACGAAACACCGAGTTTGCCCTCGCCGCTGCACTGGAGCTTGAGCGGCGTCGGGCGTACGACTGGGTCGTGGCCAGTCTAGGAACTGACGGTCAGGATGCCATGACAGGACTTGCTGGAGCCATTGCCGACGGAGGCACGGCCGACCGTGCGCGGCGCCAAGGCGTGGACCCCGAGTGTGCACTTCACCAAAATGACAGCGCTACCGTCTTCGACATTGCCGGGGGCACCGTGAAGACCGGACCTACAGGCACCAACGTCAACGATCTCTATATTGCGGTGCGCATACCTGAGCGGAATGAAGATATCTCTCAAGGGGGAAACTGATCATGCAGGGAGCGGAAGCGCTCGTGAAGGTGCTTGCCGGCTCCGGTGTCCGCCACATTTTCGGACTCCCTGGCGACACCGGCATGCCATTCTACGATGCCCTCCGTGATGCTCGCGGACATATCGATCACATCATGACCCGCGACGAACGGTCGGCGTCGTTCATGGCGGACGTTTACGCGCGGGTAAGCGGGCGACTGGGTGTCTGCGAGGGACCAAGTGGCGGTGGCGCCACCTACATTATTCCTGGAGTGGCCGAAGCGCAGGGCTCGGCGATTCCACTGCTCTGTATCACTTCCGACACGCCGGTCAATCAGCAGGGTCGCGGAGTTCTGACAGAGTTAGATCAAGAGAGTTTGTTTCGCCCGGTAACAAAATGGAACACTCGCGTCGCTTCAGCGACCACAGTCGCTGAAGC
>JACCXM010000176.1 GCA_013697005.1 Chloroflexia bacterium | reverse complement strand
GTGGGGCCGTGACTGGAATCGCGGTTGGAGCAGCGGCGCTGACTGGTGTCGCGCTTGGTTGGTGGAGTGTGCTCGCCATTGCAGCCGTGGCTTCGTTCGCTCTCGCGATGCGGGCGAACGGCGAATTCGGCGCCCGATGTCTGCTGATCTTTCTCGTGGCGGCGATTGGGGCCTGGCGCGGGGGAGATCGAACAGAACCGCTTGCCGCCAATGTGGTGCCGGGAAATGCGAGCTCCTGGACGGTGCTCAACGCGCCTGCCAGGACGGGACAGCGACAGTACTTCGTCGCGGCATCGATCGATCATGAGCGACCCGAGGCGCGGCGAGGGAGCGTCCGCACCTGTGTCACCGCCCGGGCGTTTCCGGCCGTTCACCTCGATGATGTCGTTCGCCTCACTGGTGAATCGCGGGCAGCCGTCGATGTCTCTCCCTCACAACGCGCCGCGTTGGCGGCACGAGGGTGTGACGCCACTCTGTTTGCGGAGTCTCAGGAAATTCTTGATTCTCGCCCCAGTTTGGGACGAGTGGTCGCGGAACTGCGCTCACGCATCGGCATCTCACTGCGATCTTCCGCACCAGGCGACGCGGGCGTGCTCCTGACAGGACTGGTGACGGGGGATGACGCGGGCTTTTCACCCGCGCGGCGAGCCGCATTCCTCGCCTCTGGTGCGACTCACCTTACCGCTGTTAGCGGCTCGAATCTAGCACTGGTCGCCGCGATCCTGACAACCGCTGGCACGGTAACGTTAGGCCGCCACCGCCGGCTCTTCGGCGTAGGAATTGTTTCTGGAATCTGGGGTTACGCGATGCTTACCGGTATGTATGTTCCCACCGTCAGGGCGGCGATCGTTGCATCGGCGGCGATCCTGGCATTCCATTTCGGGCGCAGGGCCGATTTCCCCACGTTGATCCTGCTCGCGGCGGGAATCATGGTGCTGCTCGACCCGAACTACATCGACGCGCTTGGTTTTCGGCTCTCGGTTGCGGCATCACTTGCGTTGGCGATCGTCCTCCATGGCATGATCGATCGCGACCGCGCATCGCGTCCGGCGCTGATCGTCGGCGCCACGACCGCGGCCCAGATTGCGACCCTGCCGTTTCTGTTGACGACCTTTGGCACCGTCTCAATCACAAGTCTTCCCGCCAATATCGTCGTCGCGCCGTTGGCTGCGTTCGCGATGCCGATAGCGGCGCTGGCCGGCGTCGCAGGACTCGTCTGGCCGCCACTGGGTGAAGCAATCGCGGCTCCGGCAACGCTAGCGGCTGCCGCGTTGATCGGCGCCGTCGATTTTTTCGGAGCCTCTGGAGGATACCTGAGCGTCGGTGTTCCTCCACTCGGCGCTACCATAATCCTCGGCGCAACCGGCGCCCTGCTGCTCGTGTTGATGAGCGGAGACGTGATGCGAATGGTGAATCGGGGGCGTTGGCGGCGGAATCCTCCATTATCGACCGCGGCGCTTCTGGTTCTCGCTCGGAAAGACCCACTTGACACCCTTCGAGCTGACGCGAATCAGGCGGAAAAACATCCACCCCGCCAGGAAGAGGGCCATGATGTCGCCAATGTAGGGAATCTGGGTCAGACTCTCCCGTGAGATGCGCCCTGGCATCGTCCAAACCCCCATCCGGGCAGTGACCAGGATGACCGCAACTACGACGAGGATCCCAAGCACCAACGTCTGCCGCCGCTTGCGCATCAGTGCCACATCATCGCCACCGAAATAGTTGAGCCGGGACACTGTGGACTTGGTCTCGCTTGACAGCAATCGTTTAGACGACCGGTCACTCGACGCGCCGATCGTCGTAACAACGATCTCCTCTATAGGAATCCCCTGGAAATCGGCAAGCTGTTGGCGCAGCGCATCGCGCTCCGCGGCCACGCGGCCAATCACGCGATGCGCCGTAGCCAACTGCTGCATCATCATGTTCAGATGCCGATTGAGTGCGCCCAGTGCGGGATTGTTCGGGTCATCACCGGCTACCAATTCCACGGCCGCCGCGGATTCTTGTTGTTTGGCGCGGGCGCGTCTGGCCGTCCGTGAGGCGCGCTTGGCGCTGCCGGTCAGAACAATCGCCGCCGCAGCAAGCTCGACCGCCGTCTCTTCGTCGGAACCGTCGCCATTCGGCGAGGTGTTGGCATTTTCCTCAGCAGCGATAGTTGCCGCGGAGTGTTCCGCGCGTGGTGCGCGCGGGCCGCGCCCATTTCCGCCGTCCCCGCGGCGTTCGCGGCGGGAGCGACGAGCATCGCCTTTGGCCATTGCTGGCACGGCGACCGCTGCATACTCGATGTCATCGTTGTGGTCTGCAAACTCGACGGGAACGTCTCCAACAGGAGGCGTATCCCGCCCATTCGGTACGGCGGTCAAATCATCAATCTTCGTTACCGTCTTTTCAATCGTCTTTTCGGTCAGTTTCCAGTCCTTTCCACAGCGCTAGTCCATTGCGCGTTATTCAGTTTAGGTGTTAGCGGGTTTCCTGTCGAGAAAAAGTGCTGCAAAAAACGGAATGAACTTGGATTCGCCGCGGGCGGCTGGCATCGTACCAGAATCGAACGCCGTGCCGCGGGCGTGGGCTCCTCGTGCGGCCACGCGGCGAGCTATTGACATCGCGGATGACCGGGACGTATCTTCTTTCCGCTGCCCCCATAGTCTAGCGGACCAGGACGTCACCCTTTCAAGGTGAAGATCGCGGGTTCGAATCCCGCTGGGGGTACCGATTTTGTGCCGCGCCACACCGCGCCGCCATTGACAGCACATTCGATTGATGGTAGCGTGCGCAGGGACCGAGGACGTGTCTCGGCGCGGCTCGCGTGTCGCGGCGGTCACTAGGGGACGGTCCGAACGGGTTTCGATGGAGGGGGTTTCTCATGGATTTGATCCGGGATTTCTTCGCCGAGGATGTGAGCACCGACGATATCGCGAGCGCCGGTAACGGCGGCGTTGCCACCGCATCCGCAGACGGCGGCGCGGTTGGTATCGCTGATGTCAACTCCGGCGGCAATGCCGGCAACGCCATCGGTGTTGGCGACACGTACGGCTCGGTTGGGGTCGACGGCGGCACGGTTGCCAATCTGACCGACCTGTCCGTTTCGGCGAATGGCGGGACCGCCATTGCTGATGCCAGCGGCGGCGACTACAACCTGGCATTCGTCAGCTAATCGCTCCGCGCCATAAACGAGCGTCCTTGTGGGGAAGGGCAGAGCCTGGGGAGGGCTAAGGTCAATGAATTTCGCGAAGGGCGTGTTCGCTGGTGCGGTTGCTGCCGTGCTTGGGGCGAAGACGGTGCTTGCTCAGGATGAAGGAGACGACATCGCGAGCGCCGGTAATGGTGGTGTGGCCACCGCGGACGCGAATGGTGGCGCCGCTGGCATCGGCGACATCAACAGTGGCGGCAACGTGGGAAGCGCAATCGCCGTTGGTGACACGTGGGGTCCTGATCCCGACGTGTACGGCGGAGATATTCTGAACACCACGGCGCTGAGCGTTGCCGTCGACGGCGGCACCAGCATCGCTGACGCCACGGGTGGGGGCAACAACCTGGCTTTCGTTAGCTAGGGTCACATTGCAACCTGAGTCAGGGAGGCTGCGCCGGCCGGTGCGGCCTCCCTGACTCTTTTTTTGTCTTTTGGGGTTGCGGCGTCGCATCGAGGCTCCCGAACCCAATGCAACCGCAACGGGTACCATGGCGTACGTACAAGCGGGGCCAGCATCGCAGTCGTCGTCTTCTTGGCAGTTCCCAAACGTGCCAGAGTTCTGACGCGTGGATCAGCTGTTGCTGAATCCCCAGCGGTACACGGCGTATTCGATTCGGAGAGGGATGACGTGGCGAGCAGAAGACGCGTGGTTGCGAAGAGCGGACTCACATGGCTGACGCGGTACGCTCCGCTCCAAATGCGGGTTCTTGTTGCGGCCGCCTTGCTCGTGCTGACGTTCGGGTCCGCCTCGGCCGTGGTCGCTTTCTTGCAGGTTCCAGACGATCCAACAGCAAAAAGCGGTACCGCGCAGGTCGTCGCGCAGGGCGTGGTCACTCTCGCGGACGGCGATTTACGGTGGCGCGTTGCGGAGGGGACTGCACCCGCACCAGCCAATGCATCGCCGGCGATCACTGGACCCGGGTTTGTCATCGCCCAGAGCGGGGTCGTTCTTGTTGAAAACGTCGAGACCGGAGAACAGCAGCGGCTACCCGCTGGCGAGGCGATGCTGACCAACGCGGGAGTGGAGCAAATTCGCGTTGCGCTCGGGTCCGATATTGCGAGCTATCGTGCGCTCACCATTGTCGACATGGCGGTGGCAGAAGGAGATACCGGTACCGAGCTCTTCAGCAGCGAGCCGTTTACCGGGCCTGGCGCGCGACACGATCTCGATTTGCTGCAGGATGCGCTCGGCCCGGGTGGGAGTTTTGCGGTTCCCGGTGGGGCGCTTCCGACCCTGGTGTTCATCATCGCGGGCGGGGCCGATGTCACGACCGAGAGTGGCGATGTTATTTCGCTCGGCGCCGACGAGGCGTTGTCCCTCCCCGGTCCATTGGTCATCACCGCCGGCGAAAATGGGGCCGACGTTGCCGCGGTCTACACCGGTCCCGCGGTGCCGCGATTAGCGCAAGCTGCGGCGACTCCAGCGTCCGCGGTACGGGTGATAGCAACCGCCAATGATGCCGCGGAAAACGCGAGCGCGTCCCCGGTTCCCGATGCTGAGCTCGCGGTGGAGCCCGACCCTGATTCGTCCGGGGATTCAGATGCGGACGATGACGGAGACGCGTTGACCGCCGCTCAGGAAGCCGAACTCAACACGGACTCCGCACTGGCCGACACTGATGAGGACGGTCTTACCGACGGTCAGGAAGCGCTTCAGATCGGGACCGCGCCGCTCGCTGCTGACACCGACGGCGATGGCGTGCTCGACGGCGATGAAGTCGCGCAAGGAACGGATCCCCTCGACGGCGCCGCGGGAACATTTCTGGAAGGTGGCCCCGCCATCTTGGAGACCCCTGCCGCGGATCCTGAACCGCAGGAACCAGCGGGAACGGTCGGCGATAGCGATGGCGACGGTCTCGAGGACACGATCGAGTTGGAATTGGGGACTGATCTCGCTGACTCCGATACTGACGACGACGGCGCCCTGGACGGTGACGAGTATTTCATTTTGCAAAGTGGGACGAGGAATCCGGATACCGATGGTGACGGGGTTCTCGACGGTACGGAAGCCGCAAACGGCACCGACCCGAACGATCCAAACAGCTTCTGAAGCGATGAGCGGCGGACTGGCTGGCGCGGACTTTCGATTCAGACCACCAGCCAGGAGGCGATGAGCCCAAGAGCCAAAACGAAAAGGACGGCACTTGCGGCACTCATCCCCCAGATCACCCATACCAGGGCGGACGCGATGACCAGCACTGCGAGGGAGACAAGGTAGAGGAAAGTCAGAGAGATCGGCTGCTGATCCGCTCCACGGCCGGCGCCGGAATCTGGCGGTCGTGCCAAATCTGATCCAGACAAAATCTGGCGGGCGGCGCGGCCAGGTGCTCTTCGCGACATCGCTATCGATCCGCCGCTTGACCGTTGCGACGGCTGAAGCTCATCGGCTCGGCTACAGGAGGCGATTTTAGAAAAACGCCCCACACCCGCAGCACGGCTGTCTTTATCAGCCCTGACCAGACCAGGAGAACGCCGCCGATCAAAATAATAGGTCCTGCGCCAGCCACCAGACTCGCCAGAATCATCGCGGCGCCGGCTACGACCATGATCGCGGTAATCAACCAAAGATGTCGCATAATTCAAATTATCCACGATCGGCCGTCCGCCATCGACGGGCGGATGGCAAACGATTGATTGGCGCCACTTCCGCGGTTCGTGCCACGATAACGTGTACAGAGCGACTGAGGCGGGAACTGGAGCGCATTGACCGCAGCTCCTGGGAGATCAAGCAATGCTGAATAATCGGTTTGCGCGCGAAGCCATAAAGCAAGCCGCGACACAAGTGAACCAGGGAGTGCGCGATGGCGCGCGCCAATTCGTCGAACGCGAAGTCACGCCATTGCGTAACCGTATCGATGAACTCGAGGGGCGAGTTGCCCGGCTTGAACGCCAGATGTCCGAGTTACTGCGGGAGCGTGATCGGACAGGTCTCTAATCGAGAACATGGCGACACCGATTTCGTGGTTTTCGCAACGAGGGCCAGGACACGCCTAGCCAACATGTTTGGATGGTCAGCCGGGGACAAACATCGGCACGTCGCCGTCAGCGCTCGTGACGAGTGGCGTGTGCGGTTTGCCTACCGCGTCGGCGACCGCATCGCCAAGGGCATCCAGGCTCGGTTTGAGAAATCCCATAGTGGAATACGCCACTGAACCATCCCGATCGATGAGGAAGACACTCGGTGTCGCCACGATGTCGAAGGCGCGGGAGATCGGGTAAGTGTCCCCTTCGAGCAGGAGGGGAAACGCAATGCCGAGTCGGCGGGCGAATGAACGGGTGATGTTCGCTGAATCCTGCGAGACACCGAGCACCTGGAGATCGTCATCCATGTGGCGGTCGTGCAAACGCTGCAGAAACGGGAACATCTGTTTGCTCGACGCACACGAGCTCTTGTAAATCCCCAGGAGCAGCGGTCCTGCCGCGAGGACACGCGTTACCTCGCGCTCCACACCTTCGGCGTCCTCGAACACCAAATCTGGCAGTGGCGCCTGCTGACCTTGCTCGACAGTCATCGATTTCTCCTATTGCACTCAGTCGGCTGCCACGGCAGGAAGGCACGCATCGAGCGCGTTCGATACATCCAGCATCAAGTCGCGAGAGTCCTCGAGGCCGGTCGAGATGCGGACGAGGTTGCCCTCGTGCCACGGCCAGATCAATGTACTGCAATCTCCCAGACTGACGGCTATGGTGCAGAGTCGGAGACTATCGAGGAATGGACCGAACTCCGCACGGCCCCCCTTGAGCGAAAACGAGATCATGCCTCCGTACCGGTCATGGCCCATCCCCAGGAGGTCCTTCGCGAGGCTATGCCCAGGATCGGACGCGAGACCTGGGTAATGGACATCCTCAACCGCGGGATGCGCCGCCAACATGCTGGCCAACGTCAACGCGTTCTCGCTATGGCGTTCCATGCGGAGCGGGAGTGTATGAATCCCCGCCAGGAGTAACCACGCCGCGAACGGTGACAAGGCCGTACCCAGATGACTGATCTTGGCCCTGATTGGCTCGATGTGGCGGCGCGGACCTGAGACGATTCCGCCTTGAACATGTCCGTTTCCGGAGAGGTATTTCGTGGCGCTATGAATGACGATGTCCGCGCCGAGATCAGCCGGTCGCAACAGCGCCGGCGAGAGAAACGTGTTGTCCATGATCAGGATCAGGTCGTGCCGGTGCGCCATCTCGGCCAGCAGGCGCGGGTCGGTCACGCGCAAGAGCGGATTGGAAAACGGTTCGGCATAGATCGCGCGCGTTTGGGGCGTGATCGCCCGTTCCACGGCAGCCGCATCCGAGACATCGACAAATGTTGCGGAGCTGCCCAAACTGGGCAACTCGGTGGTGAGAAATGTTTTCGTCAGGTCATAGAGTTGATCCGATGCGATTACGTGTCCCCCATCTGCCAGCAGGGTCATCAAGGTTCCGCTGATCGCGGCCATGCCCGAACCGAGGGCAACGGATGTCTCGGTCCCCTCGAGATCGGCGAGCTTGACCTCCAGACAGCGAACCGTGGGATTGGCCCGCGGCGAGTATGTGAAGTGCGGACGTTCACCACACCGCATGGCCTCGATTTGCCCATGAGTTTCGAACGCATAGGTCACGTTCTGGTAGATCGGGACGCCATGCGCTCCAGTTGTCGGGTCTGGCGCCTCGCCAGCGTGAATACAGCGGGTGCCGAAACCACGAGCAGCCGTCATGGTCACCTTCTCCATTTGGTCGCCTTATAAGACATGATGTGCCAAGATTAGCGCATCCTAGTGTGGCCAGTGCGATTACCCGCGACAACCATTCCGGCCATCTCGGGACGGATCAGTTCGAGCGGTCGGAAAGGACCATTCGCATGAGCGATGCCAATACCCGATCGTGGGATGAGTCTGTCGCGGCATTGCGCTCGGCCGCGAGTGATGTTCTTGCGGCAGTTGGCCGACAGGGAGATCCGAGCGGCACTGAAGATGCGGCCGCGACCCGGCTCAAGAGCGATGTTTCTCGGCTGGAGCAATCAGCATCCCAATTGTTGGGGAAACTGGCGAGTGGTATCGAACAACAGCGATCCGATCTCGAAACGTCGTTTGACAGAGGACGAGCCGAGAAAAACGCCGACCAAATCAAGTCCTCACTGGAAGACCTGGCGGCTCTGGCGATGCGTCTCACGTCCGATATCGCAGCGTCGGCGGGAGGCAGCCTCAAGCAAGCCGACCCGGAGTTGAAAGCGGCGGTGCTCGCACTCGAAGACGTCGCCAGATCAGCCACCGAGTGGATTCGCACCGCGCTGGACACGCCTCGGCAGGGATCGTCGGGACCGGCGCGAGACGCCAGAGCACCACTGGACGACCTCTAGATGCTGATCACCTTGTCCCGAAATTGGTGGGCAACAGTTGCTCGCGGCGTTGCCGCGATCGGACTCGGCATCTTCGCCTGGCTGCGACCGGACGTTTTCTGGCCAGCGCTTGTCGTGATCTTTGGCGTCTATGCCATTGTCGACGGGCTGTTTGCGATTGTTGCGGCGGTCAAAGGGGAAACTGGAGATCGTTGGCTGCACCTGCTCGAAGGGTTTGTCGGGGTGGGCGTGGGTGGGTTCGTGTTCGTGAATCCAGAGCAGGCGGGGACGGCCATTGTATTGGTTGTCGGACTCTGGGCGATCGTCACTGGTGTGCTCGAGATCATCTCCGCGATTCGGCTTCGCCAGGAAATAGCGGATGAGTGGCTGTTGGGGATTGGCGGGGCTCTGTCGATCATTCTGGGTGCGCTGTTGATCGCTCGCCCCCAATTTGGGCAGGTGACGACGACATACATCCTTGGCACGTACGGCATCATCTTCGGCGCGGTGCTCGTCATGCTGGGGTTGCGTTTGCGGGGATTGGCGTGAACGAATCGTCCGCCTATCTTTCCGCCCGTGAATTGGTCGGTCTCTATCGTTCGCGCCAACTGTCACCGGTCGAAGTGGCGGGCGATATCCTGGCGCGCATCGATCGACTCAATCCACGGCTCAATGCTTTCACCACGACCACGCCCGAACTGGCGATGGCGCAGGCCGTCGCGGCGGAGCGCTCGTACGCGAGTGGCGATCCGGCTCCTTTGGCAGGCGTGCCGATGTCGATCAAGGATCTCACGCCAACCCAAGGGATTCGCACCGCCCGCGGTTCGCTGATCGAGCCTGATTGGGTTCCTGATGAAGACGCCCCGGTTGTGGCACGTCTCTATACCGCGGGCGCGGTTATGCTCGGCAAGACAAACACCCCGGAGCTCGGTTGGAAAGGGGATTCCGGCAACCGAGTTTTCGGACCGTCATATAACCCCTGGAACTTGGAGCGGACCCCGGGGGGATCGAGTGGCGGAGGCGCAGCCGCCGTCGCCGCGGGTCTCGGCCCCCTCGCGCAAGGGAGCGACGGCGCCGGTTCGATCCGGATTCCCGCGGCATTCTGTGGCATCTTTGGTTTCAAGCCTTCGTATGGTCTTGTCCCGCAGTATCCGCCGAGCGCGGTCGGGGATCTCTCTCACCTGGGACCGATGACGAGAACTGTCGATGACGCGGCATTGATGCTGAACGCGATAGCGGGCGCCGATTCGCGCGATCGGTTGTCATGGTCGAGTGGCGTCGATTATGTGATTGGGCTTGATTCGGGGGTGCGTGGACTGCGGGTGGCATGGTCGCCAACACTCGGCTACGCCCCGGTCGACGACGCCGTGCGGGAACACACCGAGCGCGCGGTGGCGGTGTTTACGGAACTTGGCTGTCACGTCGATCAGATCGATCCGGAAATGCCGGACCCGGCTGGGATTCTCGACGTCATGTGGTCGGCGGCGATGGCTGGCTACTTCGCGAATCGTCTCAGCGATGTCCGTGAGTTGATCGATCCGGGACTGCTGGCGGTGGTAGAACGAGCAAAGACATTTTCGGCGGCGGACCTCGCCCAGGCCATGCAGCAGCGAAATACCTACTACACCGGCATGCGGCAGTTCATGGACCAATATGATTTCCTGGTAACGCCGACGATGCCGACGACGGCCTTCACCGCCGGTCTGGACGAGCCGGACGGCTGGGTCCGAGCGACGCTCGCTCCCCTCGACTGGACGCCGTTCACCTATCCGTTCAATCTGACGGGTCAGCCCGCCGCGACGGTGCCGTGTGGCTTCGACGGCAGCGGTCTCCCGATTGGTCTGCAAATTGTCGGACGGTGGCGAGACGACCATTCGGTCTTACGTGCCGCGGCCGCGTTTGAGTCCGCGATGCCGTGGGCCGGGACTATTCCACCGTTGGATTGACCTCGGGCGATCTGGTCCGGACGAAAACGCCCGCGGCCGCGCCGGCCGCGAGGGCGGCTTCGACATCGACGACGCGAGGTCCATGTGGGTCGACCCGCACGGAAACGGCGGCGCTCGCGTCCGTTATCTCAATTTCCCGCTCGCCATCAAGTGCGATCGTTGAGGGACCCCGTCCCAGGGTCACGCTTTCTCCTTGGGCAAGCAGTTTCGCGTCTTGCACCGGAATCTCCCTCACCAGTCCCGGCGCGATGGGCACGATCACCGTTCTTGCTGAGCCCTCACGCTCGCCAACCGCGATCCATGCCCCAGAGCAGCCGTCACAGGCATCTGGGAAAAGTGCGCCACCAATACTGGCCACACCTATTGCCGCGGCGCTGATGCGCGAGAGTACGATTTCGCGCAGGTGGCTTGGTTCCCAGAAAGCGCGCGCGCCGATCCAGGTCTGATTCGACGAGACGACGTCGATCAGCGCGCTATCCGCTGGTTCACCGTTGATCGACACTTCGAGCCGGGGCGCGCGACGGATAACGCGCGGTTTTCCTGGTCCGTTGTGGGCAACGCCCGTGGCGATCAACCCGGCGGCAATCCCCGCCAGCGTCCCCTCGATCATGCGCGGGAAGACGTTGTTGGTCCCGGTAGAGACGGGAACGAGCGGGACATCGCCGCATCCTTTCGCCACGACGCGATTCGTGCCGTCACCGCCGAGGGTGATGATGACCGCCGCGCCGAGATCGCGCAGCCGCTGAGCCGCTTCGGTCGAGTCGCTGGCATGGCCGACGATCGGCATAGCCAGGGGCATGAGCTTCAAGCGGGGATTGGCGGTGGCCGCGGCGCGCTCGACGATGCCGTAGCTATCGGGAAGGTAGGCGACCCGCGTCACCCCTGCCGCGTCGAGACCTAACAGAGCGCGCCGTACGATGTTGATCTTCTCGTTGTTATCGAACGTTGAGCCATGCGCGACGAGCCGCCGGATATCTTTTCCCGATGCCGGTTTCGCGATGATACCGACGAGTGGCGCGTCGCTCACACCGGTGGAAATGACGCAAGCCAGCGATTGATCACGCGCGAGAATGCGGCGGCTGCCTCCACTTGCGGCACATGCCCGATCCCCTCCTGGATTTCCATCCAAGCGGCGGGTATTGCCGCCGCCGCGGTTGTCGCGTGGCGGGCCGGGATGACCCGATCGAGCTCTCCCCACATGAGAAGGACGGGAATCTCCAGCTCGCCGAGGCGATCGATGAAGATGAGTTTCTGACCCGAGCGCTCAAAAGCGCTGGCAGCGGCCGCCTTCACTGCTCGATCGGCGCCGGGGGCGTTGCGAGAGGCGTACATGTCGTCAACTCCGCGCTGGAGAATGAATCGGCGATCCTCAAAAAAGAGTTCCATCAATTGTCGAGCTTCGGCAGGCGACGGTTCGGATTCGACCCGGTCAAGCAGTTCGCCGCTGATTTCCAGCCCGAGCCCCGCACTATCAATGAGCGCAAGCGCGCGCACGAGCTTTGGCCGCTCAAACGAGAGTTGCATGGCAGTCGCTCCGCCGAGTGAGTGCCCGACGAGAACCGAGGGAGCCAGATCAAGCGCTTCGATTACTCCACCCACCGCGGCGGCAAGACCGGAGATCGAGTAATCGAACACTTCTGGCGATGGCTTGTCGCTGGCTCCGTGGCCGGGAAGATCCACCGCAACGACGCGGAAAGTCTGCGCGAAATCGCCAAGAACGCTGAACCAGGTCGCCTGCGATCCGCCAAGCCCATGCAGGAAGATCAGCGTTTCCGGTGCATCCGCGGGCCCAGCGAGAAGCGCATGGATGTTCGTGCCGTCCGGTAGCGGAACGGTCTCGGTTCGCGGCGCCGCGGCGGCGGCCGTCGCTGTTTCGGCGGCGCGTTCGACGTCATCGCTGGTCACCCGTCCGCCGGGTCCGGTGGCGTCGATTGTAGCCAGGTCGATTCCAAGTTCGCCGGCGCGCTTGCGGGCGGCGGGAGATGCGTTGACGCGGCCGGTGCTGTCCCGCGTCGCCTGGCGTGCTTCCCGGGCGGCGCGCGGTGCGGCGCCTCCAACCGACGTCGCCGGCCCGGCGGTGGACGATACCAATGCGTCCAGGTCATCGTCACTGAGCACTTCGTCAGGAGCGGTTATGATCGCGACCGCTCCCATAACCGGAACCTCGCTGCCGATCTCGGCGACGATTTTGCGCAGAATCCCGGTCGCCGGTGCTTCGACGTCGTCGACGGCCTTTTCAGTTTCAACGGTCAGGAGGGGAGCGCCTTCCGCGATCGGATCTCCCTCGGCACGAGACCAGCCGGTGATGGTTCCGGAGGTCATCGTCAGACCCCATTTCGGCATGGTAACGATTGTTGGCATGCGTAGTCTCCGAGTCGTGAGTCGTGGGTTGGGAGTTCGTTAGGCGATTTGGCGCACCGCGTCCGCGATCCGTTCGGGACTCGGGACGTAGAACTGCTCCAACGGGGGACTGAAGGGGACAGGCGTATGGGGTGCGGTCACGAGTTAGATTGGCGCGTCGAGGGTATCAAAACCTCGATCCGCGACCATTGCCGCGATGTCCGTCGCCATGCTGCAACGAGGGTTGTCCTCGTCGACAATCACGAGCCGGTGGGTCTTGGCAACGGAGGTGAGAATCGTCTTGTCGTCAAGCGGCGAGAGCGTGCGCGGGTCGACGATCTCGACGTCGATGCCTTCGTCCGCGAGCGTCTGCGCCGCCGCGAGCGCCTGGTTGACCATCCGCGAGATGGCCACCACGGTCACGTCTGCTCCCTCCCGCTTGATATCCGCCACCCCGAGAGGAATACCCTCATTCCCCTCCGGGACTTCGCCCTTGGTGCCATAAAGCACTTTGTTTTCGAAGAACATCACCAGATCGTCGTCTCGAATGGCGCTGAGGAGCAGCCCCTTGGCATCAGCCGGAGTGGAGGGAATGACGCATTTGATACCAGGCATATGAGTGAAGACGGAGTAGTGGCAACCCGAGTGCTGACCCGCGGCGCTCATGCCGGCGCCGATCTGGGTGCGGATCGTGACCGGGCATTTGGCCTTGCCCCCGAACATGTAGCGAAACTTGGCGCCCTGATCATGGATCTGGTCCATGCAGCAACCGAAGAAATCGACAAACATGAGTTCCGCCACGGGACGGAGTCCAGTGGTCGCGGCGCCAACCGCGGCGCCGATAAATCCGGCTTCGGTGATCGGGGTGTCCAATATGCGATTGCGGCCGAACTCCTGCACGAGACCCTTGGTGACGCCCAGGGGGCCGCCCCAGGCATCGTCGTTGATGAGATGATCGACCATCGCACCGCCGGCGATATCCTCGCCGAGCAGAAGGACGGTTGGATCTTCGTGCATGGCAATCCGCAGCGCCTCGGTGATCGCCTGCTGATAGGTCATCGTGCGCGTCGCCGTCTCCACCACCATCTGAGTCTCCTTGGCGAGCCAACAGTCGACAGTCGATAGTCGAATGTCGGTCAATACGTGACGTAGACGTCGGTCAATGCTTCTTCCGGCGCCGGAAACGCCGCGGCCTTGGCGGCGATCCAGGCATCATCCAGCAACTGGTGCACCCGGGTATCAATGGCGTTGAAATCGGCGTCAGTGGCGAGGCCGCGAGCGACAATCGCGGCGCGGAGCGCGATGATCGGATCGCGTTTTTTGAATGTCTCGAGCTCGTCGCTGGTGCGGTACGTCACTTGGTCGCCTTGAAAATGCCCATAGAAGCGGTACGTCTTGGCCTCCAGCAAGCTGGGTCCGTCCCCCCGCCGCGCGCGCGCGATCGCCTCGGAGGCTGCTTCATAGACCGCAAAGACATCGAGCCCGTCGACGACGACGCCGGGGATTTCGTAAGCGCTCGCCCGGTTGGCGATATCGCTCGCCGAACAGTGATACCGCACAGGGGTCGATTCGGCGTAACCATTGTTCTCGCAGACAAAGACCACGGGCAGATTCCAGATCGCGGCGAGGTTCAGTCCTTCGTGAAAGGTTCCCTGGTTTGCCGCACCGTCTCCAAAAAAGCAGACGGCGACGCCTCCTGTGCCCAGCGTTTTGGCAGTGAGCGCGGCGCCACAGGCGAGAGGAATGCCGCCCCCGACGATCCCGTTGGCGCCCAGCATTCCCTTCTCGACATCGGCGATGTGCATCGAACCGCCTTTGCCCTTGCAGATGCCAGTGGATTTGCCCATCAACTCCGCTACCATCCCGGCGATGTCGACGCCTTTGGCGATGCAGTGTCCATGACCGCGGTGCGTCGAAGTGATGAAATCGTTATCAGTCAACTGCGAGCAGACGCCGACCGCGACTGCCTCTTCTCCCGCGTAGAGATGGACGAAACCGGGAACCAACCCCGCCGCGAAGTTTTTCCCCGCCAGGTCCTCAAACACCCGAATTTGCGTCATCCGCTCATACATGTCGAGCAAGGCGGCGCGATCGATCGCGACCGCTCCGCTCGTCTCTACAACTGACATCGGTACCTCCTCGTTGCCGTCATCGCTGCGCGGCGAAATCCAACGTGCTGCGGCGCGATTGACCCGGATCAGGAACTGGTGGTCTTATACGGCAACTACCATCGCGGGGCAAGCGCGGCCGGATCCGCAGTTGCAAAGAGATTTGGTACCGAAAATGACGGAAAAGCAATCCTGGAAGAGACGTTGGCACGTATCAGGGTAGGGATCAAGGGAAATCCGGATGCACGTGACGCATGTCACTGGGATTGGCATCCGGCACTTGCGGTGGGAAGGACGAATCGGACCAATGGGGATTCATAGCCGGCGGCGGTTTCTGGCAACCACACTAGGGGGCGTCGCGGGTCTTGCCGCTCCAGGCCTCTTCACAAGCAATGACCAGGGTGTGCCTCGGGCGTCCGCGCAAAGTGCGTTCGATTTCTCGGCCGGGGTCCCCGGATGCGGACAAGTGGCCCTGTTGTTCAATGTCGGTTCCGGATATGAGCCCGCGGTGGGCATTCTCGACACGCTGGGTGCGTACGGTGTGCCCGCGACGATGTGCGTCATGGGCTGGCTCGCCGAGCAGAACCCGTGGCTGGTGCAGCAGATCGCCGCGTGGGGGCATGTCGTGGGCAGTCACGGATACCTGCCGCCCGAGCTGACCACTCGCTCGGATGACGATGTAGTTTCCGACCTACTCGCGGCTTCCGGCGCCCTGAGCTGGGCGCTTGGATACCACCCTGGACCCTGGTTTACTCCGTTTGCCAGTGCTAGCGACGATCGCGTGCGGTCGATCGCCAGCTCACTCGGTCTGGTAACGGTCGGCTGGAGCGTAGGCTCCGGAGATTGGGATCCATGGGCGAGTGCTGATTCGATCTATTCCAGCGTCGTTGGCGGCGCGCATGATGGCGCCATCATCGAGTTGCATCTCGATGCGCAACGGAGCATCGACGGCACGGCGGTCGCGCTCCCCTGGATCATCGAAGATCTCAGCGCGCAGGGGTATGGGTTCGTATCGGTACCGACCATCGCCAATGGGTGCTGGTAAGTCGCGGACGCCAACGAGATAGGGCTGGCCGTGTTGATCGCGCCCAGCATTGGACCTCGCGGAATCTCCCGGCTATTGGCACAGTCCGCCGCGACTCTATAATCGCCGCACGTTGCGGGTTTTCGCGGCCCGCCGCGATTGCTACCGACGCACCCGATGAGCGAATCGCGTGTGGGGAGAGATTGCGTGGCCGATCCGTTTGCCGATCTGCTCGACTCGATCGTCCAGGACTACGTCATCGTCGATGCGCAAAAAGATGTCGATCTGAATGCGTCAGCAGATGAATCAGCGGCGGTCATCGAAGCGGAGAAACAACACATCGTAAGCGATGCTACCGAGCGCGCGCGACACCTTTCGCCGTCGTTTCGGAATGGCCTCGTCCTGGCGTTCGAGGCGCAGGGAATGGGAAACGCGGAAGTTCGTCTGGATGACCGTGACGCGGAGCAGAACGCGATCGCCGACGCCCTGATCTTGTACTTGGTCCGGTTCGATCTGGCGGAATCGCGGAGTGAAGAGACCGAGCCGGGACATTACGACTATTTCATCTCGGTCAATTGGGACGCGCTCTATCGGGTCGCGGAATCTGCGGGAGTGGACCTTCCCGCGGCTCTTGCCCGGGTTGCCTCGATTCCAGGTGGATGATGGTCTCGCCCAAACTCCCGCGGCCGACGGGAACCGATAACGCTGCGCGCCTGGCCCGCGCCCTTCACTTTCGCTTTCGCGACATCACGTTGCTCCGCACCGCGCTCACGCACCGTTCGACACTGCACGAGGCGGCAAGCGCGGGAATGGGTGCTGTGCGGACGTCAACCTTGACTAACGAACGGCTGGAGTTTCTGGGGGATGCGGTACTCGGAGCCGTCGCTGCCGAATATCTCTATCTCCTCGACCCCGGGGCGGACGAAGGGGAGTTGACGCGGCGGCGGGTGGCACTGGTCCGAGCCGAAACTTTGGTCCAGTGGGCACGCGAGATCAACCTGGGGTCGTACCTCTATCTCGGACTGGGAGAGCGTCCGGGACCGGGTTCGCGCGATCGCATGCTGGCTGGCGGGTTCGAGGCGGTCATTGGCGCGATCACGCTCGACCGCGGGTTCGGTGCGGCGCGAAAGTTTCTGCTGCGGTTGCTGGAACGCGATGCTCCGCAAATCCTGGCCGCCGCGGAAGGCGTGGCAAATCCGAAAGGACGGCTCCAGGAGCTGCTTCAGGACCGTTTCCGGAAGGCGCCCGCGTATCACACGGTATCCACCGATGGTCCGGACCATTCCCGGACGTTTGTTGTGGAGGTGCGGTTTGGTGATCGCGTGCTGGGCCGGGGAACCGGTCCATCCAAACGCGAGGCGGAACAAGCGGCGGCGGCGGCCGGTTTGGCACACCTCGCCGCCGACGAGTCGCCCGCGCTGACAGCCGGCGCCACAAACTGAATCTAAACGCCGGTTCTTTCGATTCGGGGTAGGATGGGGAACGCGTGAAGTCACTGCCACGCGAGAAGACATGATGGCGGTTTTGGCGACTGCCGGAGGAGAGCGACGTGGCAGGCCACTACGATCAGTTATCCATTTTCGCCGGAAACTCGAATCCGGAGCTCGCGGCTGAGATTTGTCGCTATATCAGCATTCCCCAGGGCCGCGCCGAGGTTTTCAAATTTTCCAACGACAACACGTTCGTCCGGATCAACGAAAGCGTGCGTGAAAACGACGTGTTCGTGGTGCAATCATTCTCGCACCCAATCAATGATGCAATTATGGAAATGTTGATCATGATCGACACGATTAAGCGCGCCTCGGCGGGGAGGGTGACCGCCGTGATTCCCTATTTCGGTTATGGCCGCACCGACAAGAAAGATCAGCCGCGCGTCCCGATCACGGCGAGGCTGGTGGCCAAACTGGTGGGGGTCTCGGGCGCGGATCGTGCACTTCTGCTCGATCTTCACGCGGGCCAGATTCAGGGTTTCTTCGATGTTCCCGTCGATGAGATGAGCGCGATGTCACTCACCGCGACCTATTTCTCCCAGAAGCGGTTGCCGGACCCGGTGGTGGTCTCGCCCGACCTGGGGAATACCAAACGTGCGCGTAACTTCGCGGAGATTGTCGACGCGCCTTTGGCGATCATTGAAAAACGGCGGGCAGGGAACCAGGATCGTTCCGAGGTGCTCAATCTCATCGGTTCCGTGGAGGGTATGCAGGCGATCATCGTCGATGACGAGATCGATACCGCGGGATCGATCACCCAGGCTGCCCAGGTCTGCCTTGACGCGGGAGCAACTGAGGTCTACGCCTCGGCGATTCATCCTGTACTCTCCGGTCCGGCCCTGGAACGATTGGACAGCAGCGCGATCCGGGAGGTTGTTGTCACCGATAGCATCGTCGTGCCTGACGACAAACGGATTCCCAAGCTGACCGTGGTCTCGGTCGCGCCGCTGCTGGGCGAAACTATCCAACGCATTCACACCGGTGCAAGCGTATCCGCGACCTATCGCACCCATGATTCTCTGGTCGCGATTTGAGGCAACAGAGATTGCGTTGAACCGCTACCCCAGGCGACCGCTGGGCGCGCGTTCATCCCACGGTCGCGGTTTGGCGAGCTGCACTCTCGATGCGATCCAACGCCTTGCTCAGATTTTCTTCGGAGTTTGCATAGGAGAGGCGAAGATACCCTTCGCCGTGTTCACCGAATGAGGTGCCCGCCAACGCGGCGACTCCGAACTCTTCCAGCAAACGATCGGCAAACGGCTTGCTGGCGCTGCCCAGCCCGGAAATATTCGGGAAAACGTAGAAGGCGCCGTCGGGCTGGAGGCAGGAGATGCCAGGAATGTCGTTGAGACCTTGCACCATCAGGTCGCGCCGCCGCCGGAAGGCATCGACCATCGCCAGAACCGCATCCTGTGGTCCCGTCAACGCCTCGATTCCGGCCCGTTGCACGAGTGAAGTGGTGCAGGAGACGCTGTTGACCATCAGCCGGCTGACCTGGTCCGCCAGTCCCTCCGGCATCACGCCATATCCTAGCCGCCACCCAGTCATCGCGTAGGTCTTGGAAAATCCATCGAGAATGATGGTGCGCTCGGTCATCCCTGGAAACATTGCAATCGAGTGATGCTCGCCGTCGTAGATGATCTCCGAATAGATCTCATCGGCCAGAACAAAAAGATCGTGCTCGACGGCGAGACCGGCGATTGCCTCGATGTCGGCGCGGGTGAATACTCCCCCGGTGGGGTTGGCTGGACTGTTGATGATCAAGAACGTAGTCCGCGGCGTGATCAGCGATTCCAGCTCCGCGACGTCGAGCCGAAAGGCATTTTCTTCGCGAATCGGCAGCGGAATTGCCCGCGCCCCCGCGAAATCGATCATGCTGCGATAAATAGGGAATCCCGGATCGGGAAAAATCGCATCGTCCCCTTCCTCGAGCAGCGCGAGGATGAGGAAGAACATGATTGGTTTGCCGCCTGGGGTGACGACGACGTTCGCCGGTCCGTACGTCGTTCCTCGCGAGCGATTGATGTAATCGGCGATTGCCTGACGCAGATCGGGTTGCCCGGAAGCGGGTCCATAGTGGGTCCACCCATCGCGAATGGCGGAGACGCCCGCCTCGCACACATTCGCCGGTGTGTCGAAATCAGGCTCGCCAATCTCCAGGTGGATAACGTCGCGACCCTGAGCCTCGAGCGCTCGCGCGCGGACGAGAACTTCAAATGCCGTTTCGGTGCCCAAACGCTGCATCCGCGTCGCAAGTTTCATCACTTTACCCTTGGCTCAGTTTCGAGGACGCCATCGTGCCCTTAGCATAACGGACGACGACCGGACGTACTTCTTCCGCGGCGGGACGGTTTAGTGCAGACTAGCGAATACACGAGCTCTGGCATGAGAACGGCGGTCGCGCGAGCGCCTGGAGGATATACAATGTCGACCATTCAGCCCCCGCGCGCGGACGGACAGGGGATGACTCTCCTCAGCCGCGCGCCAGCCGAACCGGTAGATCTGGCGGAGGTGGCGGTTCTGCTAGAGGAGAATGACGCGGTTGCGATCGCCAAGCAGCCGCTCTTGCCGCGGACTGTGTTGCGGACGGCCAATGGGGACATTCGCGTCACGCAGATGATCCCGCCTGGACATAAGGTCGCGATGCGAGCGGTGTCCGCGGGCGGCGAGGTGCGTCGCTACGGACAAGTCATCGGGTTTGCGACCAAGGATATCGCGCCCGGCGAGCACGTTCATAGCCAGAATCTGTCCGTCGGGGAGGGACTCGAGCTGGATTATGCCCCGAGCTCGGAGTACCGGCCGGTCGATTACGTGCCCGAAAACGAGCGCCAGACCTTCATGGGGTACCGGCGCAAGGATGGCCGCGTCGGCACCCGAAATTACGTCGCGATCCTGGCCTCGGTGAACTGCTCATCGTCTGCAACCCGCCAGGTCGCGGAGCATTTCCGCAACCCGGAGGTCATGAAGGCGTATCCGAATGTCGACGGGGTGATCCCCCTCGGCACCAAGGGTGGCTGTGGCGCCCACTATGGATCGTCGGACCTGGGGATCCTGCAGCGGACGATGGCCGGAATCGTCGACCATCCCAATGTCGGTGGCTATGTGATCTTGAGTCTCGGTTGCGAAGTGAATCAACCGACCGATCTCATCGAATCGACCGGGCTCGGCAACGGGCATCAACCGACCGTGCTCACCATCCAGCAGGACGGCGGCTTCGCCAAGACGGTCGAGGCCGGGATCGCGGCCGTCAAGCGCATCCTCCCCGCGGCGAATGAGGTGACGCGAGAACCGATCCCCGCCTCCGAGTTGGTCGTCGCACTTCAATGCGGGGGGTCCGATGGATGGTCCGGAGTGACCGCCAATCCAGGACTGGGGCGGGCTGCCGACGAGATCGTGCGCCAAGGGGGAACCGTCGTCCTGGGCGAGACCACTGAAGTCTACGGCGGAGAGCACCTGCTGACCCGGCGCGCCAAGAATGCGCAAGTGGCGCAGGATCTCATCGACCGCATCCACTGGTGGGAGACCTACACCGCGCTCTTTGGCGCATCGATCGACAACAATCCCGCGCCGGGAAACAAACTGGGAGGTCTGACGACGATCTTCGAAAAGTCGCTGGGCGCCATTGCCAAGGCGGGAAGCACCCCGCTCAACCAGGTTGCCGGCTACGGTGAACGAGTCACGGAGCGCGGGTTCGTCCATATGGATACCCCCGGCTACGATCCGGTGTCGGTCACGGGCCAAGTGGCGGGCGGATGCAATGTGGTCGTATTCACCACCGGCCGCGGCTCCGCGTTCGGGTTCAAACCGGCGCCGTCGGTGAAAATCGCCACCAACTCGACGCTCTACGCCAATCAGGAACCGGACATGGACATCAATGCCGGGAAGGTTCTCGACGGAGTCAGCCTGGACGATCTCGGTCAAGAGATCTTCGCCAAAATCCTGGCCGTCGCCTCAGGAGAGCGCACCAAGAGCGAGCTGGCCGGGGTTGGTGAAGAGGAGTACAACCCGTGGATCATCGGGGCAATGCTCTAGGCGATGACAGTCCGCAGCGTGATTGATGAGCAGCGCGTGCAGCCGCTGCTCGCCGAGTTCCGCGAAAAGGCTGAGTTGCTGGGTGTCACTGTCGTCCGGGCAGGGTCTGTGGGCGATGCAGCGCAGGTGCTTGCCAACTGGGTATTGTCTGGTGAGTCCAGAGCGGTGGTCGCGACGACTGAGCTCCTGGAACGGGCACTCAATCTCGAGGCTTTACTAGAGGCCGCTGGTATCGAGGTCAACCCCTCGGCATCTCCAGTAGAGACGCGGGACACCCCGTTCGGTTTGAGCCTGGCGCGCTTGGCCATCGCCGAGACAGGTTCGCTGCTGCTTTGTGAGCCGTCGCTCGCCGACCGGTCGGTGGGGATGTTGAGTTTGGCACACGCGATTATTTGCCCGACCACTGCACTCGTGCCTTCCCTCGCTGATGCCGCGCCGGAGTTGCGCCGGTTGGCTTTGCAACCGGGTGGCTCGTTCACCACGCTCGTCACTGGTCCGAGCCGCACCGCGGATATCGAGCGGGTGCTCACGGTTGGCGTCCAAGGGCCTGGTGCGGTTTTGGCACTGTTCGTCGACGAGCTGTGACGCGTGCCTGTCGGAGTGATGGATTCGTATGGGGAGAGTCGAATGGATCCGGAGAGCACGCGCGTCATCCATCGTGATCTGAACCGGGGCTACCCGACGCTGGTGCGCGGGGAAGGGATCTACCTTTACGACGACGACGGCAAGCAATATATCGACGGCAGCGGTGGTTCGGCGGCGGTGACCGCGATCGGGCACGGGGTGCCTGAAGTCGTCAACGCCATCGCCGAACAGGCAGCACGGCTGGCCTTTGCGCCCTCGCACGCGTTTACGACCGATGCCGTCGAAAGTTGCGCGCGGTTAATTGTCGAGGAGTTTGCGCCGGCGGGTTTCGGTAAAGTCTGGTTCGTATCCGGGGGGTCGGAGGCGACCGACAATGCCGTGAAAATGGCAATTCAGTACCACCGCGAGCGCGGCGAAGGTTCGCGCCACCTCGTGATTGGGCGACGCTCATCGTTCCATGGGGCGACGATCGCCGCGTTGGGATTTGGCGGCAACGCGGCCCGTCGCCGCCCCTTCTCCGCAATTCTGCCGCCAGCCGAACACGTCGCACCGTGCCATCCGTACCGCTGTCGCGCCAATGTCGCGTGCCCGGCCTGCGATCTCTCCTGCGCCGATGATCTCGAGTTCACCATCCGGCAAGTCGGCGCGGACAATGTGGCCGCCTTCATTGCCGAGCCCGTGGTTGGGGCGACGTTGGGCGCGGCGCCGGCAACGCCGGGGTATTTCCAACGAATCCGGGAAATCTGTGACCGCTACGGTGTCCTCTTTATCGCCGACGAAGTGATGACTGGTTTCGGCCGCACCGGCCGGCGCTGGGGACTCGACCATTGGGGAGTCACCCCGGACCTCATCACGTGCGCCAAAGGAATTTGTGGCGGTTATGCTCCACTGGGCGCGGTGCTGGCGAAGCCAGAATTCGTCGGGGAGGTGCGCGCACGAAGCGGCTCGTTTGTGATCGGCCACACCTCGTCGGGGAACCCGCTGAGCTGTGCCGCCGGCACTGCGGTGATGCGCTATATCCTGGACCATCGGCTGATCGAAAACGCCGCCAATGTCGGCGCTTACTTCAAGGAACGATTGCGGGCCCTTGCCATTCGCCACGAGATCATTGGCGATGTCCGCGGATTGGGTCTCCTGCTCGGAATCGAGCTCGTCCGCGACCGGGCGACGAAGCAACCGTTTCCACCGGCCTGGGGAGTCGCGCGGCGGGTTGGGAGCGCAACGCTGGAGCGCGGACTCGTGTCGTATCCGGGATCGGGAACCGCCGACGGAGTTGCTG
>JACCXM010000175.1 GCA_013697005.1 Chloroflexia bacterium | reverse complement strand
GCCGGGTCCATGGGGGGCGGGATAGGACGGGTACTCGGGATGGGGTGGCCACGGAACCCCAAGCCGATCTCAGCGGCCAGCGAGACGTGATCGACGCCTTCCTCGCGGCCGCGCGCGGTGGAGATTTCGCCGCTCTGCTGGCGGTGCTCGATCCCGACGTCGTGCTCCACTTCGACCGCATGGGGCGGGTGGGCGGGGCGGCGCTGCCCGCGGGCGCTCCGCGGGAGATTCACGGAGCGGCGGCCGTGGCCAGGAGGGCGGTCATCGGGCGCGCCCGGGCCGCGCAAGCGGCGCTCGTCAATGGCGCCGTGGGCGTCATCGTCGCGCCACGGGGGCGACTGCTGATGGTGCTCGACTTCACGATCGCGCGCGGCAAAATCGTCGCCATCGACGCGATTGCCGATCCCGAACGCCTGCGCCAGCTCGATCTGGCGGTTTTCGACGCCTGACGCGCGGGTGGCGGGCAAGCGAGACGCCGCGTAAGCCGCCGCGGATTCCCCTCGTTGTGCCGCGCGCGCAACAGACTCCCAGCGAATCTTCAGGAAATGCCAAGGTTCTCCCGAGGGATGGCGGGTACGGTTAAGGGGTACCGGCGATGATGCTGCGGCGTCGTCGCCGGTCACCGTTTTCAGGAGAGAGCCAGTGTCGCGGTGTCATGCTGAGACACGAAGCATCTCGGGGCCACTGGCAGATGCGGTCACGGAGAACGAGATTCTTCGCCTGCGGGCTCAGAATGACACACGCAAGGAGTTGCTCGTATGTTTCGCTTGTCATCGTTGCGCCGTCAGGCGGCGCTCGCCTTCGTCCCCTCGACGCTGATCGCCGCTGGGGTGCTGTTTTCCGTGGCCGGGGTGATGGCCCAGGACTCCGCCACGTCGACCCCGATCGGTCTGGTGCAAGAACAGGCGGCAGAAGATCTCGCGCTGGCGGAATGTGCCGCCGCCGAGATCGGGGCGTTGCCCGCGGGAATGGAGGCCGCCACGGTCTACACCATCGTGCCCGAGGAGTCGGCGGCGCGCTACCGCGTGCAGGAAGAGCTAGCGCAGGTCGGCGAGACCGAGGCGGTCGGCGAGACGCGGGCGATCATCGGCCAGTTTGCCTTCGATGAGACTGGGCTGCCGCTGGCGTGCTCCCGCTTCGACGTCGATCTGCGCACCCTGGCCAGCGATTCGGCGCGGCGCGACAACTACCTCTACACCAACACCCTCGAGGCGGAGACCTACCCGCTGGCGACCTTCGTGCTGCGCGCGGTCGAGGGACTCGATACCCCGCTGGCGGAGGGCGACGAGACGACCCTGCGCCTGATCGGCGATCTCACCCTGCGCGAGACGACCAAGCTCGTCGCTTGGGAAGCGAATGTGACGATGGTTGACGGCGCGCTGACCGGCGCGGCGGCAACCGAGTTCGAGATGCCCGACTTTTCAATCGAGACGCCGCACGTCCCCGTCGTCCTCGCTCTGGACGAGACGGTGCGCCTGGAAGTCGATCTGACGGCGCGGCCGCAAGCGGCTGGGTGACGGGGTGACAGGGTGATGGGTTGCGGGTTGCGGGTTGCGGGTTGCGGATTGCGGATGAGAGCGTCAGTCTTCCTTGCCGTCGTGCGGTCTTCTTGCTGACACCCCGTCACCCCGCCACCCCCGGAAAGGCCAACGATGGACGCGGAGCAACGGCGGCGCAGGAACAGGAATCTCATCATCGCCGTCGTGGTGCTAGTGCCGCTGCTGATGCTGGCGGTGTGGGGGCTGTCGCTGGCGGGGTCGGCGGGGTTCCTGCCCTGGCAGCCGGAGCCGACCCGCATCCCGATCACGCCGTTCGCCGATCTGCAAAGCGGGGGCGCAGCCGGCACGCCGGCGCCCTGAGCCGTGGCGCCGGCCTCGTGCCACCTACGTTATGGCAGGATCAACCCCGCGAGCAACTGCTCACGCTGCCGCGCCGCCTCGCCGTAGATCGCTCCCCCCGACCATTGCTGGATGCCCAGCACGGAGACGCCGGGTTCGAGCACGATACAGCGGACGTAGTACGCCTGGTTGCGACGCGTATCGGTCTGTTCATCCAAGCGGGTGAGGAGGGAGCCAGCGAAGGCATCGCTGGCATCGCCACCCGCGACCGGAGCTCCGTCGTCGGCCACGAGCGGTTCTGCCGCGACGACGTCCGGTTCCCCGGCGGTGAGCTGAATCAGATCGGACACACAGCCCTGGGCATCCCCCGCATAGGGAATGCCGCCGAACAGGACCTCGGTAAAGCTTGTTTGCACGCCGAAGAAGTCATAATGGCCGTCTGATACCGGCGTCTGCCCGACGATCCACAGGGCCGGGTCATAGGAGAGCGCGAAACCGTAGGCCGGGCTCTCGTAGAGGCCATCGCCCGCGGCCGCGGATGGAATCGGTGTCCCGGGCGCGGACTCCGCGGTGGCGGTCGGCTCTGGTGGCACGACCGCCGCCGGCGATGGCGATGGCGATGGCGATGGCGCCGGATTCTCCCAGCCAGCCTCGGCGAGGACGGGGAGGGCAAGACTGACCGGGATCGCCACCGCTTCGCTGCCGCCGGCCGCCCCACCCCGGGCCTCGGTGACGATCCCCGCCAGGAGCCCGGTCTCGTCCACCACGGCGCCGCCGCTACTGCCGCTGCTGACCGTGGCGTCGATGTGGATCAGGCGGATATCGCCAAGCCCCGGGCCAGATTCGAGCGAGCGTACCCGGCCGTCGACGACGTCGATGGTCGTCACACCCGCGCTGGCGAACGCGTCACGGCCGAAAACCGGATAGCCAAAGATGTGAACGAGTGTACGGGAGTCGGCCGTCGCGGCCGGGTTGAGCGCCAATGGCACGCGATCCTGACCGATTGGCCGGTTCAGTGGAAGACCCCGCTCGTTGCCGATGACCGAGAGCACCGCCAGATCGAGATCCGGCCGATCGGCCACCATGATGGCACTGTAGCGGGGATTCGGGTCGTCGGCGACGCCGTCGACGGCGTAGACCAGGAAGGCGTCTTCGATCTCGAGATCGATCCCCTGCGTGTTCTCCTCCGTCTCGTCGTCGCTCTGCAGTGCGGTTAGATCGACCACATGGCTGTTGGTCAAAATGAGCCCCTCCGCGGAGACGAGCACACCGCTGCCAAGGGGTACCCGCCAATACTCCTGCGTGGGAACACCATCCTCCACCTGGAGCACCAGGGCGACGAGCAGAACGGTGGCCGCCGCCACCTGGTCCTCCGCCTCGGGCGCCAGCTCGGCCCGCACGGCCGCGCCGGTCAGGTTGGCGGCGAAGAAAGCCGCCAGCGCCACGGTCGCCAGGATGGTCCTGCCCCAGCTCACAGCCACGGCGGACCAGCCGGAACGGGCGGGATGATGCGCGTGGACTGTGCCGCCGTCCAGAGCGGCTCGCCCTGGGGGATGACCCCGAACATGAGCACGACCGGGGGCGGGTCGCCAGCGCGCAGCCGTCGCGGCGCCTCGGACTGGAAAACGGTGGTTTCGTTGCGTTCAAGGGTCTGCGCATCGCCTACCAGGAGGCGGCCATCGAGAACCCACAATCCGACCGGTCCCGGATACGATCCGACGCCAGGCTCGACGTGGGGATCGGTCCAGGACAGACAACCGATAAAGAGATGCGCCGCGCCGTCGAGGGTGGGAATGTCGGCGGTGGCCAGCATCAGACTCTCGATCGCGCCGGCATCGGCTGCTACCTCGAGGTCTCCCGGCAGCACCTGCGCCACCCCGCCTTTGTTGCTGACCGTCGTCTCCTCGTCCGGCGGGGCCAGGGCCAGACGCAGCAGGATCGCTGGGTCCGGAGCGTCGTTGCGCAGCAGATAGTTCTGGCCGGTCTCGACCAACACCGCGCCGCCCGCCGCGTAGGTCTCGGTCTGGCCGTTGACGGAGACGCCGGCGGTTCCCGATGCAACGTAGAAGAGCAGGGGTCCCTCGGTGCGGCGCATCGCCGAGACGGCGTCCGGCTTCAGGGAGAGCTGACGGATTGTCAGGACCAGACCGCGGGCGAATTCTGGCCAGTGCGTGGTCGCTCTGTCGGCGAGGACGTCGAGGGCCAATCCCGGTGGCAATCCATCCGCGAGCGTCGAGTCGATTGGTGGCGACGAGGTTTGCGCGTCCGCGGCGAAGGTCTGACAGATGGTTGGCATGTCGCCACTTTTGGTGCGCGCGAGGGTCTGGTCAACCGCATGACCGGAGGCGGCCACCATCGCCGTAAACAGCATGACGACCAGAACGGCGTACCTTCGCATAGTCACGTCTCCACGCTGTGCCCGATGGTGAAGCCTATCATGTCGTCACAGGCGCCGAGGGCATGATGTCGGGGCAGACCGGGTTCGCGGCATCGTGCGGATCGAACGGGGCCGTGTCGGCGACATCGAGAAACAGGGACGTGCCTGACGACGCGCTGGCGGGCGTGCCGGCGGTCTCCAGGTACGCTTGCAGGAGCACCCGGACGAACACGCACCCGTTGTGATCCGCCGGGGGCGGGACGTGGATCTCCCCGACGACGCGATCGGAGCGGGTGCCGATGTCTATTACGCCCCAGCGGGTAGCGTCTGGCCGCTCGCGGAGGCGCTCCCGCGTCCGCGCGTCATAGACCACCCAATCGACCGCGATATCGTCGGCGTCGTACCCGACGATCTCGACGTCAAAAAAGACGGAATTGGCGATTTTGCCGTCGCCAAGGTGCGTATTACGCTCGCCGAGGGCTAGCTCGGTGATGGTGACGCTGCGCACGGCCGGCGGTGCGCTCGGTTCGAGCCAGGGAAAGAGGCTGAACGTCAGCGCGGCCAGCGTGAGCAACGCCGGTATCCCGGCGAGCAATGCCGGCCACGTTCCGCGCAAGGTCTGCGTGATCGTGTTCGCGCCCTGCGCGATGGTGACGTCTCGCCTTTCGTCCACACGACCTCCGAAGAACCCGACGAGGCGGGTAGCGTGCCGTCGCGCCCTACGGGAGGATCAAACCCTGGAGCAATTCCTCCCGCTGCGTCGCGGCCGAGTCGTAGATGATCGCGGCGGCAAACTGCTGAATGGCCAGGGTCGCGCCGCTCGCGGACAGGGAGATGCAGCGGGCATAGAACGCCTGGTCGATCGTGCCGCCGTCAGCGGTCGACCGCGTGATGCGGGTCGCGGCAAAGGCATCGCCCCCATCGCTACCCCCGATCGGGAAGCCCGCCGTGTCCAGCAACGGCTCGAAGGCGATGACGTTCGCCTCGGCGGTCTGCGTGTCGGCCAGAATCTGCACGCAGGTCGGGGCGTCCAGCGCGCCCACGAATCCGGAGAGGTAGACGGTGGTGAATCCGGACTCGAGTCCGATGGAGTCGATGCCCTCGGCACTGGTGGGGCCCTCGACGATGATCCACTGGACCGGGTCGTAGGCGAGCGTGTAGCCGAAGCTCGGGCTGACATAGGACGCCGTCGCCACGACCGCGGTCGGCTCCGCCGTTGGTTGCGCGATGGGTTCCGCCGTCGGCTCCACGATCGGCTCGTCACTGGGCTCGGCGGAGCTGCCGGCCGCGGCGTTGCAGCGTCCCGCTTCCACGCAGGCCACTTGTGGGCCGACCACCCCCAGGAAGTCGTCCAGGGTCAGCCCGCCACCCGTCATCCGCGCCGAGGCAACGAGCCCGCGGTCGCCGGCGCGCATGCGCAGGAGGTACCCGGTATCCTCGGTCCCGGCGACGTCGAAGGTGACGATCGTCGATTCGTCGCCAAGCGTCTCCGCTCCGGTGACCTCGGCAAACCCCTGGTAATCGGGAGCGGTGAAAAACGTCAATCCCGCCGCCGGCTCCGCGGCGACCCAGTCGGAGGCCGCGGTTTCGTCGCTGAAGCGCTCGATCTGTTCTTCATAGACGAGCGCGCCCTCGTTCCCGGAGACCCCGTAGTAGTAGCGCTCGACGACGCCGAGGCGCGTGGCGGTCTCATTCTCCGCGCGGAGCGCATCCGCCGGCTAACCGACACGGGGGACCGTCGCGCCATCGATGAGCCGATACTGGTCTCCCAACTGGCGCAGACCCGCGGGATCGAAACGGGCCACCGCGAGGCTGAGATCCAGCGCCTGCCCTGCCTGGGCGGCCGCGATACGATCGATCATCGCCATCGCCACGATCTCGATGTCCGCGGCCGTTGGCGTCTCGGTAAAGTACTGAATGCTGACATT
>JACCXM010000152.1 GCA_013697005.1 Chloroflexia bacterium | reverse complement strand
CCCGAACTCTCCGGTCGATACCCCGTCGAGGCGGACGTCGCTCAGCCACCCGGACCAGGTATGGGCCAACGGCGCCGCGGGGGTGCCGGCCTTGGCGTGATATCCGGTGTAAAACACCGCGCCGATCCCCTCCAGATCGACACCCTGGACCATCCCCAGCGGTTTGTCGCTCCCCGTGATGAAACGGACCGCCGGGTGGAGCTCGTCCGGGATGAGGTTGCGCATCCCATCGTGACTGTCATTGACGATTACCTCGTCGGCGCCGCCGGCCAGTGCCCCTTCGACCGCGGCATTTACTTCCGCCGTCATCCGTTGCCGGGTCCGCAAGTAGCGGTCCTGCGATACCGGTTCACTGCCGCCAACCACTTCCGGCGGCATCACCTGCGTCCACGAGACGACCCCACAGGTGCCTTCCATATCGGCCGAAATGAGTACTTTCATCAGAAATGACCCTCCCTATCACCCCGTCACCCCAGGCCGGTACAATCGCGTCCGTCAACGCAACCGTCAATAGGGAAGGAATCCGTCCATGTCTGATTCGCATGAGCTCGATCTCGATGGGTTGCTCCGCTGGCGCTGTATTGGACCGTTTCGCGGTGGCCGCGTCGTCGCCGTGGCCGGTTGTCCCGACGACGCCAACACGTACTATTTCGGCGCTGTCGCCGGCGGAGTCTGGAAGACGACGGATGGCGGCATCTACTGGCATCCGGTCTCCGATGGCTTCTTCAGCACCTCCTCCGTCGGCGCCCTGGCCGTCGCGCCCTCGGACGCCAACGTCCTCTACGCCGGCATGGGCGAGACGACGATCCGCATCGACGTTTCGCACGGCGACGGCGTCTATCGCAGCACCGACGCGGGGCGAACCTGGGCGCATGCGGGGCTACGCGAGACCCGCCACATTGGCAAGGTGCGCGTCCACCCCGACAACCCGGATGTCCTGTGGGTGGCGGCGCTGGGTCACGCCTTCGGACCCAACCCGGAACGCGGTGTCTTCAAGAGCGACGACGGCGGCGCCACCTGGCGGCATGTGCTCTTCGTCAGCGACAAAGCCGGCGCGGTCGATCTCAGTCTCGACGAGACGAACCCGCGCATTCTCTACGCCGCGATCTGGGAGGCCCATCGCTCGTTCTGGCAGATCAGCAGCGGCGGCCCCGGGAGCGGGCTGTGGCGCAGCCAGCATGGCGGCGAGACCTGGGAGAATCTCAGCGATCGTCCGAATCTCCCGTCCGGCACCCTCGGCAAAATCGGCGTCGTCGCCTCACCGGCTCAGGCCGGCCGCGTCTGGGCGCTGATCGAGCACGCCAAGGAAGGCGGGCTCTACCGCTCTGATGACCATGGCGAACATTGGGTTAAGGTCAGCGACGACCAGAATCTGATCTCGCGCGCCTGGTATTACATGCATCTCACCGCCGACCCGCACGATGCCGATACGGTGTACGTCAACAACTTCAAGCTCTGGAAGAGCAGCGATGGCGGCAAGACGTTTACCGACATCGCCACTCCCCACGGCGACAATCACGATCTCTGGATCGACCCGCGCAACAACCGGCGTATGGTGCAGGGGAACGACGGCGGGGCCAACGTCTCCGTCAATGGCGGCTATTCCTGGTCGACCATTTTCAACCAACCGACCGCCCAGTTTTATCACCTCGCCGTCGATGGCCGCGAGCCGTACACCCTCTATGGCACCCAGCAGGACAATTCCAGCATCGCCGTGCCCAGCCGCACCAATCACGGCGCTATCACCTGGGCCGATTGCTTCATCGCCGGGACCGGCGAAAGCGGGTACATCGCGGTTCGCCCCGACGACCCGGAGATCGTCTATGTCGGCGCCATCGGCTCCTCCCCTGGGGGCGGCAATTCGCTCCAACGCTACGACCGCCGCACCGATCAGATTCGCCTCATCACGACCTGGCCCGAGGAAATGGGCGGCTACGGCGCCGGCGAGCACAAGCAGCGTTTCGCCTGGACTTACCCGATCGTCATCTCCCCGCATGATCCGGGCACGCTCTACGTCGGCGGCGATCGCGTCTTCAAGAGTACCGACGAAGGACAAAGCTGGGCAGCGATCAGCCCCGATCTGACCCGCTCCGATCCAATAACCCTGGAACCGACCGGCGGCCCGGTGAATCGCGATGCGATCGGCGCCGAGACCTACGCCACGGTGTTCGCCTTCGCCGAGTCGCCCCACCAGGCAGGGCTCCTCTGGGCCGGCACCGACGATGGCCGTCTCCACCTCAGCCGCGATGGCGGCGGCGCTTGGGAGGAGATCACGCCGCCCGATCTGCCGGAGTGGACGATGATCTCCGGGATCGAACCGTCTCCCTTCGATGCCGCCACCGTCTATGTCGCCGCCACTCGCTACAAACTCGACGACTACCGGCCGTATCTCTACGTGACCCACGATTTTGGCGAGCACTGGTCCCGCATCGACGCCGGTATCCCGCAAGACGACTTCACCCGCGTCATTCGCGCCGACCCTACGCAAGCGGATCTCCTCTACGCCGGCACCGAGACCGGGTTGTACGTCTCGTTCGACGACGGCGCGCACTGGCAGCGGTTCCAGCTCAATCTACCAATAGCGCCGATCCATGACATCCTGATCAAGGGGAGCGATCTCATCGCCGGCACTCATGGCCGCTCGATCTGGATTCTGGATGACCTGTCACCGCTCCGCGCATATGCGGCGGGGGTGCCCGCCGGTGAGCCGTATCTCTTCGCCCCCCGCGAAACCAAACGCGTGCTGCCCGGTATCGATTGGGGCGACGATGTCGCCGGCTCCACGAACTATCTCTCGACGCGCCCCGGCGGCTACACCACGCGCACCAGCACCGACGGCGAGACGATCCGCACCTATCTCGACGTCGGGGAAAATCCGCCGAGCGGCGTGGTCGTCACCTATCGGCTCGTTTCCGTTCCGGAGGACCCGATCGCGCTGGTCTTCTCTGACGCGAAGGGCGAGGAGGTCCGCGCCTTTTCCAGCCGCAAGCCTGACGATGAGCCGCAGGCGAAGGAGCGCCGCGTCCCGGCTCAGACCGGCTGGAACCGCTTCGTTTGGGACATGCGGCACGCCCCGGCGGCGAAGATCGAGGGGGCTGACCCCGCGTCGAAAAACCCGATTTCGGGTCCGTTCGTCGTCCCCGGTGAGTACACCGTGACCCTGACCATCGGCGAAACCAAGCTCACCCAGCCATTTCGCATCGTGATCCCGGACAACATCCCGGCGGTCCAATCGGATCTCGAGGCCCAGCACGAGCTGCTGCTGCGCATTCATCAGCAGGTCGACCGCACGACGACGGCGATCAACCAGATGCGCGATTTGCGCGCCCAACTCGACGGCTGGGCGAAGCGCACGCGCGACCGGGACGAGGGGGCCGAGGTGGCGGCGGCGGCTGAGACGCTCCGTGACGCGGTCCATGAGATAGAGAAAACGCTGTTGGTTGCTGACCTTCGCTCCGACTGGGAAACCTACAACCACGGCGTGCGGTTGCTGGACAAACTGGTCACGCTCTCGAACGACGTCGCGCTCGGTGACTACCGTCCGACCGATGTTTCCGACGAGGTATTCGTCGAGGTGAAATCCCGGATCGACGAGCAAATCGCGTCCTTCGCACGGCTGCTGGCCGACGACCTGCCCGCCTTCAACAAACGCCTGGCGAAGGCGAAGCTGGACGCCGTGCTCGTCACTTGAGCTTCAGGGAAGAGCGGTGCACATCGACTCCTCCGTTCATTTCCCCCTCGCCCTGCGCACAGGGAGAGGGGGAAGGGGGGTGAGGGTTCGCCGCCGCAACGGAAGCGATCGAACGGAAAACCTATGAGACAGTCACTCGATCGGCGGCGATTTCTGAGCCTGGCCTCCGGGGTTGGCATCCTCGGGCGTCAGGGGGCGAGCGCCCGCGTCGCGCAGGAAGTCACTGTCGCGCGCGGTGGGGTGCTGCGGATTGCACTGTCGGGTGAACCCCCGACGCTGGATATGCACCAGACTCCCGACACGATCGTGCTCCTGGTCGCGTCGCATCTCCACGAGACGCTCTTCACCTGGGACGCTACTCAGCGTCCAGTTCCGCACCTCGCCGAGTCCTATGAGGTGAGTGACGACGGGCGTCTCATCCAGCTGCAAATCCGCCGCCAGGTGCCATTTCACAACGGCGAAGAGCTGACCGCCGCCGATGTCGTGGCTTCGATCGAACGGTGGGGTCGTGTCACCGGGCTCGGCAACGCGTTCCTGGCGGCCACCGAACGCATCGCCGTCACCGCCCCCGATGTTATCGAGATTCGCCTGAAGCGGCCGTTCGGCGTGCTGCCGATTGCCCTCGCGCGTGGGCTGCAAGGGTGCGCGATCTCGCCGAAATCGGTGCTCGACCGCTCGGACGACCTGCGTCTCGCCGAGTACGTCGGGACCGGTCCCTTCCGCTTTGGCGAGTGGCGGCCCGACCGCTTCGTGCGTCTGGAGCGCTTCGCGGACTACGCCTCGCCCGGCGGTGACCGGAGCGGCTACGCCGGGCCCAAGACCGTCTTCCTGGAAGGCATCGAGTTCATACCGGTCTGGGACGAAGCGGCGCGGGTCACGGGTCTGCAATCCGGCGCGATCGACTACGTGGAAACGCTCGGTCCCGATCATGAGCTTACGTTGCGCGACGACCCGTCGCTGGTGAGCGAGCTCCCCGCCACGGACTCGTGGCTCAGTTTTGTCCTCAATCTGCGGTCGCCATTGCTGGCCGACGTTCGATTCCGCCGCGGACTGCAATTGGCGCTCGACTGCCAACCGATCATGCAGGCGGCGTACGGCGAGGGATTTTACGAGCTCACCCCCACCTTGATGCCGGGGGCGGCCCCGTGGATTTCGGACGCCGGGGCAGAACGGTACAACCAGCACCGTGTGGACGAGGCAGCGCGGCTGATCGCCGCATCCGGGTACGCGGGAACGCCGCTGCGGTTGCTGACGACCCGGGAGATCGTACCGGAATACACCGCGTCACTCGTCGTCAAGCAGCAATTGGCCGCGGCCGGGGTGGCGGTCGATGTCCACGTCGTCGACGGCGCGACCCTCAACGATCGCCGCTACGATCCCACGCTGTGGGAGCTCTACACCGCCTCGGCCAGCTTCCGGCCCGATCCGATCCTGCGCAACATGACCTGCGCGGCGCCCGGCTGGTGGTGCGATGCCAGCAAAGATGCGCTCCTCGCCGATCTCTCTGGGGAGGCCGATCACGAGACCCGGTTCGCCATCTGGGAGCGCGTGCAGCGCCAATTCTACGAGGACGTGCCGCGTCTCAAGATCGGCGACGCGCGGCGGCTGGTCGTCCATACCGCGCATTTGCACGACGTCGGCCCGACATCGCTCCAACCGGAGTTCTCGCGCGCCTGGCTGGCGGAATGACCCTTCACGGTTCCTGTTCACACTCCGGCGCATCACCGCTGCGATCCAGGGTTTCGCCCGTCTCGGCGTCGATGCGCAGCAGCAGCCCGTGCTTGTCCGGGACGCGGGTGTCGTCGTAGATGACGACCCAATGTTGCGGCCACGCGGTGCGCCCGGCTGCCAGGGGAAAGGTCCGCGATACGTGGCGGTATTGCGGGCAGCCGCGCCGGAAGTCGGTTCCACCCGCTTCCTCGGCGAGGAGGGTAGCTGCGCTCGCGTCGACCGCCGCCGGGGGCGGCGGGGCACGATCCACGGGAGCATCCTCCCAACCGAGGGTCTCCTCGCTCACCACCGAGCCATCCAGCCGCTCGATGGTGACACCGAGCGAGGCGGCGCCCTCCGGCCGCCCTGGGGCATTCCAGGGGGCGACGAAGACGTAGGTCAGCCAACCGGTGCCCGGCAGTGCCGGCGGCGGATCGAGCGAGACGCTCCACGGCCAATCGACTTGCATCGAGGCATTGATCAGCACCGCTCCTGGCAGCCAGTCATCCGCCTGCGCCTGGGCCAACGGCAGGGCACTTTCATACGTAGCGCCGCTGCCATCGAGGGGCGCGCTAGTCTCCGACTCAGGGGGAAGTGGCGGCGCCTCGGGCGTCCACACCCACACCGCCAAAGCGATCGCCGCGAGCAGGATCTGGATACCCAGCAACGCACCAAGCACGAAGCGCCGGGAGGTCCAACGTCGGTCCGGCGTTCCCCCCTCTCCCGGCTCGACGGGAGAGGGGGGGTGGGGGGTGGGGGCTAGAGGCTCAGATGCCAAACATTTACCTGGATTTCCATGATTCCCACGTCAGATTGCGCACCCCGTACGACGCCGAGCGCGGCAGTGCCCCCGGTTCTTCCGTGGGGAGCTCACCCGCCCCGATCGCTTCCCAGCCGCGCTCGGCGAGTGTGGTGCCGATCGTCTCCTGCGTCCACTGATCGGCATGCCAGACCAGGTCCGCGAACGTAGCGGCTTCGCGCAGCGGAGCGAGGGTTTCCTCCCGGATCGTGTCGATACGGCTGCCCGTTTCGAGCCAGACTGTCAACCGCAAGAGCGTCTTGCCATCGGACTCAACCGGGGTGACGACCCCTTCCACGCGGCCAAAACGCATGAGACCGCTACCGCCGCGCCGCGCGCGGCGCCGTGAGATCGGCCCGCGCCGCGCCGCGATCGGACGAAACCTCCCGCTCCGTCTCGCGGCCAGCCGGGATCGTCAGCGCGACAAGGGCGCCGAGCACGAGGAGGAGACTGAGGCTGGCGAGGGCCACTTGCATCCCGAACAAATCGGCGATGCGCCCGGTGATCGGCACCCCGATCCCGCCAGTGACGAACCCCAACCCGAGAATGACCCCGGAGGCGACACCGACCCGACCCGGCACCATTCGCTGCGCCATGACCAGCGTGATCGAGAGCGAGGCATCGCAGAAGAACCCGAACAGCGCGGCCAGCAGCAACCCTTGCGGCCCCGGAAACGCGACGTAGAGGAGCAGCGCCGGAATCGTCATCACCAGCGCCCCGGCCACGACCTGCCGCTGCCCGATACGGTCGGCGAAACCGCCCCCGAAGAGGGTCCCCACCGCGCCGGAGAGGATGATCGCCGCGGCCAGCGGACCATAGAACGCCTGACCGTAACCAAGCTCTGAATACCAGATCGGGCTGAGCTGCAACACGGAGAGGAACACCCACGAGCGCAGCATCGTCACCACGATCACCCGCGATAGCGCGCCCCACTGGGGTGTCGTGCGCATCGCTCGGGTCACGAGCGCGCGCGCCTCGCGGGCGCGATCCACCAGCCGCATCTGCGGCCAGATCAACGCCGCCGCGGTCAACCCCGGCACCAGCAACCCAAGCGTCCCGCGTGGACCGAAGAGCGCCATCAGCACGGAGCCGACGATCGGTCCCAGCCCATAGCCGAGACCGCCGGCGACGGTGTACCAGGACATCGCCGCGTTGCGGTGCTCATCCGTGGACACTGCGGCCGCGTTCGAAGCGCCCAGGGGATGGAACGCGCCGGACCCGATCCCCGCCAGCGCGGCCAGCCCGACAAAGGCCACGTACCCCGAGACGAACCCATATGACGCGGCGCAGCATGCCCCCCAGATGAGGG
>JACCXM010000145.1 GCA_013697005.1 Chloroflexia bacterium | reverse complement strand
CCAGGTGCACCGGTCCGGCGCCTGAGACTCGGATACCGTCCATGTCGAGCGCCAGGACATCGTCCGGGGCCACTTCTTCCAGCCCCAATCCGTTCGGTTTCATCAGGATGTGCCGGCCGTCCATCGCGCGCGCGCTGACGTGACCGAGGGTGTAGTCGCCATGACCGCCCATGGCCAGGATGCGGCACGACCACGCCACCTGCTCCCGCAGCACGGCGTCGTCCCGGTCGTCGCTCTGATCCGGCACGATGGTAAGAGAACGCTCCCTGCGGGTCATCGCCGCTCCGTGGGTGGGTAGTCCGGATAGGCAAATCCGAAAACCATCGCCACGTCCTCGTCGCCGGTGTTGGCGACGGCGTGCCAAAGACCGGGCGGGATGTGCAACGCCTGGCCGGCGGCGAAGGGCGCCGCCGCCGTGTTGGTGCGTATCTCGCCACGGCCTGACAGCACGTAGGCGACCTCTTCGGCCTCGTGTTTGACCATGGCCGTCACGGTGCCTGGCGTAAAAACCGAGTAACCGAGCGAGCCCGCGATCCCAGACGCCGTCTCGCGGGTCAGCATCATCCGGCTCCAGCTCCCGTTGGGAAGCGGAATCGGTGCGACATCGTCTCGCGCGATGACGGTGATCGCGGCGGTCTCTACAGGGCCCACTTGCCATCCTTGATGATGTACTGCCCGCTGTCCTCGATCAGCAGCGAGGCGTTGAGGCAGTTGCCGTCGAGATGCAGTGTGCTCACGTTCTGGCCACCGGGGTAGGCGTTGTGGTTGTCGCCGAGCGCGAAGTGGACCGTGCCGAGGAGACCCTTTTCCGATGGTGAGCCGGTGGGAGACTTTTCGCTGGTGCCGAAAGCAAACTCGCCGATCACGTCGGAACCAGGGACACCGGCGATGACCTGCTTCAAACGCTCCGCTTCTTCGCCACCGGTGATCTCCGTAACCCGCCCCTTCTCGACCTTCCAGGTGATCGGGTGCGGAGTTTGGCCGGGCAAGCCGATCCCGAGCATGATGCCGTCGACCACGATCGTGCCCGCCGTACGGTCCTCGACCGCGGCGAAGGCGACCTCCGCCCAGAGCGGCACCGGACCCATCATCTGACCGCGCTGCTTGATCGGTGTCACTTCCAGCGCCGGGCGGCCTTCGATGGAGACCCGGACGTCGGTGCCGGCGGGGGAGGTGACCCGGCACCACGTGGCGCCGTCCAGCGCCGCGATGGCGGCGCGGGCACGGTCGGTGGCGTCGCGGATGTCGGCCTCGGTGAGGTCCCAGGAACCGATGCCTTCCTCGACCGAGGCGATCTTGGCGTTGTTGTCGCATGATTCCCGCACAGCGGAGACATGGGCGAAGCGGTTGGCCCACTCCAGATTGGTGATGATGATGATCTCGTCCGAGGACGTCATCGCCTGGTGCAGATTGCGTGGCGGCGCCATCGGGAAGCGCATATCGGCGATGGCGCGCTGCACCTGATGCTCGTTGTTGGCGATCACGGGGAATCCGCCGCGCTCGACCACCACCTGCGCCAGCGCGTTGGCCTCTTCCAGATGGGCATCATCGGTGATGATCGTGACCACGTCTTCAGGCCCAACCGACATGCAGACCGCGGCGACCAGCTCCGCATCGCGGCGTAAAGCTGGAGATAACTCACTCATGGGAACAACCTCCTGCGGTGAACGCGGGCAAGACATCCCGCGCCAGGCGCGCGACCTGTCCGAACTGGTCGAGTGACCCGAAACGGCAGATGAAGTAATCGACCCCGGCGTCGGCAAAGGTCTGGAACCAGGCGGCGATGTCGTCCGGAGTGCCCACCGGACCCCACTCGCCGATATCCATCGCCTTGCTCAACTCGGGGTAGTACTGACTGATGTAGGCGTCGATCCCTGCCTGCGCCTCCTCCCGGCTGTCGGCGATATTCATCGTGACCTGGTAAGACATGACGAATTCGTCGCGGGAGCGGCCGGCTTCCGCGATCGCCCGCTCGATCTGCGCGAGCTGGGCACGAAACTCGTCCGGATGGCGGGCGCGGCAACAGGTCATCCAGCCGTCACCGTAGGTGGCGATGCGCCGTGCGGCGCGGCTGACGACGCGCTCCGTCTGATCCTCCTGCTTCGTGCCAACGGTCAAGCGCGGATTGCTGACCACCCAGATCGGAGGCGGCGTCTGCACGGGAGCGAGCGGCCCCATCTCGGTTCCCGAGAAGAATGCCACGTGGTCGAAGGCGTAGTGGTCCCCCTGGAAGCTCGTTTCGCCTGTCGTCCATAGCTCGCGCAGAATGGCCAGACCCTCTTCGTAAATCGTGGCCCGTTTGTCGAAATCGAGACCGACCGCCGCGTACTCGCGGCGGACGCCATCCTCGGGATTGCCCATCCCGGTGCCGAGAATCGTGCGGCCGCCGGAGAGCTGGTCGAGGGTGGCCCATTCGAGCGCGAGGTAGAGCGGATGGCGGGTGCCGGAGACCATGCAGGCGGTGCCGAGTTTCACCCGCTTCGTGCGCTGCGAGATCGCGGACAGGAGCGCGATCGGTTCCCAGCGCGGTTTGGAGAAGAGACTGTCGCCCACCCAGACCGAGTCGAAACCGAGCGCTTCGGCGCGTTCGGCGAGAACGAGCAGATCGGCCAAGCTGTAGTCCGGCGCGATCAAGGGCTCGCGGTTGTTGAGGTTCACCCCGAACCGCACGGGTTGGCGGGCCATCAGGCTCCTCCTGCCGCGCGGGACGAGGCGGTGGCCTCCAGCGCCCGCTGCGGCACGTGGATGTGCTCGCGCAGTAGGCGCGCGGCCTCGTCGCCATCGCCCGCGCGCACGGCACCGAGGATCGCCTGGTGCTCCTCGATCGAGCGCTCCAGCCCGCCGCGCAGCCCGAGCGACGAGGAGAGGTGACGACGCATCTGATCCAGTAACGGATAGTAGATTGCTTTGAGGTAGTCGTTGCGGGAGCGTTCGACGAACAGAGCGTGGAACGACCGGTTCGCCGTAAAAAAACCATCGGCATCGTCGTTTGCCGCGTGCTCGCGCATCGCGATCTGTAATCGGCCGAGCTCTTCGAGATCGGCGGCATCGAGATTGGGCAGCGCGAGTTTGATGGCGAGGTCTTCCAGTGCTTCGCGGACGCGATAGGCGTCCAGGAATTGTTGCGGTGAGAGCGAGCTGACGAACGCGCCTTGGCGTGGTTTGAGTGTGACCAGACCGTCCGCGGCCAACTTGTGCAGTGCTTCGCGCACGGGAACCCGGCTGACATTTAGCTGATCGGCGAGGGTCTTCTCGGGGAGGGCCGCGCCGGGCGGGTAGGTGTTGCCCAGGATTTCATGGCGCAGATGCTGATAGACTTGCTCGGCCAGGGTGTCGTGATTCAGAGGCCGTGCGGCCGCCGCCATGGTTCGTCCTCGCGCCGGATCCCGATCATCGTGCCGAACCGAAATCTGAGCCTGCACGGATGCACCCCGTTGAACGAGAGTTGCCGCGATCCGGGTCCCAGGTCAAAAACATGACCGTATCGATGTATACGGTATACCGGCAGCGTATCGAACGCGTGACAGGTTGTCAATAGATCATAACGAGCAGCCTGGCGCGATGTGGCGGCGGGCCTGGGTCGATGGTGTCGACCAGTTCGAGGGTCGCTGGCCGGAGCCGTACCGCATCTCCCAGAATCACGACACCGGGCTGATCGGTCAAGGCACCGCCGACTGGGAGAACTACCGGGTCAGCGCCGATGTCTCGATCCTGCTCGCGAAACAAGGCGGCATCGCGGCCCGAGTTGGCGGGATGCGTCGCTGGTACGCACTGCTGCTGTGTGACGACGGCTTCGTGCGCCTGGTGAAAGACCGGGAGGCGATCAGCGTCCTCGCCGAGCACCCACTCGCGATCAAGCTCGATCGTCCCTACCGGCTTTCGCTCACCGTGGTGGGGAACCAGATCACGGGCGAGATCGACGGGCGACAGTTCGCCGAGGTCGTCGATGATCACGATCCGCTGGAGCCGGGCGGGGTAGCTCTGATCGTCACTGAAGGCACACTGTCGAGCGGCGCGGTGCGCGTCGAGGCATTGCCTTGCTGGATCGAGGGTAGTTGACCAGGAACCGCGCTACTCACGTGTCGTGCTGAGAAACGAAGCATCTCACCGCATCCGCTCCTCGATCGGAACGTAAGGGGTGTCGTATCCGAAATAGCCGGGACCGACGACCGCGAGTCCGGCCGGGGTGCGCCAGCGCGGATCGCACGGCATGGAGAGCACGGAGACGCGAAAACCGTAGCGCAGCCCCTCGGTGGTGATCGGCTCGCCGGTTTCGTTGTCGAGGATCGTGATGAGATCGGGTGTGGTCGCCAGGACGTCATCGCCCGCCCGCGCGATCAGAAACTCGTTCTGGAAGGCGATCCGCAGCTCCCGGCCGGCGTAGGCGTCGATCCCGGTGATCGTCGCTTCGCCGCGGGCGAATCCTGTCACCGTGCGGCGCTCGACGTCGCCAACCTTGCCTCGCCAGATCAGGTAACCATCCGTGGCGGCGCGCACGGCCGCGACCGGGTCAGCGTGCTGCACGCGCGCCTCGCGGATCGTCCGTCCAATTCGCTCCAGCTTCGTGATCGTGTAAAGCACGCACGTTTCCTTGACCTGCTTGCCAGTCATCGGATAAATGGCGATCATCGCCGCGCAGCCCATATCGACCGTCAACGATCGCGCCAGGGTTTCAGTCCAGCGGTTGCTGATCGTGGTGATCACCGCCGAGTTTCCTTTTTCGTCGGCAATCGCCATCGGCGTGGCAGTGACACCGAACAGGGTGGGGGTGCACATCTGCAGCTCGGGAAACGCGCGGCCCA
>JACCXM010000131.1 GCA_013697005.1 Chloroflexia bacterium | reverse complement strand
CTGGGGGAGACCTTCTTCGGGGCGGAGGCGGTGGAGGCGTACCTCCACGAGTCGGTGGCGCCATATCTTCTCGGCAAGGACCCCTTGCATATCGACAAGCATGCGCGGGCGCTGACGCCGTATGTCGGGTACGCGTCGAGCGGGGTCGAAGGGCGGGGCAACTCGGCGATCGATATTGCGCTGTGGGATGTGTTCGGGCGCTGGGTCGATCAGCCGATCTATCAACTCCTGGGGGGACCGAGCCGGGAACGCATCCGTATCTACAACACCTGCGCCGGGTATCGCTATGTGCGAGCCAGACCCAAGCAGGAGGTCGGCAACTGGGGGCTGCCGGAGAAGGCGGCCGCGGCGGAGGGACCGTACGAAGACCTCGACGCCTTTCTCAACCGGGCCGATGAGCTGGCGCTGAGTCTGCGCGGGCAGGGCATCACCGGGATGAAAATCTGGCCGTTCGACCCCTATGCCGAGGCCAGTGGCGGACACGATATCTCGGCGCGCGATCTCGACCGGGCGCTGGAGCCGTTCCGCAAGATTCGCCAGGCGGTCGGGCTGGAGATGGATATCATGGTCGAGTTCCACGGCTTGTGGAACTTGCCGACGGCGCGCCGTATCGCGCGGGCGCTGGAAGAGTTCGAACCCTACTGGTACGAGGATCCGCTGCGCGCCGACAACCTCGATGCGCTGGCGGCTTTCGCCGCGGGGACGCACGTGCCGGTGACGATCAGCGAGACGATCGCCACTCGCTGGGGATTTCGCGACGCGTTCGAGCGCGGCGCGGCGGGGATCGCGATGCTCGACATCTCGTGGTGCGGCGGGATCTCGGAGGCGAAGAAGATCGCGACGATGGCCGAGACGCACCAGCTCCCGGTGGCGCCGCACGACTGCACGGGTCCGGTGGTGCTGGTGGCCTCGACCCACCTCTCGATCAACGCCCCGAACGCGCTGATCCAGGAGACGGTGCGGGCGTATTACTCCGGCTGGTACAAGGAGCTGGTGACGACGCTGCCGGAGATCGCGGATGGGATGATTGCCGCACCGGTGGGACCGGGGCTGGGGACCGAGTTGTTGCCGGATTTGCATGAGCGGCCGGATGCGACGGTGCGGAGGAGCGGGGTATAGAACACTCACCCCAGCCCTCTCTTCCCCTAGCCCCATTGCGATGGGAGAGGGTGTGTTGACGTCGGAGATGGGTTTCTCGTGTTTGGACGGGAGTTGGGGAAGGTTTTGGGAGTTGAACTTCGGGAACTTCTGGGGACTCGGGCTGAATACGGATGATTGCGGATGATGGCTCATGATCGCTGAGGACCATACCATCGTTGTTGGAAACGCGGGCGATGCTTGCATCGCCCTTCCAGTTGCGGGTTCCCCAAGAGCGGTTCGAGATTTCAACGAGCACCCACGCTTATGGAATCCGTTCGTCAATGAGATGAAGGGACCGTCTGCCTGATGAAGGTCCTCTATATCGGAGACTCGGAGACGGTGATCAGCCGGTACTGTGTCGGCGCCGACGTTTTCGAGCAGTCCTATTTCAACGATAACGGTCGCTATCTGCGAGAGGCGATGAGCGGGCAACCTGATATCGAGCTGCGGCACATCATCCCGGCCGGGGTCCCTAACGAGTTCCCGACGACCGACGACGAGCTGGCGACCTACGACGTCGTGATCTTCAGCGATGTTGGGTACAACTCGATGATTTTTTACCCGGGGCTGACGCCGCCGTATGAGTACCCGCTGGGGCCGGACCGCTGCCAGATGGTGGCCGAGTTCGTGGAGCGCGGCGGGGGGTTCCTGATGACGGGCGGGTATCTGTCGTTCGCGGGGTTCAACGGGATCGCGCACTGGCACGGGACGGTGATCGAGGAGGTGCTGCCGGTGACGGTCTCGCCGTACGACGACCGGGTGGAGGTGGTGGCGGGGTTTCGGTTCGAAATCGTCGACGGTGGGCACCCGACGGTGGCCGGGCTGGATTGGGCCGGCGCCTCGTTCACGCTGTGCGGATACAACCGGGTGGGAATGAAACCGGAGGGGCACCTGGTGGCGCGGTACCGGGACGATCCGATGCTAGCGACGGGTGTTTATGGCCGGGGCCGGACGGCGGCGTTCGCGTCGGATTTCGCGCCGCATTGGGCGGGGGACTTCCCGCGGTGGGCGGGGTATGGGCCGTTTTGGGGGCAGATGTTGGGGTGGTTGGCGGGTGATTAGCCGAGTCCGGTTTCGCCCTCGTCGCCGATGAGGGCGGGTGCGGCATCCTGGGGGGCGTAGCCAAGGACTCGGCGAGCGTGCGCGATGTCCCAGAAGCGGCGGGGGTTATTCGAGATGCCGTAGACGAGTACCCAGGGCTCGTCGGTCAGCAGTGAGCGCTCGATGAGCTGGACACAGTCGCGTTCGCTCAACCAGACGGCGCGCATGCGGCGGCGCAGGGCGAGGGTTGCGGGCGAGCGGTCGCTCATGTCGGCCCAGAGCTGGTTGGGGTGGGAGGGTGCGGCGGGGTCGCGTGTGCCGCCGATGCGCAAGCAGACAACCTTCAGCCCGTACTGATCGACGTAGTGGCGGCCGAGCGCTTCGCCGTAGACCTTGGAGACGCCGTAGAGGGAGTCGGGGCGCAGCTCGACGGTGTGGTCGTAGACGCGGTCGTCGTCGAGGTCGTAGAGGGCGGGAGCGCCCTCCAACTCATACGTGCCGATCGCGTGGTTGGAGGAGGCGAAGACGACGCGGGGCACGCCGGCGCGGCGGGCGGCCGCGAAGACGTTGTAGGTTCCGATCAGGTTCGACTCCAGTACCGCGTCCCAGGTCGAGTCGACCGCGCTGGTGGCGGCGAGGTGGACGACCGCGTCGATACCGGCACAGGCGGCGACCAGGGCGTCGAGGTCGCCGGTATCAGTCACGATGTCCGCGTTGGGACCGGGGGTGCGAGCCAGACCGACCGGCGCGAAGCGGCTGCCGGGAGCGCGCCAGGCGGTCATGACGAAGCCGCCGATGAGACCGTTCGCGCCGGTGACGAGGACACGCGGCCGGGGGCGATCGCTGGCGCCGCTGGGGCCGGTTCGCGGTGCGTCATCCGAGATCATCGCTTTGCCCTCTTGCCGGCTCATCCACGTGGCTGATCATCGGAATCGGGAGATGCGTTGCGCCAGGGTGGCAAGCATGCGGGGGACGCCAACGTTCGCCCTTGGGACGACTCACAACTTGCCGGCTTGCCGTCTCACAGACGAAGCTTGCACCACGATACCCTGACACCCACATGATGGTATAGGGCAGATGCGACGATTCACCGCGATCCGGCTGCTGACGAAAACCGATCTCGACCGTTTCCTGGTGCGGACCATCTCCTGGTTGCGCTGGGTCACGATCGGGATATTGTTGCTGATCGCGCTGGCGCAACCGGCAGCTGGCGGCGGGCCGCTCCCGGAATGGGCGCTCATCGCGCTGTTCGGGGTTTACAACCTGGGGATCGATCTGGTGCGGCGGCGTTGGCCGGGGAGACGCTCCTTCGCCTGGGCCGCGGTCCTCGACGTCGTGGCGGTCGGGTTGATCTACGTCTTCAGCTCGCAGCCGGGCGGTCCCCTCTTCGTCCTGCTGGTGTTGGCCGCGGCCCAGACCACGGCCTTCATGACCCTGGCGGGCGGGCTGCTCTACGCGGGGGCGCTGGCGGTCATTACCGCACTCGTCGACCCGACACTTCCCCTCTGGACCGGCGCCCCGGCCGATATGCGCTCCCTGAGTGGACGGCTGGTGGCCCTCGGGCTGATCGGCGTGGGGATGGGCGCGCTGACGCGGCGGTTGGAGCAGGAGCAAGCGGCGGCGCAATCGATGCTCGATGAGACGTCGCGGTTGGAGGAGCTCGATCGCCTGCGCGCCGATTTCGTGGCCTCGATCTCCCATGACCTGCGTACCCCGCTGACGGCGGCGCGCGCCGCGTTGATCCTCGTCGACGCCAGCGCGGGGGCGGAGCTGCGCGCCGATGAGCGGGAGTTGCTTGCCAACGCGCGGCGCAATGTCGAGCGCCTTAACCTCCTGATCGACGACCTGCTGGCCTACAACCAGCTCGAGGCGGGTACCTTGCGTCTCGACCGCGAGCCGCTCGATCTGCGCGCGGTGGTGACCGATGCCATGGCGGCGGTCCATCCCTTGCTGCAATCGCGCGAGCAGACGGTGGAGATCGATCTGCCCGAGCCCTTGCCGTGCGAGGGCGATCCTTCGCGGTTGGAGCAGGTCTTTCTCAATCTGTTGGCCAACGCGCAGACCCACACCCCACCGGGGACGCGCGTCACCGTCTCCGGTCAGGTCACCGGGGACGAGGTGCTCGTCTCCGTCGCGGACGACGGTCCTGGGATTCCGCCAACTGAGCTCGACGCCATCTTTGACCGCTTTTTCCGGCGTGACGCTGGCCAGGGCGGGTCGGGACTGGGGTTGACGATCGCGCGGGCCATTGTCGAGCTGCACGAGGGCCGGTTGTGGGCGGAAAGTCTGCCTGGCGGCGGGACGAACTTCCGCGTGGCGTTGCCCCGCTACACCGCTGGGGAGGAGTGATGACTCTCAACGTGCTCATCGCCGAGGACGCGCCGGACGTGGCGGAAGCGGTCGCCTTCGGAGCGCGCATGACCTGGCCGGGCTGCACGGTGACGATCGCCGCCAATGGCGCGGAGGCGCTGCGCCATTTCGCCGAGGCGGGCGCGGACGTGGTGATCCTCGACGTGATGATGCCGCCGCCCGACGGGTTCGCGGTTTGCCGCCAAATCCGGGAAAGCTCGGCGGTGCCGATTCTGATGCTTTCCGTCCGTGATGCCACCATCGACAAGGTCCGCGCGCTCGAGCTCGGCGCGGACGACTACCTGACGAAACCCTTCGACCCGCTCGAGTTGTTCGCCCGCTTGCGGGCGCTGCTGCGGCGAACGAACGGATATAACGATGCGCCGGACCCGGACTTCACCTTTGGCGCTCTGGCGCTGGACTTCGCGACCCAGGAGGTCCGCGTCGCGGGGGAGGTCGTCCGGCTGACGCCAACCGAGTACCGTCTGCTCGAGGAGCTGATCCGCCACGCCGGCACGGTTTTGCCCCACCAGATTCTGCTGGAACGGGTCTGGGGACCGGCGTACGTCCACGACGTCCACTATCTGAAGGTCTTCGTGCGACGACTCCGGCGCAAGCTCGGCGATGAGGCCGAGCACCCTCGTTACATCCAGACCGAGTGGGGTATCGGCTACCGCTTCGGCCCGCGAACCTCCAAACGCGCGAAGCGTCCAGCCGACAGGTAGCCCCGTTCACACACGCGTTCACTCCCGTTCACCGAACCGTTCACCACTCCCCCCCGGTACGTTTCCCCCCCTCTGGGTAGAGTCGTGGTGAAGGCGACTGGGCGCGGCTCACCGCCTTCGGCCTCGAAGGGAGCAGTCACGTTATTAGTCGATGCGCTCCGCACGCTTGGATTGGACGGGGAGATAGCCCTGGGCGGGCGCTGGGTGACGCTGCGCGGCGAGTGCTGCGCGGTGTATGTCGCCCAGGCCGCAACTGGCGGCTACTTCACCTGGTGCGACGATCCCGCCGAGCGGTCCGTTGAGGCGTACCGCGACCCGCGTGAGGCAATCGTGGCCGGCCTACGCCGCGCGACAAGAAACGGAGGAGCGATCGACGCACGAACTTCGCGGCTGGGCGCACAGCGCCCCGAGAACGATTGAGAGGAGCACCAGTCATGCACCGAGTGTTTTCCAGGTTTCCGCGAGCTCGCGCGATCCTGGCCCCATTCGTCGTCGCGTTGGTTCTGCTCGGCGCGGCCGTGCCGGTCATCGCCCAGGACGCGACCCCGGAACCGGCCGGCGCCGAGGCGTTCCCCCCGGCCCAGACCCAGGGCGAACGTGACAACTCCGTCCCGCCGCCGCCGTCCATCGGCTCCGACATTACCTTGCCCTACTT
>JACCXM010000438.1 GCA_013697005.1 Chloroflexia bacterium | reverse complement strand
CTTGCCGAGGGCTTCAACGACACCGGTCGCGACGAACTCACCGCCAGCGTGGCGAAGCGCGTTTTCCAGAAGGATCCGAACCGTGAAGGGCAAGGTATCGAGATTCGCGATCCCTTGCTCCTGGAGTGCTTCGAGGCGGTAGAAGGTGACCGTCTCACCGAACGGGGTCGACAGCCGCGACCTCGCATTGAACGGATCGGGCGCGATCGGGAGTGGCGCGGGGTCCATGGTCTTGCCGTCCTCTTGATGATTTCCGGGCTGAATCGGGCCCGCAGCCACGGCGGAGCGACGCCCGTACCGGCTCCGTTCGCCGGTATTTGCCCAGCACACGTACCATGAGCAAGTTTAGACGACCGCGCCCCCGTTCATTTGGAACAGATCGTGGAGAGCGATGAACGGCCAAGCGATCACGTTCGACTTCCACAATACCCTTGCCGCGTGTCCAGCATGGTTCGAGCTGGAAGTCAGAACGTTGCCTTCTGCCTTTCTCCTGTGGTGGACACGCCATCATGAGGCAAACATCGCTGCCGATGTTCTGGCGGATGCGGACACTCGTTATCGCCAGCTTCGCCAGGACATCATCGCGCACGGGAACGAGCTGACCGCCGAAGCATGCCTGGAGACGGTGTTTGCGGCGATGCAGATCGCCGTGCCAGCAACCGAGGTGGAGACTGGCGTCGAAGAGGTGATGTGCGCCACCCTCGATGAGGTTGTTCCGATCCCAGGGGCCGTCGAAACGGTCCGCGCGCTTCATGCAGCCGGGATTCCGCTAGGGATCGTCTCCAGCGCCGTCTATCATCCTTTCCTGGAGTGGACCCTCGAGCGGTTCGGCATCCAGGATGCATTCCAGATTGTTGTCACCTCAGCCAGCGCCGGATTCTACAAATCCCGGCCGGAGATATTCCTCTACGCCGTCCAGGCACTCGGGTCCGAGCCGGCGCGCACGGTTCATGTCGGGGACTCGCTGCGATTCGACGTCGGCGGCGCACGCAAAGCCGGCATGGGCACCGTCTGGTTGCGAGGCAACGGCGTACAGCCGGAAGACGACGCCATCGTGCCCGATCTCATCATCGAAACCCTCGAAGCGGCGGCGCCCGGGATTCTGAGCGTGCTCGACGCCCGGCTGAGCGCCAGGGATGGATTTCGTGCCTGACTCCGCGACGGACCTCACTGTGCCAGTCATCCAATTCGATGTCTTTACCCTCTTCCCCGGCATCTTCACTGGGCCGCTCGACGAGAGCATCCTCCGCCGGGCGCAGGACCGCGGGATCGTTCTCGTCAACATCCACGACATCCGCGACTGGGCGCCTGACCGTCACCGCACCGTCGACGACACCACCTACGGTGGCGGTGCCGGCATGGTCATGATGGCCCCGCCCATCGTCGCCGCGGTCGAGGAGACGATCGGTAGCGCACTGACCACGACACGGATCATGATGATGTCGGCGGGGGGAAAGCTCTTTAACCAGTCGCTCGCGGAAGACCTCGCGACGAGTCAACGGGTTGCTCTGGTTTGCGGCAGATACGAGGGTATCGACGACCGAGCGGTCCAGATTCTCGGCGCCGAAGAAGTGTCCATCGGAGACTTCGTGCTCACCGGCGGTGAGCTGGCAGCGGCCGTCATTATCGATGCCGTTTCGCGGTTGATCCCCGGCGTCATCGATGCCGCGTCCATTTCGGAAGAATCGCACCGGGAGCGGCGTGTCGAGTACCCGCAGTACACACGGCCGCCCGTCTTTCGGGACCGTGAAGTTCCTCCCATACTATTGAGTGGGCACCATGGGGAGATCGCCCGCTGGCGCCGCGACCAATCGCTGCGCCGCACGGCGCGCTTCCGCCCGGACTTGCTGGACATCGCTGCATTGTCGCCAGCCGAGCGCGAACTGGTGCAACGCGAGCTGGCCGGAACCGACGACTAGCGGACGTTGTACGAGCTGGCATCGTGCAGCTCGCGCAGCACCCGCAGGCTGCCGAGGTCGCGCTCCGCGATATGGCGCAAGTAGGCGCCGAAAATCCCCTCCAACTCGTCCCGCAGTGGTGAGTCGATCGAGATGCGCACCGTCGCCGAGAGTCCGCCGCGGTCGAGCGCGCGCAGGTATTTCTGGGCATCGACACCGACCAGCCGCGTTGCCGGCGCGCGGCCATGGCACGATTCGCAGAGAAATCCCCCTTGTGCCGGCGAGAAAGGATGCGGCGCCTGACTCAACGCGACGCGGCATTCGATACAGTGCAGAAGTTGCGGCCGGTATCCGAGCAGCGTCAGCAGCGCCAGCTCGTAATGGCGCGTGACATGAAACGCGTCGACACCGTCGGCCAGCAGGTGCAGCGAGCTCGCCAGGAGATCGAAGACCGCGGCGTTTTCCTGGCGGTCTTCGGTGAGCCGCGCCAGAATCTCGACCATATGCGACGCGTTCCCGAATGCGTCCAGATCGTCGCGAATCGCGAGATGCGCCTCCACGGTCTCGGCGCCGGTGACGACGTCGAGGTCACGGCCGCGAGCGAGCATGAGCCGCGAGTGGCTGAAGTATTCGAGATGCGGACCCAGGCGGCTGAGGGGCCGCCGCGCGCCCTTGGCGATCACGCGCAGCTTGCCGTGCTGCCGCGAATAGAGCGTCAGGATGCGGTCAGCTTCCCCGAAATCCATGCGCGCCAGCACGATTGCATCGCAGCGGTAGAGCCGGTCCGAGGACCGGCTAACGGCGCTTTCGGTTTCCGCGTAGGGTGGTGATGAGCTCATGTGGGACGATCATTTCCAGGCCGCGGCGAATTCGTTCTCTTCCACTATACGGTCAATTGCACCACCCCGCCGCCGGTGGTACGGTTGCCGTCATGGGCATTGAGGTCTCCTTCGTCGCGGCGTTTCTGGCGGGTGTGCTCTCGATCTCGTCGCCGTGCGTGCTGCCCCTGGTGCCGATGTTTCTGGCGCATCTGGCGGGGTCCTCCGGCGGGGGAGCAGATGGTATCGACCGGCGTCGGGTGCTGCCCAATGCGCTCGCCTACGTGCTCGGTTTTTCCCTCGTGTTCATCGCGCTGGGGGTCGCGCTCGGCGCCGCGGGCAGTCTCGCCGCGACGGCATCGGTCGTCGCCGGCAATCGCGCCCTGCTCACCCGGCTCGGTGGAGCCTTGCTCATCATCCTGGGATTGCATCAGCTCGGGATCATCCGCATTCCCTTTCTCGAACGAGATCGCCGGTTCACTACCGATCACCTCCCGGCTGGTCAGGTGACATCGTCGTTTCTCGTCGGCGTCACCTTCGCGGCGGGGTGGTCACCGTGTGTTGGTCCGATCTTGGGAGGCATTTTGACGATGGCGGCCGGCCAGGGGAGCATCGATCGTGCCGCACTCCTGCTGACGACCTACTCCGCGGGCTTGGCGATTCCATTTCTCGGGGCCGCGGTGGCGATTGGCGCCGCCCCGAACATTCTGCGCGGGATCAACCGTCGCCTGGCACTGGTGACCGGAGTCAGCGGCGGGGTGATGGTGGCGATGGGCGCGATCATGGCGCTCGGGATCTACCAGCAGTTCTTCGCGCGGTTGGTCGCGCTCTCGCCGTGGACGCCGTGGGAACCCGTGCTATGACGAGACTGGCGGCGAACCGGGATTTTGGATCCGAACCGGAATGACCCACGTCTCACTAGATCGACCCGCGGTCAATCCCCGCGCGCTGCCTGAGCTGGTAGTCGACCGCATCTGGCGCTTTTTCTGCTCGGTGCGCGCTGCCATCGCGGAGATCGCGATTCTGGCGCTCCTTGTGCTCGCCGGCACACTGCGGGGCAGCTCTGTGCCACGCACCATCGCCGACACGCTTCCCTTCGCCACTCCTCTTGTCGAGCGCTGGTATGCCTGGGATGTCTTTCGATCGTTGCCGTTCGCCTCGATCTTGACCGTGCTGGCGGTCGCGATTGCCATTTGCACCATCAACCGCGCGCCCGGGATCTGGCAGGCGATTGCCCATCCGACTGTCGTCACCACTCACGGTTTCCTGCGCAACGCTGAGACGTCCGCGACGTTCGCCTCGGCCCTTTCCGCACCGGAGCTCGCCAGCCAACTCCAGGACGCATTGCGTGCCGGACGCTACCGGACGATTGGTGAAGAACGAAGCGGCGAAGTTCATCTCTACGCCGACCGTTGGCGATATTCGCGGCTGGCGACGTTTCCCTTCCATTTGGCGTTGATCATGATTCTGGCGGGCGGGATCGTTGGCGCGGCATGGGGCTTCCGCGACAACGACTTCATCATCCCCGAAGGCTCGGTGCGAGAACTGGGTCACGGCACCGGCCTCACTGTGCGTCTGGATGACTTTTCCGAGGTCTATCGCGAAGACGGCACCCCGCTGGTTTATCGCAGCGACGTAACGATCATGAAGAATGGCGATACCGTCAACACCGGTTCGATGACGGTCAACAACCCACTGACATTCGGCGACGTCGTGTTCTACCAGTCCGGGTTCGGTCAGGCAGTGGCGCTCAAGATCGAAGACAGCGCTGGTGAGGTGCTGTTCGACGACGCCCTCCCATTGGGACCGTTCCAGTCGAAACTCAATCCCGATGCGCCCGCCGCGCGGATGGATCTCGTACCTGCTGGTGTCGCCATGAGCATCGTCGCGCCAGACGAGAATCCGGCCAACGCGCCTGAGCTCGATACCTTGCGGCTCCGGCCGGGCGACATGTTTTTCATGATCCGCCCGCTTGGCGCTGACAGCCCGATCGCCGCGCCAATCGGCGCCACGGTCAGCCAGGGGGAGTCGATTGAACTTGGCGATCTTTCCTTGACGTTTGTCCGCGAGCGACGGTTCTCCGTACTCCAGGTCGCGCGCAACCCGGGGATTCCCCTTTTCATCGCGGCGTCGGTGCTCTTGGTTGGCGGATTGGCGGTCACGTTTTACTTCCCCCATCGCCGCATTCGCGCCATCGTTTCGCCCACCCCGGGCGGGAGCGAGGCGCAACTGGCGCCGGTGGCGCGGAGGGACTGGAGTGCGAAACGCGTGTTCGAGCAAGTTGCCGGAGACGTGGGACGGCGCATTGGGCTCGAATCGCACCTTCGGATGAACGAACCATCGCCGATCGGGGAGGCATCGTATCGGGTCGTCGCGCCACCGTGACGCACCGAATCTCAGGGGAAATGCCATGGAATCGCTAGTCCGCCTCTCGTTTTACTTCTTTGCCGCCGCAACCATTGCGCTGGTGACTTCGGCGGCCTGTTACCTGGTATACGCCGTCGGCCGTATCCGACTTCGCCATACCGCGCTGACGACGTCCGCGGGGACGACCGTGGTTTCGCACGGGGCCAGTCTCGAGCCCGCCTCATTGGGAATCGGGCGCTTCGCCACCCTCCTCGCCTGGTTCGGCGTGGCCTTTCAGGGGATATCGATCCTGCTCCGCACGATCGCCGCGGGGCGGCTGCCGCTTTCTAACATGTATGAGTTTTCCAGCACCTTCATCCTACTCGCGGGACTCGTCTATCTCGTGTTCGAACGCTGGTATGGCGTGCGTCAGCTTGGGGCCATCGTGTTGCCGCTCATCGTCGCCATGGCCACCTATGTCTGGCTTCTTCCAAGCGACCTGCGCGAAGTCGACGCCCTGATCCCGGCGTTGCAAAATCGACCGCTGATGACGATCCACGTCTCGATGGCGATCCTTGCCTACGCCACGTTCGCCGTCGCGTTCGCGGCGGCAGTGCTGTTTCTGATCGCCAATCGGTGGCGGGTGACCTGGCTGCCGGGTCCCGATCTGCTCGACGATCTCGCCTTCCGCGCCGTCACCATCGGTTTTCCGGCGCTGTCACTCGTGCTGATTCTCGGCTCGGTCTGGGCCTACCGGGCCTGGGGCACGTACTGGCAATGGGATCCGAAAGAGACCTCAGCGCTCTTCACCTGGCTCATCTACGGTGTCTATCTGCATACCCGGTCCCTTCGTGGCTGGCGCGGCAATCGCAGTGCGGCGATTCTCCTCGTTGCCTTCGCCGCCGTCGTCTTCACCTACTTCGGAAACTACATCTTCGGGGGACTGCACGCGTATGGCGGCGTCTGAGCCGGTCGCGGCCGGAGCGCCGTCTGTTGCTCTGCGCGCAGAGGACGCCTCGCGTCGCAAGGGATCGGCGGTGCTTGGTCTCGTCGTAGCCGCGGCGATTGTCATCGCCGCTCTTGCCCTTGGCGGCACGCTGGGCTGGGAATCGATCGGAACCGGCGGTATCAACCAGAAGCTGTTACCCAAAGTCGGCGACGTGGCCCCCGATTTCGAGACGGAAGACGTGTACGGCAATCCCGTTCGCCTCTCTCAGTTTCGGGGGCAACCGGTCTGGCTGATGTTCTGGGGCTCGTGGTGTCCGCCGTGCCGGGCCGAGTTTCCGGATATCCAGGAAGCGTATCGCCAACTGGAGCCGCAAGGAGTGCGCATGTTGGGGGTCAGTCTGCGCGAGAATCCGGCCGCCGCCGCAGCCTATGCGGCGCGCAACGGCGCGACGTTTCTCGTGCTCAGCGACCCCGATGAACGCGACACGGGCCCGGCGTACCCGATCTTCAACTTTCCTACGCACGTCTTCATCGACCGCGACGGCGTGATCCGCTCCATCGTGCTCGAGGATATGGACACGGCGCAGGCGGTCGCCGAGGCGAGCCGCCTGCTTACGACACCGTCAGAACCGGAATCGTCAGGCTAATCCACGCAGGCCAGCATGATGCACACGCCGCCCGGCGGAGTGCAGATGCCACAACTTTCGTTGCAGCAGACCTGGCCGGAAGGACAGGTCGTCGGTCCGCACGGCTCGCCGCCTAGTTCAGGTTCACAAAACAGATCGATACAGGCGCCACCTGGTGGTGTGCAAATGCCACAGCTTTCGTTGCAGCAGACTTGACCGGAAGGGCAGGTTGTCGGTCCACAAGGAATCCCTGGCGCGGGAGGTTCGCAGTACATCGCGATACAGCCGTCGCCGAGTGGGGCGCAAATTCCACAACTCTCGTTACAGCAATATTCACCCGGTCCGCAGACGCTTGTTCCGCAAGGCTCTCCCGCCGGCGGCGCGGGTGGACAGAATGGCCGCGGGCAACTTTCCCCCAACCCGATGCAGCGACTGCAGCTTTCGCAGAAACCACAACTCTCGTCGCAGCAATATTCGTCCGGACCGCAGGTTCCCGGACCGCACGGCTCGCCGACACAAAGCTCCTCGGAACACGGCACTCCCGCGGGGACGCAGATGCCTCCGCACTGCGGGCAACAGGTCGTCCCTTCGATGCAGAGGATCGCCGCGCAGGGGTTGTAATCGATCGGCAGGCAGATACCGGAACAATCGGCCCCACCCGCCATCGGATCGCAGCCATCGCTCGCGTCGACGCATTCAAAACCCTCGGGACACGGGATGCCCGCGATGCCACCGCACATGCCGCCAGGCTCGCCGAGCTGCGCGCTCGCCCGGCGCCGCGTGACCACGGCAACCACGCCGCCCATCAGAATGCCGATAACTCCGCGCCGCGAGCGTCGTTTTGCCAGGTTTTTGGTCCAACTATCGAACCGTTCGCTGTCCATGGCCCGCCCCTTCTCGTCCTTGTACGTGATCCCAATGCCCTTCGCCATTGTCAACGCGGGAGCGCCGGCCACCGTTCCTCGCGTGTCACCCTGTCACCGTGTCCGCCTGCCACTGGGTCCGACTCCGCTATACTGGTCTCGCCGCCTGCGGCGGCACGTTCCCGCGCTGCAATCATCAATTTCCCGGCGGCTGGGCCGGGACGAGGGGAAACGTGACGATTCCACGCGGCTGGCGCACCTGGCTTCGTCCAGGCATGCATGTGAAACGCTGGGCGGCGTTATTCCTGCTAGGCACGGTGCTGACCGGACTCGCCATTGCCATGGGGCTTGTCTATTCCTACCGTTACGTCCCATTTCCGGGACCAGTCAGCGGCGTGGTCCAGGCGCTCACGCTTCAGTTCTTACCCCGCGAACTTCGTTTCGTGATCGTGTTTTCGGTCGGTATCGGCTTCATGGTCTATGGATTCTATCGCTTCAGCCGGGGGCTGATCATGCCCGTGCTGGCGCACAGCAAAGCGGATAAGCAACTCGTCCAGATCGTGGCGGAACACCGGTTCGGGCGCCGCCATCCCGAGGTGAATGTCGTCGCCCTCGGCGGAGGCACCGGTCTCGCTACACTGCTGCGCGGTCTCAAGCAACACGAACTCGCGATCACCGCGATCGTGACCGTCGCCGATGACGGCGGCAGTACTGGGAAGATTCGCAGCGCATACGATATCCCCGCCCCCGGCGATATCCGGAACTGTTTGGTGGCGCTTGCCGACGATGAATCCCTCGTATCGCGACTGTTCCAGTATCGATTCAATCACGCCGGTTCCGAGCTCGATGGCCATTCCTTCGGCAACCTGTTCATCACCGCGCTGACCAAAGTCACCGGGAGCTTCGAACGGGCAGTCATCGAATCGGCATCGGTTCTCAACATTCGAGGGCGTGTGCTGCCATCAACCCTCGCCAACGTCCGATTGGATGCCGAGCTCACCAATGGGACATCGATTGAAGGCGAATCGAATATCCAGTACAAACAGGCGCCGATCTTGCGCATGCGGCTGTCACCAGATGATCCGGCCGCGTACCTGCCGGCGGTGACCGCGATACTCAACGCCGACCTCATCGTTCTCGGCCCAGGGAGTCTCTACACCAGCATCGTGCCGAATCTCCTCGTTCCTGACATCCTGCGCGCGGTGCGGGCCTCGTCGGCGCCACGCGTCTACGTCATGAACGTCGCGACCCAGACCGGAGAGACCGACCATTTCACCGCACTTGACCATCTGGAAATCATTGACAAGCAACTCGGTTCCGGGAAACTGGACGCCGTGCTGATCAACAGCAATACGGCATCGGCCGCGGCGATTGGACCCAATCTGACTATTGACCCGGTCTTGCCCGATACCCTCAATCACCTCGATCCACGGATTCGCGTGATTGCCCGGGACATGGTCAGCGCGCAGAACCCGCTCCGCCATGATCCGGAAAAATTGGCCAGCGCGCTCCTGGAGCTCACCAACGGCGGTTGGTTTCACACTGCACCGGGTTCAGAGGCGCAGCGTTTGGGAAATTTGGTCAGCGCACCGCGGCGGGATTTGACCGCGGCCGGTATTTCCTGGGAGTAATCGATGGTCTACCGCGTTGGTATCAATGGGTTTGGCCGGATCGGCCGCCAAACATTCAAGGCGATCAGCCAGGGTCCATTCGCCGACCTGTTTGAAGTCGTCGCCATCAACGACCTGGCGCCGCCAGAGACACTTGCGACGCTCCTCACCTATGACTCGACGTACGGGCGCTTCGATGCCGAAATCGAAGCCAGGGACAAGAGTCTTGGTGTCAATGGCCGGGACATCGCGGTGTTCGCGGAGAAGCAACCGCGGCGCATTCCCTGGAAATCGCAATCGGTCGACATCGTCGTCGAATCGACCGGATTGTTCACCAACGCCGATCAGGCCGAGGGTCACATCAAAGCCGGGGCAAGCAAGGTCGTCATCTCCGCCCCCGCCAAAGACGAGGACATCACGATCGTCCTCGGCGTCAACGAAAACGCCTACGATCCAGGCGAACACGACATCGTCTCCAACGCGTCCTGCACCACGAATTGCCTGGCGCCGGTCGCCAAGGTGATCCTCGACAATTTCGGCATTCGCCGCGGCATGATGACGACGGTGCATTCCTTCACCAACGACCAGGTTGTGCTCGATGGACCTCATAAGGATCCCCGTCGCGCGCGCGCGGCTATGCAAAACATCATTCCCACCAGCACCGGCGCCGCCAAGGCCGTCGCTCTGGTCATTCCCGAGCTGAAGGGAAGGTTCGATGGCACATCGCTGCGGGTGCCCACCGCGACGGTGTCCATCATCGACTTCGTCATCGAGACGGAAAAACCCGCCAGTGAGGAAAGCGTGAACGAGGCGTTCAAAGTCGCTTCGCTGAGCGATCAGATGCAGGGCATTCTCGGGTTTTCCACTGAGCCGCTCGTCTCGTCCGACTTCCGGGGTGACTCTCGCTCGGCGATCGTCGATGGACTATCGACCATGGCGCTCGACGAAAACCTGGTGAAAGTTCTGGCCTGGTATGACAACGAATGGGCGTACGCCTGCCGCGTTGCCGAGTTGGTTGCGCTCATCTGTGAACGCGGCATCGACAAAGACGAGGAATAGCGGCCCGGTTCTCACCACCCCAAGTCGACCCCTTCTGGAGTTGTTACGTCATGCCAAAGCGATCCGTCGCTGACGCCGATGTGTGCGGCAAGCGAGTCCTGGTGCGGGTCGACTTCAATGTCCCACTGCGCGATGGGGACATCGCGGACGACACCCGCATCCGCGCCGCGCTGCCAACGATTCGCCACTTGCTCGATGGCGGCGCGGCTGTCGTTCTGGTAACCCATCTCGGCCGGCCGAAAGGCAAACCCGATGCCGCGCTCTCTGTTGCTCCGGTCGGGCGCCGGTTGGGGGAGCTTCTCACGCGGCCGGTCACCGTTGCCGCATCGGTGCGCGGACCAAAGGTCACACAAGCCGCCGCCGATCTCACCCCAGGCGATATCCTGCTTCTGGAAAATACCCGCTTCGAGCCGGGCGAGGAAGCTAACGATCCCGCGCTCGCGGCCGAGCTCGCGCGTCTGGGCGATCTCTTCGTCAATGACGCGTTTGGGTCCGCCCATCGCGCCCATGCCTCGACCGTTGGCGTGGCAGAATTACTTCCCGCCTATGCGGGTCTGCTGCTCCTGCGCGAAGAAGCGACGCTCTCGCGACTTCTGCACAATCCGGAGCGCCCGTTCGTCGCAGTTCTGGGTGGCGCCAAGGTGACGGACAAACTCGCCGTCATCGCCCATCTCCTCGACCGGGTCGACGCCCTCCTCCTGGGGGGTGGCATGGCCAACACGGTGCTGCTCGCGCAGGGCCATGAAGTCGGCGCGTCTCTCGCCGAGCCAAATCACATCGAGGCTGCCAGGAAGCTTGTCGCCGACGCGGAACAGAAAGGCGTGATGGTGCTCGTTCCGAGCGACGTCGTCGTGGCTTCCTCACTCGATAGTGGCGCGGCGGAGGTGACTGGGGTCGGCGATATTGCCGCGGATCGCGCCATCTTCGATATTGGACCCGCATCCGTAACCCGATTCTGTGCGCGGATCGCAGGCGCCAAGACGGTATTCTGGAATGGGCCGATGGGCGTCTTCGAACACCCATCGTTTGCCGCCGGAACGCTGGGAATCGCCCGCTGCGTGGCGGACGCCGCCGCGTTCACCGTTGTCGGCGGCGGCGATTCGCTGGCGGCGATTGACGCCGCTGGTGTAGTCGCCCGCATCGATCACATCTCGACCGGAGGAGGTGCTTCTCTGGAGTTTCTCGAAGGCCGGGAGCTACCGGGGATCGCCGTGCTTCCCGACGCGTAAACGGCCGCGGCGGCGCGCCGCCACGGGTAAGTGGTACGATTTGGCGTTGCGAAGGCGAAAGCGTCAACATCGCCACGAACCATTGGAGCGACCGTTCACTATGCAAGCTGCCCTCAATATCGCCATGATCATCGTGGCGGTGGTCATGATGATTCTCATCCTGATGCAGTCGAAGGGTTCGTCGTTCAGCGGCACATTCGGTGGCGACGCCGGATCGATCAACCGGACCCGGCGAGGCGTCGAGAAGACGCTGTTTCAGTTCACCATCGTGACCGCGGCCGCGTACGTGGTGCTGGCGATCGCCAGCACCTTCCTCATCTGAAACCAGAAACCAGGCTGACTGGTTCTCTTGCCGCACCCATGCGGCGAGCCTATACTCTACGGCGTTCTGGCGAGGCCTGAGATTGATTGTGTACTCTGGCAGGAGGTTCCCCCATGTTTGGGCTCGGTTGGCAAGAGTTGGTCATTGTGCTCGTCATCATCATGATCATTTTCGGCGCCGGTAAGTTGCCGGAAGTCGTGAAATCACTCGGTCAGGGTGTGAAAGAATTCAAGCAGGAAGCAAATTCACCGGCCGATAGCCTGGCGGCCGCCACCGCGGCAAGTGGTGATCCGTACGACACCGTAGCAACCGCCGACCGCAGCAAGGTCCGCGCCGACGAAATCTAGATCCATGTTCCCGCGGGGCGGGGAGAGAACCAGCCATCACGAGCGGGGCACACCGCCCCGCTCGGCGTCGTTTGGCGCAGGACGATGGATCAGAACCGTGAGGCACGTATGACACCAGAAGGCGATCTCAGCCCGGCTCTCAGCCGGGACGGCCGATCCGAAGCGATCCCGGAAGTTATCACCGCGCCAGCACCTACGGTACGAAACCAGGCCGGCCGTGCCGTTCGCGAGATCGTCGAAACGCTACTCCTGGCCGCCCTTATTTTTTTTCTGGTCCGGCTCGTGGTTCTCAATTTTCGCGTTGACGGCGAAAGCATGCTGCCGAATCTCGACGATGGGCAAATGCTCCTGGTGAACCGCAACGCCTACCAGTTTTTCGACATCGGCGGCGATCGCTATTATCCCTTCGATCCACCAGAGCGAGGTGATGTTGTCGTATTCGAGCCCCCCACAGGATCGGACAAGCCATACATCAAACGCATCATCGGACTGCCCGGCGAACAAGTGACGTTTGGCGACGGCCATGTTTACGTCGATGGGGAGTTGCTCGCCGAAGATTACATCCAGGACCGCACCCGCTGTGGCCGCGCTGATACCTGCGACGTCGTCGTTCCCGACGGATACATCTATGTGCTCGGGGACCACCGCTCAAACTCTTCCGATTCCCGCGTGTTTGGCGCGGTGCCGGTGGAGAATGTCGTGGGTAAGGCCTGGCTTTCATACTGGCCCAGAGATGACGTCGGTTTTGTTCCGCATGAGTCGTATGCGCAAGACGCCGCTGCGGCGCCACAGCCGGCGCCATGATCGGCACGTAGTCTCGAATCGACAGCAACCACAGGAAACCGTGGTGGCAGTGGTCCGGCTCCGATGTCCGGTTGTAAACTTCCCATGGGTCCAGCAAGCCAGGCGTGGCGAACCGCTCTGGTGATGTCCACTCTTCCCCGGCCCAAATCTTGCGGCCGGAGGGCTTTGCATGATCGAGACGGTGGTCGAAAGTATTCGAGTCAGTCTGGTGACCCAGCATCGCGTCGTCATCCTCAAAGAGGTCGATGGGGAGCGACACCTCCCTATCTGGATCGGCTCCTATGAGGCGGAAGCGATAGCTATGGAGCTGCAAGGGGTAACCGCGTCGCGCCCGTTGCCCTATGACTTGATGCGAACCATCATCGACGACATGGGCGGGACGGTCGCTCGGATCGCGGTGATCGAGCTTTCCGACGATGTGTTCTATGCCCGGATCGTGTTGAGCCAGAACGGTCGCGAGGTGGAGATCGATTCCCGGCCCAGCGATGCGATTGCGCTCGCGGTGCGCTCCCGCGTTCCAATCCTGGTTGACGATTCCGTGATGGAAAAAGCAGGCGTGATGTTGAGTGCGGACGATGAGGGAGACGCCGATGGAGAGGGTGGGATATCCCAGCCGGAACTCGAACGAGCCGAAGGCGTTGATGAAGAGAGACTCTCCGTCTTCCGGGATTTCATCGACACGCTGGATCTCGACGATTTCGACCGAAAGGCCGGTAACTGAGGATTCTTCCTCGTACGAAAGCGACACGCATGGACACCTCTGAAAAGCAGATCAAGCGCATTGTTCTGGACCGCATGGAACGATGTAGTGTCTGCCACCGTGGTTTTGAACCGGATGACGTTCACGTCCTTTCCCGCAAATCCGACATGTGGATGCTGATGGTCTCCTGTGGCGAGTGCCAGGCGCGCAACTTCGTTGCGGCGGTCATCGGCGACGGGGACGCCGAGGAGGCCCAACTGGCATTGCGGCGGCTCGGCGAACAACACGTCCGGCCCGCAAGAGATGACGCGATCGAGAACGAAGGCCAGATCGAACCGGGCAATCCTATATCGGTCGATGATCTCCTCGAGATGCACGAGTTCCTGCAAGGGTTCGACGGTGATTTCCAGGATCTCTTTCGGGCCCGACCCGCACGTGAGGAATGATGTGGAACAATCGTCGCCATCGGTCGTCGGTCAAATTGCGAGCGATCCGGCGCTGGAGAACGGCGCGCATCCCACCGGCGACGCGATCGATCTGGCGGAAGTCCGGCAGATCCTCGCCCAATTCCACTACCGTGATTTTCAGGAAGCGCAGGAGCTGATTCTTTCGGCCCTCCAGGAAATCAACGAGCATTACGGCTGGGTATCACTTCCCGCCGCCGAAGTTGTTGCCGCGCACTTCGGCACCACCGCCAGCCGCATCTACGGCCTGCTCACCTTTTACGCCGACTTCCGGACCGAGCCCCGGGGAAAGCATTTCATGTTGCTTTGCCACGGCATGGCCTGCTACGTCATGGGGTCGCAGCGGTTGATACAGCATCTCGAAGACGATTGGGGCGTGGCCGATGCGGGCACGACCGCGGACGGGGAGCTGACCGTTCAGGTGGTCAACGGGTGTCTCGGCGTCTGCGACCGCGCGCCGATCTGCAAGCTGGACGCGGACTACATCGGCGACCTCACCGCGGAGAAGCTCAACGATGCCATCCGAACTGCCATCGCCGGCGGAGGCAGTTGGCGCGACGCACACCATCCGGTCGTGACGGGGAGTTTCCATGACCGATAAGCTCACCTCACGTGAAGCCTTCGCGCAATTTCAGCGCTCCGCCAGCGAGCGCTGGGACGCGCTGTGGCAAGGCGAGAAACTCGTCGTCAGTGTGCAGGTCGATAGCTCCTCCGTCGCCAAGGGCGCCTTGCAGGTGCTTGCGGCATGCCGAGAAGTGTTTCGCGGCACCGACGCGATCGTGCGTGAGGTCAGTGGCAATGGCGCGATGTGGATGGAGCCGGCCGTCGAGATCAAGCGCCCGGGCGAACCTCCGATCGTCTACGGTTGGATCGAACCAGGAGACGTCACGTCCCTTCTCGCTGGCGAGCTCCGGGACCGGGCGGTCGGCGTGCGCGGACCGAACGGGTTCGCGGGGATCCCGCCGCTGAGTGAGCATCCGTTCTTCCAACACCAGCATCGCATCGTGATGGAAGAGTTCGGAGTGATCGAGCCCGACTCCATCGAGGACGCCATCGCCCGCGGCGCTTATGGCGCCTTGGCCAAAGTGCTCTTCGAGATGACCGCCGAGGAGGCCATCGCCGAGGTAACTGCCTCCGGATTGCGCGGGCGCGGCGGCGCCGGGTTTCCGGCCGGGATCAAGTGGGAAAGCGGCCGCAAAGCACGTAACCGGCCCAAGTTCGTCGTCGTCAACTCCCACGAGGGGGAGCCGAACGTCTACAAAGACCGCCGCATCCATGAGGGCGATCCCCACAAGATTCTCGAAGGCATGCTCATTTCGAGCGTGGTCTGCGGCGCCGACCGCGCCTACAACTACATCGGCGGCGAGTATCCATTGGGGATCCGCCGGTTCCGCAAAGCAGTCGCCGATGCGGAACAGCTCGGCTTGATCGGCGAAAACATTCTCGGAACTGGCAGAGACGTCGAGGTGCGCGTCGGTACCGGGGGCGGCGCATACATTTGCGGCGAAGGCTCGGCCCTCATGTACTCGGTGATGGGTGTCCGCGGGCAGCCGCGCACCAAACCACCGCGCTCGGTCGAAGAAGGTCTCTGGAAGCGGCCGACCATTCTCAACAACACGGAAACGCTGGCGGCGGTCCCCGCGATCATCAACAACGGTGGTGAGTGGTTCTCCCAGATCGGGACCGCCACCAGCGCCGGCACCAAAATGATGACCGTCCAGGGACCGTTGAAACACGTCGGCCTGGTCGAGACCCCGATGGGCGTCACCTTGCGCACGCTGATCGACGGTGTCTGGGGCGGCATGCGGGAAGGGCATCAGTTCCGTGGCGTTCAGACCGGTGGCGTATCCGCGGGACCGCTCACCGCAGAGCAGCTCGACTACGCCGTCGATTTCGATTCCATGACCGAAGTGGGCGGCATGCTCGGTTCAGGCGGCTTCGTCGTCTTCGACCAACATGTCTGCCCGGTTGACTTCGCGCGCTATTTGACCGCGTTCAACCGCGTCGAGTCGTGTGCGAAATGTACGCCCTGCCACCGCGGCAACCCGGCGTTGGTCGAGATCCTCGATCGCATCCGGCTTGGCGGGGGATCGCGGGAAGATCTGTCCCTGATGGAACGCACGTCCAAGCACATCATCGACCTCTCGTTGTGCGGTCTCGGGCAAGTCGCGCCGATGCCATTGCTGGGAATGATGAAGATGTATCCTCAGGATTTCCTGGATCACATCGAGAACCATGTCTGTGCGGCAGGCGCCTGTCCGATCGCCACGCCGGTGGTATTGGCAACCGCCGCCGACTGAGGTCGTCCCTCGCTCTACGTCAAATCGATCTCTGTCCCCATGCCTCGCTCCCGCGCCTGTTCGACCGCGCGTTTGGCGACCACGACGTCCTGTACCGCGTTGCCGACCGATTTGAACAGTGTGAGCTCCTCTGGCGAGGTGCGTCCTGGCGCCGAGCCGCTGACTACCATTCCCAGCTCGCGCGTGAAGTGCTCGCGTGAAACCATTCCCCTCTGCAGCGGGACGATCAGATCGCCGGCCTCCGCGAGCGCCGCCTCGACGGCATCGACGACGACCGTCGCCCGTGCCACTGTTTCGGCTGGGAGCTCTTGCATCTCGGGGGTGTAGGCGCCGACCGCGCTGATGTGCGTTCCCGGACGCACATCTTCATCGCGAAACACGGGCGTGTGTGATGTGGTCGCGGTACAGATGATGTCCGCCGCGCGTACCGCCGCCGCCGCATCCATAGTCGTCTCCAGACGCGATTCGATGTCGGGCCAGTCGTTGCGCAGGAGTTGGCGCAGCCGTTCCAACGCTGGCTCACTGACATCGACCGCGATCACTCGCGCGATCGGACGCACCGCACACACGGCCGCAATCTGGGTCACGCCCTGCGCCCCGGCCCCGATCGCGGCCAGGACGGAGCTGTCAGGACGCGCCAACAGATCGGCCGCGGCGCCGGAGACCGCGCCGGTGCGCAACGCGGTGAGGTAGGTGCCGTCCATGATCGCCAGGGGCTGTCCCGTCTCGGGATCGGACAGCGCGACGATCGCGTGAATCACTGGCAATCCCCGCTCTGGGTTGCGGCGGAAGACGCTGACCGCCTTCAACCCGAGCGCGTTCATCGCTGGCACATATGCGGGCATGAACAACGCATCCCCCTCACGATCGGCCAGGGAGACAACGGTGCGCAACGGTGAGATGGTGCGGCCCGCGGATAACTCGGCGAATGCTGTCTTCATCAAGGCAATAGCGTCCGGCATCGGGACCAAATCCCGCACTTCACTCCGGTTCAACACCAGCATGCGCAAGCCTCCTCGCTCCGATCGGTATCAATCGTGGGGTGCGATTGGCGAGTGTAGTTGCCTCATCTTCAGGGGGCCATCGAGGTTGGTCACACTCGCGCGAACCGTATCCGGGGCTCGAAGAGGGAGCCGAACCCTGTGCTATACATGCCTGTCGTTCGCACGGCCGGTGAACCGCATTGAAGCGGCACTAGCCGAGTAAGGAGCATCACAATGGCGGTTCCGGAAGGTAGCGCGGCGACATCTGAACAAGAAGAAACCCCACTCCTCGACCGCATCTCGTCACCGGCCGATCTGAAGTCGCTGTCGCTCTCCCACCTTCCCGCGCTCGCCGCCGAGATTCGCCACGAGCTCATCGACATCGTCAGCCGCAATGGCGGCCACCTCGGGGCGTCTCTCGGGGCAATCGAGCTCGCCATCGCATTGCACTGGGTTTTCGACTCACCGCGGGACCGCATTGTCTGGGACGTCGGACACCAGGCGTACGCCCACAAGCTCTTGACCGGACGCCGCGGCCGGTTTGCCACCATCCGCCAGGAGGACGGTCTCTCCGGGTTTCTTTCACGCGACGAAAGCGAGCACGATGCGTTTGGCGCCGGTCACGCCTCCACGTCGATCTCCGCCGCCTTGGGTATGGCCGTCGCGTTTTCCAGGAGTGCGGAGCCTGAGCGGCGGGTGGCGGCGGTCATCGGTGATGGCGCGCTCACTGGCGGCATGGCCTTCGAGGCGCTCAACAACGCCGGCATCCTCGAATTACCATTTCTTGTCATCCTGAACGATAACGAGATGTCGATTGCTCCCAACGTTGGCGCCATGTCCCGTTACCTCGACCGGGTGCGCACCGATCCTCGCTACAACCGCGCCAAGGATGAGCTGGCCCGTATCACCGAGCGGCTCCCCCAGGGTGAGCTGTTGGTGGAGCTCGGCAAGCGCTGGAAGGACTCACTCAAGGAGTTCATCTATCACTCGATGATCTGGGAGGAGCTCGGATTCACGTACATGGGGCCGATCGATGGCCACGATGTGCGTGCGCTTGTCGACGCGCTGCGCCAGGCCGCGTTGGTTCCTGGTCCCGTGTTTCTCCATGTGGTCACCCAGAAAGGCCGCGGGTTCGCGGGTGCGGAGACCGACCGCGAGCGGGGGCATGCCGTTTCCGCGCCATCGCTGCCCGGCGCACCGCCAGCGCCACCCAAATACCAGGACGTATTTGCACAGACCGTGATTGAGCTCGCCGGGGACGATCCCCGCATTGTGGCCATCACTGCCGCGATGCCGACCGGCACGGCACTCGCCAAGTTTCAAGCCGTCTATCCGGATCGGTTTTTCGATGTCGGTATCGCCGAGCAGCACGCGGTCACATTTGCCGCCGGTCTCGCCGCGGAGGGAATGCGGCCCGTCGTTGGTATCTACTCCACATTTCTCCAGCGCGCCTACGATCAGATCATCCACGATGTCTGCCTGCAACGCCTCCCCGTGACTTTCGCAATCGATCGTGCCGGATTTGCCGGGGACGACGGCCGCACCCACCATGGCATCTTCGATCTCACCTATCTGCGCTGTCTTCCCAACATGACCGTTATGGCGCCGAAAGACGAAAACGAGCTCCGCCACATGCTGACCACCGCGATCCAGGACGTGGATGGCCCGGTGGCTATTCGTTATCCGCGTGGCGCCGGAGTGGGTGTCACTATGACCGAGCCGCTGCACTCGCTCCCGGTTGGACGCGCGGAAACGATCCGGGCCGGGTCCGACATCGCCATCCTCGCCCTCGGCGCAATGGTGCTGCCGGCCGAGCGTGCCGCCGATCTCCTTGCCGCGGACGGTATTGACGCCACGGTAATCAATGCCCGTTTCGTGAAACCGCTTGACGAGCGATTGATTCTGGAGGTTGCGGCACGATGCGGCGCGATCGTCACCGTCGAGGAGAACGTCAAGGCCGGTGGCTTCGGTTCAGCCATATTGGAGTTCCTCGACAGTCATGACGTTTTCGTGCCGACACAGGTTCTGGCGGTTCCCGATCGAGTCTTTGAGCACGCGTCTCAAGGACGATTGCGTGAGTTGGCCGGACTCAGCCCGAACCATATTGCGCATGCTGCTCGCGCGCTCGTGACATCCCGGAAACTCGGCGCTGCCGGCGAGGCGTTCGCACCAGCCAAACCCGTCGGGTAAACTCGCCTCCATAGGGCGGGTAAGCCGGCGCCCCGGCAGTCACGCATTCGATATCAGCGAGGCTCTCGTGAACGCAATCAGCGGTGTTTCGACACCTCCGGCGCCGGCCGGGAGCGATGCCGCATCCAATGCTTTTCCACCCGAACGTGTTTGGCCCGGTCTGGCGCACGCGGCAAGAGCGATTGGTGTGCCCCTCGAGGGAGAGGCGGCGGCGCGCTTCGCCCAGTATCAGGAACTTCTGCTTACTCATAGTGTCCGATTCAACTTGACGGCGATCCGCGAACCGCATGAGATCGAACGCCGCCTCTTCCTCGACGCGGTGGCGATGGTTCCTGCCCTCGACGCGGCCGTCGCCGCGATACCGCTGCCCGCCGGGCAGGCGCATTCCCTTGTCGATATCGGAACCGGGGCGGGTTTCCCGGGATTAGTCCTGAAGATCGTTCGCCCGGCTCTCGACGTCACGCTGATCGATGCCACCGCCAAGAAGGTTTCGTTCCTGCGTACCGTGATCGCGGCGCTGAAATTGGACACGGTCGGCGTCGTTCACGGCCGCGCCGAAGACCTTGGCCATGATCCCGCGTTTCGCGCGCGGTTTGACGTCGCGACCGCGCGCGCGGTGGCGAATCTTCCCGTACTTCTGGAGTATGTCGTGCCCCTGTTGAAAATCGGCGGAACCGCACTGCTGCCGAAAGGGTTAGAGATTGACGAGGAGTTGCGAACTGGAAACCGCGCCGCGGCGCACCTCGGTGCGGCGATCGTGTCGGACGCGCGACTCCCGGTCGATGGCACGCGGCTGATCATCGCATCGAAATGCGCCCCAACCCCGGGTGCATACCCCCGCCGGGTCGGGATTCCCAGCCGCAGTCCGCTTGGTGAAAGGTCGTAACTGGTATGGCAACCCGGATCTTCTATCGGAAAGAGAAGCTCCGTGGCGCCTGCTGGGAATATCAGGTCGAGGGCGGCTGGATTGCCGTACCGACTGACGACGGCCCACGTCGTCTACTGCACCACCGCTTCGCGTTTTACCGATCCCGCGAGGTCGAAGTCCGTACGCCGACCGGGCCCGAGCGCCTGTTTCGCACCGGCGCCGAGCAATGGTTCTTTCCCGATCGCTGGTTCTCTCTCCTGCGCTTTACCACCGACGATGATCGCACTGTCGGCTACTATGTCAACTTCTCGCGTCCGCTGATCGAGCTGAGAGAGAACTACTATCGCGATCTTGACCTGGAGCTCGATCTCTGGATCGAACCGGACGGGACCGCCACCGAGCTCGATCGCGACGAGTTTGACGCCGAGTGTGAGACCGAGCGACTCACCCTGGAGTGGGCGACGGCCGTCGATGCGGCATGTATCAGCGTTTCCCGCGCGGTCGCCGAGACGCTTTCCGTCGTTGGTCCTGGCTTCGACCGGGATCGGGATCCAGCAACAGGGATTCCTCGCTTCATCTTGCGGTCCTGAGTACCATGCGGGCTTTCCCCGTACCCGCGTCTGGCGAAACGACGACACCACGCCGTTCGTTGATCGAGACGATATGACCTGTTGTGCCGCGCCCAGTTTTCTCGACACACAAAGCTCCGGAACGCAGTCCTCGGCAGATGCTGGGGTATCATCTTGGCACGGCCGGAGCGGCCTGTTCGATGCAAAGCTCGCCATGAGCGGGAGGCGTTGAGATGCTGAACGCTCGATTATTGGCGGTCGTGGCGGTTCTCCTCTGGACCGCTCCCCTGGTCCCTGCCGGCCTCTTTGCCCAGGACGATTCGAGCTTGCCCGCGGGATTCCAAAGCGTCGAAGTCGATGGGCAGGCCATCGATGCCGTCACGGTTCCCGTCACCAATAATCCGTCACCCGAGATTTCCGGGCGCGTCGATCTCGGCGTGCCGGTCATCGAACTGGCCATCGGCGATGACGGCGCGATAACGGTCACGGCGGAGCTCGACGAACGTGGCCGTTTCCGCGTCACGGTGCCCGATGCACTTGTCAACGGTCAGTACCCCCTCTCGATTGCTGGCAACCCGATCGGATCGTTCACCGTCGATGATGCCGCCCCGAGCGTGACCAACGAGAACCAGCAGGAAGAAACTCGCGCGCTCCTGGATATCGCCCGGGTTGTCCCCTACCCCGCGGATTTCGGCGAATCCGTACCTGGGATCGGCGTCCTCGAAGGCCGCTTTTATACCCTTGACGAAGAAGCTGCCCGCACCGCGGGGGCGGGTGATGCCGAGGCGGACGCCCGTGAAACCCGGCGCAGACTCGCCAATGCCGGCTGGCTGCAGCGATATGAGAATCGCCTCGCCGCACCAAACGCGGAGAGCGCGGACGTCTTCGACACGCAGGTATCTTCCTTCGTCGTCGAGTATGCGACAGCAGAACAGGCCAGCGCGGCCTTCAACATGGTCGCTGGCGACCAAACGGCGGTGGACGCCCCTCTCGTCGGTGAGGAATCGATTCTGACCCTGATGACCGGTACGACACCGGATACAGGATCGGACTATCAGGCCGCGCGCCTCATCTTTCGCGTCGGTCCCATGCTTGGGATGATCGTGTACGCCGATCTCCTGAACCAGGACCCCGATCTGGCCCTTCTCGATACGGTCGCGCAAAATGTCGCCGCCCGCGCGGCGGTGGTGGTCCAGCGGGAAACCGATCCGCTGGGCGCTATGGCGCTGCGCCTCGACCCATCGTCCGCCAGTGGCACGTTGGTACGGCGCGACATCTATGACGTTCGGGCCGGCACGCTTTCCGCGCTGTACACCGAAGACGAGGCGACCAGCGCCGACCGCATCGAGCTCTTTACCGGCACCACCGATGCCTTTTCCGCGACGACCAACGGCACGTTTACCCTCGGCGGTGGAAACCGTGCCGACCGTGAACGGGAGCAGAACGATCTCGCTTCGCCAGTACCGACCTCGGTGATTATCATCGAGGGCGAGTCGAGCGCACCGGCCGCGGTTGCAACGCCGCCGACTATTGTCATCGAGGGAGACCAGGCCGCCACCGCTACAGACACGGAACAAGAGTCGGCGCAAGTCTTCATGACCAGCGCACTGTATGCCTTTCCTGGAGAATCCGAGGCAGATCTCTGGTTGAGCGGTCAGCGAGAACAGTTAACTGCCGCGACCACATCAAGCACTGGCACGTTCACCGAAGTAGCTGATGGTCCTTCCCTGGGCGATGCCTCGGCGACATTTCAGACCCAGCGAGCGATCGGTTCAGGTGAACAATCGGCCACCGGTTTTCGCCTTTACAGCCGCGTGGGTACGATCCTCGCGGTGCTCGAAATCGCCAGCGACTCAGAACTGCCGTTTAACGACGTGACGAAGCTGATGGAGCTGCAAGTCCAGTGCATCGCCCAAAACGGATGCCCGGGTCTGGCGTCACTCTCCGGCCGCTTCATTGCCGGCGTTGAGATACCCGCCACGACAACCGATCAGGCGCAAATCGAAGAGCCCGCTGCCGCTGAGGTCCAGGAGCCGCGCGCGGCAAGGACACGGAACCGCGATCAAACGCAAACGCAGGAGCCTCCTCCGGCGCCAATCGAGGCTCCCCCACCAGCACCGATTGAAGAACCCGCTCCCGCACCGATCGAGGAGCCACCACCCGCGCCGATCGAGGAACCGACTCAGGCGCCAGTCGAAGAGCCTCCCCCGCCCGTAGAGGAAGCGACACCGCCGCCCGTCGAGGAGGAACCGCCCCCGGTCGAAGAAGGTACCCCACCGGCCGGCGAGGAACCACCGGCCGGCGAGGAACCACCGCCGGGCGAGGAGCCGCCACCACCCGCCGAAGAGCCTTCTCCGGCACCCGGTGAGGAACCGGCGCCGCCACCCGCCGAGGAGCCAACGGCAGTGCCCACGCCGGCCCCGGCAGATCCCATTGTCGAAGAGGACCCCGCGAACAACGATCCGGAGCGCCGGAACCGCCGGCGAAACCGAGATTGAGGGGATCCCGGTGCGCACGTTCGCGACGGGAGGTTAGATGTCCTCGGGTCGCAGTCCGGGCGTGCGGCGGACGATGCCGATCGAGCGATCGTAGTTGATCCGCCGATCTGGATCGGCCAGACACTCGCGCGCTTCGATGATCTCCCGCATCCGCAGTGGCGCCTCGGGATCGGCCGACGTGTCGGGATGGAACTTCAGGGCAAGTCGCCGGAACGCGGCTTCGATCACGTCGGGATCCGCGGCTGGGTCGACTTGAAGCGTCTGGTAAAACGTTCGCTCCCCATTGTCGCCACCGATCCGGGCCAGGCTGGCGTTGCGCAGGCGCGTCAGCAATTCGGGCTCGGTCAACACCTGGTCGAGAAATGTCTGGCGCATTTCCGGCGGCACGGCGAACCGCTGGGTACAGGAACGGCACTCCAGGACCATCTGCTCACGCACGGAAAAGGTTGGAATCGAGTAGAGCGTGACTTTGCGTTTGGAGTCGAACACCGCAAACGGGCCGGGGATTCGGCACTTTTGGCACGTCATTAGAAGGAAGCCCCTGGGCTCCATAAAGTCCCGGGCGCCTAGACCATAGAGCAGTGGTAATACCATAGGTCGGATGATACCCCGAGCGGGATCCTCATCCTTCTCCATGCACCAGCCGCACGATCCGGGCAATGGTCTCTGGATCGGTCTGCGGCAAGATGCCATGTCCGAGGTTGAAGATATGACCGGCGCGCCCACCCGCCCGGTGCAGAACGGCACGCGCTTCGCGTTCGACCACGTTCCACGGGGCCAACAGCAACGCGGGATCCAGATTGCCCTGGATACCGACGTCGTTCCCTAAACAGTCCCAAGCAACGTCCAGAGGCAGCCGCCAGTCGACACTGACCGCCGAGCACCCGCTTGCCCCGATCTGCTCCAGGAGCGCTACGGTTCCGGTACTGAAATGGATCGCCGGCGCCAGGGGCGCGATCGCCGCGAAGATCTGTCGCGTATAGGGAAGCACCATCACTGCGTAGCTCAGCGGATCGAGCAGCCCCAACCAGGAATCGAAAAGCTGCACCGCGTCGGCGCCGGCGGCGATCTGCGCCTGGAGGTAGTCGATGGTGACCAGGGTGAGCGTCTGCATCAAGCGATGCCACGTTTCCGGTTGGCCATACAGCAGCGCCTTGGCGCGGGGAAACTCCTTCGCCGGTTGACCCTCGATCAGGTAGCAAGCCAACGTGAATGGCGCGCCCGCAAATCCAAGCAACGCCGCACGCTCACCTAGCGAACCTTTGAGCAGTCGCAACGCCTCGAGCACGTAGGGGGTCGCCTCACGTGCCGGGATGCGGGTCAGACGCTCGACGTCGGCATCCGTCCGGATCGGGCGCGGAATGACTGGACCAATTCCGGGCCGGATCTCGAATGGGACGCCAAGACTCGCCAATGGCAGCATGATGTCGGCGAAAAGCACCGCGCCATCGACTCCCAGGCGGTCGACCGGCATCAACGTCGCGGCGGCGGCCAGGTCCGGGCTTGTGGCGACGGTCATGAAGTCGTGACGTTCGCGCAGGGCGCGGTACTCCGGCAGCGAGCGGCCCGCCTGGCGCATGAACCAGACCGGAGTGACATCGACCGCTTGCCGCCGCGTCGCGGCCAGGAATCGCTGCCGTCCCGTCATGGAGGTGGTTGCTGGCAATGGTGATGCTGGCAGCGCGGAGAGGACCATCTGCTACGCGACCACCCTGTCTCGACTCACCGCCAGCGCCTCGAGCATGCCCCGCGAAGTCGTCGCGACGCAGGTAAATATCGGCACATCGGTCAAGGTATACGCGCTCGAAACCGAGCCCCGGAGCTCCTGCACCAGATCGAGAAAGTCGCCCGGTTGGTCGGTCTCGAAGGCGAGCACGAACTCCTGATCGTCGAGCCCGAACGAGTATGTCGTGTTGATCTTGACCGACGAATACGTCGCGCCGATCGCGATGTGCTGGTTCATGATCTGCTGCCGTTCTTCCGGAGGCAATCCGTACCATTCGCGCATCTTCGTCAGCGGATAGACGAACAGATATTTGTGGGCGCCTGGGGCCAGGGCGAGACGCGTGGCTCGGTCCGCACCCGGTCCCGCGTACTTTTCGACATAGGTCGAGCTCTTGGTCATGGAGAGGTAGGAAAAGGGCGTCGTGAGATAGCCGCCCGTCGCGGTGCCCAACACCTCCCCGGCCATGCGCTGGATGTCCTCGATCTCGTAGCTGACCTGCCAGACCATAAAGTCGGTATCCCCCCGGGTACCGAGCGTCGCATAGCAGCGCACCAGATTTCGTGCCGCCCACGATTCGACCACCGCGGAGAGCTCCGTGATCTGACGCTCCCGTTCCGTGACGTCGAGCCGGCGCCACTCCGGGGCGATCTTGAAGAAGGTGAACTTCACGATCTGCCGCTCGCCAGGGCGCGGCTGAAAACCTGAGGCGTCGTCGATCACACATGCTCCTTGATAGTCATCGCTGGCACGTCTGCGTTCGCTACGCGTCCCATTCGCTCAGGACGTCCAGGGGACGCCGGGTCGAAGCCTCACCCTCCCGCAGCCAACGCGCAGCTTCCTTTGCGTGATAGGTGATGATACGGCCGGCCCCGGCGCGCTTGATGGCGGTGAGCGTCTCCAGGGCCACCTTTCGCTCGTCGATCCAGCCAAGTTGCGCCGCCGCCTTGATCATCGCGTATTCGCCAGAGACGTTGTACGCCACCAGCGGGGCATCGAACGTATCGCGCGCCATACGAATGACGTCGAGATAGGCGAGCGCTGGTTTGACGATCACGATATCGGCGCCCTCATCGAGATCAATCGCGATCTCCGTGATCGCCTCGCGAGCATTCGCCGGGTCCATCTGATGCGAGCGGCGGTCGCCGAACGCCGGCATACTCGCCGCCGCCTCGCGGAACGGACCATAGAACGCCGAGGCGTATTTTGCCGCATAGGACATGATCGGGAGGTTGCCGTGACCGGCCGCATCCAGTGCGTTCCGGATCGCCAACACGCGCCCGTCCATCATGTCTGACGGCGCCACGATGTCGGCTCCCGCATCGGCCTGGCTGACGGCGATGCGCGCCAGCAGGGCGACTGTCTGGTCGTTGTCGACCTCGCAGCCGTCGAGGATGCCGCAGTGACCGTGATCGGTGTATTCACAGGCGCAGACATCGCCGATGATGAGCATCTCCGGCATCTCCCGCTTGATCGTGCGCATGGCAGATTGGATCACGCCATCGGGGTCGAGCGCGCCGCTCGCCGCACGGTCCTTCTCCTCCGGGATGCCGAACAGAAGGACCGCGTTAATACCGGCTCCAATCAGGTCCGCAACCTCCTGTGGCAGCGCATCGACGGAAAGCTGGTACTGCCCCGGCATCGATTCGATCTCGTGGCGAACACCGCTGCCATGGGTCACGAACAAGGGTTGGATGAAATCATCCGGCTGGAGTGTCGTCTCGCGCACCAAACCGCGCAGCGCCGGAGTACGGCGCATCCGCCGCGTCCGCCGGAATTGGGGTAATCCGTCACGCTCGAATCCATTGGCCTCGACCCAGGTCAAGTCGCACTCCTTCCACGTGAGTCGGCATCAGACCGCAATCGCCGGTGCACGTTGCGTAGTACTCGGCTCTCGGGCCGCCCCCGCCAATACCTCGCAATCGCTTCAACCAGTGCCGAGACGCCAGGCCCGTCGCCGATCGCGGCCACTGAGAAACCCGCGTCGTGTGCCGCTTGAGCCGTCACCGGGCCCGTACACACCGCAGGAATCGTATCCAGCGCGACGCCATGGCCAGCGAACAGCGCGATGAGATTGCGCACACTCGATGGTGATGCAAATGTCACGAGATCGATGTCACCGCGTTGCACCTGCGCGAGCACGCGAGGATCAATATCTGGTTCCGGCACGGTGCGGTAGACGTCGACCGCGACGACATCGAATTCCGCGCAACGCAATTCATCGAGCAGATCATCGCGGCCGATCGCCGAGCGCGGGTACAGCATGCGCGCGCCCGAGCGAGCAATGGTTTTCAGGTCCATGGCGAGATCGGCCGCGGTGGCCGTCTCTGGTAGATGCGTTACCGTCAGACCAACGGCCGCCGCAGCCGCGGCCGTCGCGTCACCGACCGCCGCGATACATACATTGGTCAGATGCCCGGCGCGCACTTCGAGTGCGTCCATCCGCCCGGCGAACACGTCGACCGCGTTCGCGCTGGTGAATACGATCCAGTCGAATGCCTCTCGGCTGGCATCGCGCAGGGCGACATCGACTGTTGTGGTATCGGCAATCGGTTCGATTCGGATGGTCGGCAAGGCGAGTGGTGTTGCCCCGCGCTCGCCGAGCGCGGCAAGCAGCGGGCCAGCCTGGCGGCGGGGCCGGGTCACGACGATCCGCGCCCCTTCGAGATCGCTCTTTAGCGCGCGACCGCCATGCCACACGGTCGGCGCGGAAGCGCCGGCCACTGCCATCCACAGCCGAGCCGCGACCTCTGCCGCGTGGTCGTGCTCGTCACCCGCGGCGAGCATCTCATCCGCAAACTCGATCCGATCGCCGGCCTCATTCGCGAGCATCGCCAGCAGGTGAAAACCCGATTCTGATCTGGCGACATACGCGCCAACGGGATAGGTACACCCGGCCCCAACCGCCGCCAGAAACGCCCGTTCGATGCACACCGGAATCGAGACGGTCGGATCGTCAATCACCGCGAGCTCGCGCGCGGCAGTGGTTCCGGTCCCGGCCTGGATGGCGATCGCGCCTTGCGCCGGCGACGGAATCATCTCCGCGATAGGTAGGTAGTGGCTGATCCGATCATTCCAGCCCAAGCGGTGGATACCCGCCGCGGCGAGCACGATCCCATCCAGCTCCGAACTCTCGGCTTTGTGCAAGCGTGTGTCGATATTGCCGCGTATGGAGACGATTTGTGCATCGGGTCGCAGACAACGGATTTGCGCCTCGCGTCGTCGCGAGGAGGTGCCGATGACCGGATGCGGCGGGAGGCGTTCGAGCGTCGTCTCATGACGGGAGACGAGGACGTCACGCGGATCGTCGCGATCGGGAAACGCCACGATCGGCGCTGCAGGGCGGAGCGTGCTCGGCAGATCTTTTGCCGAATGCACCGCGGCATCGACCTCGCCCCGGAGTAGGGCGGATTCAATGCCGTTGGTGAATACCCCGCGCCCACCGATCTCCGCCAGCGGTGATGTCTTGTCGCGATCACCCTCGGTGCTGACGATGCGTCGCTCGATGGCGCGGTGGGGGTAAACGGCGCGAAACCGCGCGGCCACGAGTTCCGTCTGGATCAGGGCGAGGGCACTCCCGCGCGTTCCAAACCGGATCGGCGGCTCGCCGTCGTCGCCGTGGATCATTCGCATCGGGCCGGGGACATGTGGAGTAACAATTCCGCGACGTTGTCGACCCGGACTGGCTCTATCGCGCGATCCGACACCATTTCAGCCGTCTCAAACCTGCGGAAATCTCGCTATTCTGTGCAAATCTTGCACCCGCAACGATTCTAGGAAAGCCCCGAAATCGTGTCAAGCCTGTCTCCGGACCGCGATGCCGGAGTACGTTTCGGACGACACAGCAAACGGGCTGACCGCGCGGTCAGCCCGTTTGCTGTGTCGTCCGA
>JACCXM010000126.1 GCA_013697005.1 Chloroflexia bacterium | reverse complement strand
TGACCGATTCCCGAGAATCGCCGGGGGCGACCTGTCGCTTCGCACCACCGCTGCTCTGGTCGCTGGGGGAGACCTGGCTCCAGGTGCGGCCGCCGGTGATGTTCGCACGGGATGCTACCGATCGTCTCGATCGGCAGCTCGTGGGTTGGCGCGTGGTGGTGCTGACGCTGGATAGCGTCAGTGGTGCGTGGACAACGGTGGCCGAGGGGGAGACTCAGCGCGCCGTCGCGGCGGAGAACCGCGCCGCGCCATTCGATAGCCGGGGACCCGGAACGGAGTTCTTCCTGAACTACGGCGCCTATCTGGTCACGGCCGATCTGTTCTGGTACGAGCGGATGGGCCCCGACGAACAACCCCGGCTGGCGGGACAAGCCGGGTATCAGATTGGGCACTACGCCATCGCCGTGCGCGACCGCGGCGGCACGCACCCAATCGGGGTCAGTCCTGGCTGCCAGCTCGCGTCGTAGTCACCTGCCCGCCGCCAGGACCGCACCCGCCTATGACGCGGCGGTTGCTGCCGCGGCCGGAGTCGGAGCCGAAGCCGGCGCCAAGGTTTCGGTCAGCGTCTCGTAGCGGTCGACGTCGGCGCGAAAGGTATCCAGACTCGCGTTCCAGAAGGCGGGATCATGTAAGTCGATACCAAACGCGGCGGCGAGCTCATTTGCCTCGCGCATACCGGAGTCCGCGAGGAGGGTATCGAAACGGGTGAGAAATCCGTTGGGGTCTGTGTCTCGAGCGGCCAGCAGCCCGAGGGCGAAGAGCATGCCGAAGGCGTAGGGGACGTTGTAGTACCAGTCGCTGTCGATGAAGAAGTGGCCCATCGTCCAGGTCATCGACCAGACGGTGTCCGGGTCGATGGTGTCCCCGGCCACATTGTGCCAGGCCGCGGCCATGAGCGCTTCCAGTTCCACGGGGGTCAGCTCGCGGCGTGCTCTCGTCGCAAACACCTCCTGCTCGAAGGCGAACATGGGCATGATGCCGAAGACGTTGAGCGTCAGTGTCTGTAACCACTCCTCGAGCTGAGCAGCTTCCTCCGCCGGACTCGCGGCGGAACGCGCCGCGCGTTGCACGATCGCTTCGCAGATCGTGCTGGCGGTCTCGGCAAGAGTCAGGGGAAACCCAAGCGGACCGAACTCCGGCGAGGCCTGGATGCAGGTCCGGCGCTGCTCCACGATGGCGAAATTGTGGTAGGCGTGACCCAGTTCGTGCGCGAGCACGCTCATCCAGGTAAAGACTGGCAGGTAGTTGGCCAGGATGCGGGACTCGTCGCCCTGGATCGACGTGCAGAAGGCGCCGCCCTCCTTGCCGAGGCGCGGTCCGGCATCGATCCAGCGCTCCGCGAACGCGCGCTCCGCGAGCGCCCCCATCCTGGGACTGAAAGCGGTGAGTTCGGTGACGATGAAGGCGCGCGCGGCCGCGAAGGGCCAGGGTGCGGGTGTTGCGACCGGCGCCATCAGGTCGTATCCAGCCAGCCGTGGTAACCCCAGCAACCGGGCCTTGGCCCGCAAGTAGCGCCGGTAATCGGGGAGCGCCTCGCGCATCGCCGCGAGCATGGTTTCCAGAATCGGCCGGTCGATCGCATTGGCAAAGAGCGCTTCCGCCAAGGGATCGTCCCAACCGCGACGGCGCGACAGAACCAGTTGCTGCCCTTTCATGCCGTTGAGCGCCGCCGCCAGCGGCGTTGCCAACGCCTGGCGCGTGGTATCGCCGACCTCGTGCGCGCGGCGGCGGACGTCGCGATCGGGATGGAGACGGAGATTGTCGATCTCGCTCAGCGGCAGCTCGCATTCCGCGCCGTCGCGCTCAATGCGGGCCGTCGCCATCGCCATCAGTTCATCATGCAGCGCCACCCAGGCCGCGCCGCCCGACGGCGCCAGCAGGGCGGCGAGCTCTTCCTCGCCGTGGGGCATCAGGTGCGCGGCGAGGGTCTGCAAGCGGCGCAGGGCCGGCTCGTGGGCGCGGGCGACGGGTGAGCCCGCGCTCAACGCGTCGACGTCGAGCTCGCCAACCCAGGCGGTGAACCGCGGTGCTAGCCGCGCCAGTCGGGTCTTGATCTCATACCACGCACTCTGCGTGGTGCGCGCAACCTCATCCTGGGCATCCGCGGCGGTCAGACACATCAGATAGCTGTCCAGCCGCAGCGCGTCCTCCAGCACCGTGTCGTACCGGTTGACCACGTCGTCGAACGCGGCGATGGTTGCCGCATCGACTGGCGCCGGGGGACGTGCGCCGACTCCGTGCTGGTCGAACAGCGCAACCAGCGCTTCGATGCTTCGGGTCACCGCATCCACCGCCGCTAGGAATTCGGGCGAATCTGGTCCAGGGAAAACGGTGTCGAGATCCCAGCGAGGGAGGATTTCTGAATCGTCCGGTGGTGTCGTCATGGCTGGCGTACCCCTGCTTGCTCCGCTGGAGCCGGTGAGTCGGTCTGGCTCACCGGCTTCCGTCATGTGCAGCGATGGCCACCTTGCGGATTTCCCGGCCGTCGAGCCGGTAAGCGCCGCCGATAGCGGCGATCCCCGCGGCGACCCGGTCCAGCGGTAACGTATGGGAGACGAGATCGGCGAAAGGGTATTTCCCCGACTCGATCAGCGCCCGTCCCGCCACGAAGTGAGGCGTATCGGCGCCCCAGACGGCCACCAGCGTGATCTGCTTGTGGACCATGTGGCGGAACGGGTTGAGGGCGACGTCACCGTGATCGGTGTAGTGTCCCGCCTCGACGTAGGTTCCACCCCGGCGCAGCATGTCGATCCCTTCCGGAATCGAGGCCGGCACCCCGGTACATTCGAACACGACGTCGGCGCCATAGCCGCCGGGGGTTTCCTCCCGCACCAGACGCACCCGCTCGGCGGGGTCGGGCACCTCATCGATACTGACCGTAAGATCGGCGCCGAATGTCTTCGCCAATTCCAACCGTGAGTCCGGCGCGCCGATCACGATCGTGCGCAGCGCACCCGCCTCGCGCGCCGCGACCAGGGTAAGGATGCCGATCGCCCCGGCCCCCTGGATCACGGCGGTGGACCCGACCGGCATGCGCACCCGGCTCACCTGGTGCAGCCCGATCGTGAGCGGCTCCAGCACCACCGAGGTTGTGGCGTCGGTTTCCATTTTCAGATAGGTCGAACCGGGGACCAGGTTGAGGTACTGGCTGAATCCTCCCTGGAACTCGGGCGGACTGTCCTTCAACGGACGGAACCCGTAGCCCCGCCGTTTCAGACAGAGCGTCGGTTGCTGATGGACGACACAATAGACGCACTGCCGGCACGACATGCCTGGCTGAATGTAGACGCGGTCACCGGCGGCCAGGGGACGGCCCGTGCTGTCCTCCCGGATGTTCGCGCCGAGGCGCTCGACGACCCCGACCGTCTCGTGGCCGAGCACGAGCGGGAAGGTCACTCCCGGCAGACCACCGTGAAAGACGTAGGCATCGGTGCCGCAGATACCGCACAACTCCTGCCGCACGAGAAGCCCATTCGGGTCCGGATGCGGCACCTCGGCCTCGAAGACGACGAACGTGCCCTCCGGAGCGTCAAGAATGGCTGATGTTCCGCGCATCGTAGCGACCCCCCGAATGTGTCATTCTGAGCCCGGAGGCGAAGAATCTCGTCCACGATAACGATGTCGGCTGGTGTTCCGAGATGCGTCGTGTCCCAGCATGACGCGTATTCTGTTGGCGCCTGTGCGAGCCCGGACCCGTGGTACGGTTCATGTCGGAGGCGCCCGTGCCTGGATCGATCGATCGGCTCTCCAGCTCAATGAAGACTACGCGCAAGTGTACGGGTTGCACCGGATGGATCAGGCGCGTCCGTGGCCAGTTGGTGGCTCTGATCGTTAGCGCGCTGCTCCTCATCGGTCGGATCACTGCATCGGCGGACACCGAGCTGGGTCGCGAGGGGCTGACCGGGCGGCATCGGTTGGCGGACATGTACGACTCGCCAGGCGCGGTCTGCGACATCGTTCTCCCCGGCCGCGATTCACTCGGGGAGACCTGGCTCCGGGTCAATCCGCCGATCATGTTCGCGCGCGATCGCACCGCGGCGCTGGACGAGCAGCCGGTCGGTTGGCGGGCAACCGTCTCGGCATTGAATGAAGAGACCGCCGCCTGGCGCATCGTCAAGCGCAGCGAGATGGCCCGAGCGGTGGCGAGTGATGACCTGGCCACTTACTTCGACGGTGAAGGGTGGTTGGCGGGATTTCCACTGTCCCGCGCCACCTATTCAGTTTCGGTCGAAATGCTTTGGTTCGATCCGCGGGAGCCGCAGAGGGTTGAGGGCCGCGCGATGTACGCGGTCGAACACTTCGCGACCATCCTGCGCCATGACGGCGAGACCATGCACGGCCGGACCGCGGCTGTCTGCCGCGCGCCGCACTAGGCATGAACGAGTCGACAGTCGTGAGTTGAGAGTCGTGGGTCGTGAGTCGGATTCTGGCTGAGAGCGAGTAAACATTTCGCTCACAGGAGTCGATTGACCGGTACACTCTCGATAGCAGATCGTCGCGCGACCATCCGGAAGTAGGGCTGGCTGATGCTGTCCGTGTTGCAGGAATCGTTCTGGGAACGACTGGTGGGGGTCGTGGCCTTGCGGCGTCCGACCTACGAGACCATCCAGCATGATCCCGAGGCAACCAGTCAGGCCTGGTGGATCATCGTGCTCCTCGGTCTGGCGCAGGGGATCGCGGTGATAACGACTCCGGTTTTTACCGTCGTCCCCGGGATGTCGGCGGAGATGGTACGGGTGGTCAACGACCTTGCGGCGGCGTTCACGTTCGCTACACCGGAACGCCAGCTATTGGCGTTGGCCGCCAGTGTGGCCGGTGTGATCCTGAGCTGGTACCTCTCGTCGTGGTTGCTGCGCGCCATTGGGAATCGGGTTGCCGGCAGAGACGGGCGGCGAGTCACAGGCGAAGAGATGCGGCGGCTGGTCGCCTGGGGGTACTCGCCGACGCTGGCGTCATTTCTGACGCCAATACCGCTGATCGGGCCGCTGCTTGCCACCCTGGGGACGCTGTGGGCGTTCGTCACCGGGGTGATGGCGGTGCGGGCCGCGTTCGGCGTCGGCATCTGGCGGGCGATCGCCATCGAGATCGCCGCGTTTCTGGTCGTGCTTGTGGTCGTGGTGGTCATACTTGTGATTGCGGTGACGATCGCCTGGCCGTTCGTCTGATCCGCGGCCGGAGTAACGATCTGGCCGCGCATATTCACATAGGAGGTTTGCCATGCAGCCAGCACCGTACAGTTCGCGCGCTTCGTCGTCATACCCTGACCGCCTGCGCGGAGCGCTCATGCTCGATGCGGGCACCTACCGCGATGTCGAGCAGGATACGGCGGCCAATGGTCAGGCCGCGCTGACAATCGTGCTCGCCGCGTTGGCCGCCGGTATCGGGGCCATTCTCAGCCGGGATGTCTTGCAGAACTCGCTCGGTGTCATCCTCTCCTCAATTCTGCAATGGATCGTCTTCTCGTTCGTCGCCTATTTTGTGGGAACCACTCTCTTCTCGAACGCGCAGACCTCGGTCACGCCCGGGCAGGTGCTGCGCACGATCGGCTTCGCCCACGCGCCGAAGCTGTTTCTGGTGCTGGGGATCATCCCCATTCTGGGCTGGATTGCCGGGCTGGTCGTCTTTTTCTGGTTCCTCGCCGCCGCGATCACGGCGCTGCGCGAGGCCTTCGAGTTCGATACCGGCCGCGCCATCGGCACGGGATTGGTGGCGCTGATCGGCATTCTCATCGTCGACATCATCCTGGCCGTCGTGTTCGGCATCGGCTCGGCGCTCTTCGGCGGCTTCTCGGCGGTCGGCCGGTCGATGTTCTAGGGTGTCAGGGTGTCAGGGTGACGGGCGATTCCGAGTCAGACGGGTGCGTTCAGAACGCCTTGAGACGACTCAACCTAGCTTGACGTTGAGCGCAGGCAAGGATTGGGTCTCCAAAGTCGACAGATCGAGATTGTGCGAGGCGTGCTGAATGTCGATGCCGGCGGGGCGTCCTTCCGCGTCGAAGTCGATAACCATCCCGTCGATGATTTCCCGCGCGTCGGCCCCGGGCCGGGTGTTGAGATCGATGTAGAGGGAGTCGGTTGCCGGATCGTACTGAAGCTTCATCCGTTTTGCTCCCTGCCTGAGTCGTCAGTCGCACGTGAGCCGATGAATCAGCTCGTGTTTGGCATGCTCCCGACCAACAGTGCGAACTCCGTCAACCCTCTCACCCCATCACCCTAGAAGAAAAAGATTCTGGCCATGGCGACGAGGAGAAATAGCCCGCCGCCGGCGTACCAGAGCGATTTTCGTTGGCGGCCGTACCAGGCGATGGCCACCGGCAGCGCCAGCAACACCACGGTAAAGACGAACTCCCCCAGCAGTTGCGCCAGCGACACCGCGCCGCTGCGCGCTACGGCAATCCCGATCTGGGTGAAAAATGCGATCACCGCCAGAAACAGGGTGATCCACCAGAGGGTGTTGGGAAGCGAGCGGAAGAAGACCATCATCTGCGTATCGCCCCGGCTTTCTCAATCAGCCCATGAATCCGGCAATGATGGCGCAATCAGCCACAATGCGATGACGCGCTCCCCAAAACCGCTCGTGCTCACCCATCACCATTCATGTTCTCACACCGAACGCGAGCGCCTATTGCGTTCACGATGGGAACATGCTAGGTTCGGGTTTCGTGTTCCCAGGTCTCTTCGACGACGCGCGTGAGGAGGGAGTCATGGACCAGCAGGAACTGCTCCGGCGACGACAGCAACTTATCAGCGACGCACGCTCCGGCCGGCTCGACCGGCGACAGGTGCTCCAGCGCGGCGCCGCGCTCGGGATCACCGCGGCCGGGCTCTCCGGGATGCTTGGCGATCTCCGCCGCGCCGCGGCGCAGACCCCGACCCCCTCCGGGAATCTCCTCTCCTGGGCGCCCTCCGGGCAGCGCTGGGAGCTACCGCAGCGCGCCGTCTATCCGCTTTTCCAGGAGAAATTTCCCGATATCGCCATCGAGTGGATCGCTGAACCGATCGCCGATTATATCCCGCGTACGGTGATTGAGATGTCGGCCAAGTCGGATCAATACGACATCCTGCACAACGATTATCAGGTTCAGCCCCAGCTCATCGCGCTCGGCGCGCTGGAGTCGCTGCAGCCGTACCTGGAGCGGGACGCTGATTACATGGCCGATCTCATGGCCGATGTCCCCGAGAACGTGCTCGATCTCTACCGAGACAAACCGGCCGCGGACGGCGGTGTCCTCTATGGGCTGCCACCCGACAGCAACTGCCAGCTCCAGTACTACCGGCGCGACATTCTGGAGCAGGCAGGTTTCGATGGTCCGGCCGAGACCTGGGATGATGCGATCGAGATCGCCAAGACCCTGGCCGAAAGCGGCACCAAGCAGACCGGCACCACCCTCAAACGGGGGCTCTTCGCCAGCACCGTCTTCATCACCATCCTCCGCTCCTACGGCGGCGACTGGTTCGACAAGGCGGAGGCCGGTTCGTTCAATCCCACGCTGAGCTCGGAAGCAGGCAACAGCGCCTTGCAGATCATGCTGGCCCTGATGCCGTATCTCGAGGAAAGCTCGCTCAACGCCTC
>JACCXM010000103.1 GCA_013697005.1 Chloroflexia bacterium | reverse complement strand
TGCTCGATTTTTCGACCGCTTTTTCGGCTTGCCACTTTGCTTCAAAGTAGCCGAAGCGCGGGTCATTGCGCGCACCTAGCGCACTCATGTGGAGAAAGCGGGAAACTCCCGAGTGTTTGGCTTCGGCTACTACATTCACGGTTCCTTGCCGGATCACGCTGCCGAAGGTCGCACTCCCGGCTTCAGAGATGATCGCCACGAGATGGATCACTGCCGCGACACCGCCCATCGCACCATGCAAAGTTTCGGGCCGGGTGACGTCGCCTTCGAAAAGTTCAATGTTTGATCCCAAGAGCTTGGCAGCACGGCGAGTATCGCGCACCAGAACTCGTATTGGACGCGCGCCTAACGCCTCGACCAGATTTCGCCCAACAAATCCAGCGCCGCCGGTGATCAGAATCGTTCCCGTTATCGGTTGCGGAGCGTCGGGTCCGACTGATTCTCTAGAATTCATGGGTGCTCCGCGCGCTGATGGAAAGGGGGCTCTGCCGCGACCCAGAGGTCGGATGCTAGGCGAAAGCAGACTCGTTCGTTGTGGCAGCCTGAGCGTGAGTCAACAATTTAACCTGATCTACGGCGATCGAGTTCCTTCCCAACGATCGAACCGCGCCTCGCTCCTGGAGCTCGAGCAGCTTACGTGTCACGGTCACCCGGTTGGAGCCAATCATGTTGGCGAGATTTTGATGCGTCATCGGTAACGTGATCGCGGTAAGGCTATCCGCGGTCGGCCTGCCAAATCCTCGGGCCAATGACAACAACGTCGTGGCTAAACGCACAGATGTGTCGCGCGCCAGCAGATGCTCGGTCAACGTCTGGAGCTCCGACAATCGTATTGCCATGCCGTGGACGACGGCCGTGGCCAGTTCCGGGGCGCGCTGGATAAGATCCACGAGATCGTCCGCTTCGACTACCGACACCGAAGAATCGACAAGCGCTTCGGCGGCAGCGCCGCTGGACAGCCCGTCCGGATCGATCTCCTGGGTAAAAATCGTATTAGGTCCGAGGAGACCGAGATTGATCGATCGGCCGTCGGGTAGCGCCTTGTAGTGCCGGATACAGCCCGAACGCACGATGTAGACCCGTCCCCGACCTCGCCCGGGTCCAAAAATCTCTTGTCCTCGATTGAACACCACCGTTGTCGACTTGGTAAACCCTTCCGAAGAATTCGCGTCGCCTTGAACCTGGGCGATTTCACGATAGTCATTACGTGCCGTCATCGCCCGATTGGGAGAGGAAGAAGGAGAATCGCGGGTAACGTCCGTCGTTAGATACCAACCCGGAGCGGTTACAGCAAATGTTCGCGCGGTGGCCCCATCGCGGGAAGCAAACTTCATGACATGTCCCCTCTGGATATCCGTTGCCCGTTCGCTGGCAACCCGGACCCGTCTATGACTCGGTCGCTAGATCAAAGGCGGCTCTCGATTTGGAGCTTAGTGAGGAGGGAAGATTCTGTCAATGTTTTGCACAGCTTTAAAAGGCGTTCAGTGATCGTGACTGCGCGAGGATTTCACAAGACATGGTTACATGACCCCGCACCATTCCGCGATGAACTCGGCGGTGATTCTGACCGCGGTGAACAATTCTTCGAGGGGGATCGATTCGTTGGGTGCGTGGGCGAGTCGCACGTCACCAGCGCCGAACATTAGGCACGGCATACCACCGGTCATGACAAAATGCCGCATGTCGGCACCGTAAGGCTCGGCGATAATTTTTGGCTGAGTTCCATAAGCCCGGGTCCAAACCTCACTGAGTGTGCTAACAAGAGGCGAATCGATGGGAATGGCCGCGGGCGCAAACTGCCCATTGAGCCATTCGACTCGCGGTAGGTTGTTCCGCAGCCACGGATCGGCAACCGCGAGCCGCGAAATTTCCCCGGCAAACTCCTGTTTGAACGTCGCCAGGTTTTCTCCCGGTATGAGTCCAGCACGCCCTTCTGCAACCACGAACTCGGGAACGGACGACGCCCAGGCGCCACCGTGAATCGTTCCAACATTAATGGGAACTTTGTTCGGCAGCTCGGCATAGAGTGGGTCGGTAATCTCACGATTCCGGCGTGCCTCGAACTGAAGCAACCCGTGATGCAGGTACGCAAACTTTTCGATCGCGCTTTCTCCTTCATCCCTGGCACCCGCGTGGGCGGAAAGCCCAGGAACATGCAGTCTGAACATCAACGCGCCACCGTGCGCCGGCACCAGCGCGAGTCCAGTTGGCTCTGAAATGACCACACCGTCCGCCACGTATCCGCGAAGGATCGCCGCGAGCGCTCCGGCTCCACCATCTTCTTCAGATATTGTGCTTTGCATGATCACGTCGCCCGCGGGAATGAATCCAGCCTGGCGCAGCGCGTGCAGCGCGAAGAGATTCGCGACGAGGCCGCCCTTCATGTCACAGGACCCGCGGCCATACAACCTGCCCTCTTTGACCGCGCCACTCAACGGTGGGTGCTCCCACGCGCGTTCATCACCCGGCTCGACGGTGTCGATGTGACCATTCAGAATCAGCGACCGGCCGGCCCCATCGCTGTGAAGCAACCCAAGGACATTTGGTCGATCGGCGAATCCATTTCCGATCGTGACCGACTCCGCGTGCGGCTCGAGCAGTCGGTGATCGGGCTCCCACATCTCGACGTCGAGCCCGTGGTCTCGCATCATTGTTGCGATCGATAGTTGAGCGCCCAGCTCGTCACCGGTCTGACTGGGGATTCGAACAAGCTCTTGAAGCGCGGCGACGATCTGCGGCCGCAGGTTTGTGACCGACTCCGTGATGGCGCGTGCACGCACCCTTCTGTGCTCGGTTTGACTCATGTTTCAGCCATTGCCAAGGGAGTTCGTTTGACCGGAGGGGTCGTCGTCAGGGAGACCAGCCCAGCCCGCATGCCCTCATCCGCGTGTTGCGTCCAGACGTCGCGAAAGCGGGCATACGCGGCTCGCCGGGCAGCATGCTCCCGTCCCAGGAGGGCGATCAAGCCCCTGCGGGGATCATCAGGAGGCGGGCGCATTGCGGCGGTAGCAATCTGCACCAGTTCCTCAGGAGACGCGTCAGCGATCTCGAATCGTGTTTTTCGGCTCAGTTCCACCATCAACAAGGACAGCTCACTCCCGATCAGTTCAATCCTCACGTCATGGTCGTGCACCGCTCCGAGCGCCTCTTGAACTGCCTTGACACGCTCGATGTACTGATCGCCTCGCTTGCCGAACTGGGGGCGAAACAGCTCCAGTGTGTATCGGAGTCGCTTCGCGACGATACGCAAATCATGCAGCGCTTCCGAAAGTTCTGGATGAGGCACCACCGGAGCAAACGCGTAGAACTCTGCGATTCTTACCGCCAACACTCGCCGCGCATTCTCAAGCACTGAAGCGTTGGGATCGACATTGCCTACGGGCCAGGCGCGGGTCATTGCGCGATCCTGTCGGCAACTATGGATCCGTTCGAGTCAACCGGTATCCTCGAGAACCGGCGTTCAACTTCATCGTGCAACGGGCCTTCCAAAAGTTCCCTCAGGTAGCGTTCCATATCGACCCGCGCCGCGGCTCGCTCGCGCTCGACGCGTTCGATCAACCGATCAAGCCCAGGATGCTCGGCGAGCGGCGCCGCACTCCGATCCTCTCGCAGCGCCACAAGCAATACGTCGCGATCCCGGACTTCGCCCAACGCCCCGGTAAGCTCCTTTGCTGTTCGGTGCAGCATCTTGTACCAACGTTGCGCGAAGACGGGTGCCGCAACATCCATTGCTGCCCGCAGGCGACGCGACGCAACGCGCACGTCATGAACGCCCTCGATATCCGTGCCCTCGAGAGCGACCGGAATTGCTCGCCAAACGGTGGCCCACCGATCGGCAATGAGCCCTTTCATGGTGTTTCGAAAGTTCAGATCATCCATTTGCCGAAACCCGGAGAACCCCTCCATTCGCGCCTTCCGCGCCGAAAAACGCCTCGCGCAGCAGCCCGGTGCGTATACCGCTTCGGGATATCTCGATATGATCCGGCCGCAGGAGTTCGGCGAGCGCCGCGACAATCGCTGCCCCGGCGGGCAACACCCGAGCGCGCGCTTCAGGTATCTCTATCTCCGCGGCCAGTTCGGCTGCCGAAAGCGTTTCAATCTTCGCTATAACGTTCCGCACGGAGCTCAAGGTGACCTGCTGCTCATCAGGCACGAGCCGGGCCAGGTACTCTCCAGTACCACCGACGAGAATCAACCGGGCTTCGCGTAGGCTGGTCGATGACAGTTTCTCGAGGACTCCAGCAATCGCCGCCGCAGCGTCTGCCTCGCTTGCCTGCAACTCTACGGGCGACGGTGGGTCGGCGAGGATGTGGCGATCCGTGAGACGGCCCGATCCAAGAGGAATCGAGCGTGCTGCCTGCATGGCGCCGTTATCTGCGACGACGATCTCGGTGCTGCCACCACCGATGTCCGCGATCACGATGAGACCCGTTAGGTCGGTTTCGGCAGACAATCCGCGAAAGGTCAGTGCCGCCTCCTCGTTCCCGTCGACAACGCGAACGTTTATTCCAGTCTCCTCGCGCACACGGCGCAGAAACGCCGCGCCATTGACAGCGCTCCGAGTCGCCTCGGTTGCCACCGCCAACACTTGGGTCGCGCCGAGCTCTTCCGCGCGTGCCGCGAATCGCCACAAGGTCTGAACTGCCGCCTCGATCCGCTCATCCTCGAGGCGTCCGGTTTGGTCGAGGCCTTGTCCCAGGCGCACGACTTCCGAGGCCCAATCGAATTGCTCGATCTCGCCGGTTTCATCCAGACGGGCAACGGTCATCTTGATCGAGTTCGATCCGATGTCGATAGCAGCTGCCGATACCTGCGAGCCGGACGTCATTTCAGGAGCCAAACATGCGGTGAACGTTTTCTGCGAGGGCGTATCATGCAGAGAGTCTACTGGCTTCTGATATATGGACACTGGATCGGCGCGCCGAGTGCGCGACCGCTGGTGTTGTAGGCGAAAGGGGCCCGATGAGTCAGGATATTAAGGAGCGAGATTTGGAGGCCAGGATCGGCGAGCTGCTTGCCGCGGGCGCCGCCACCGAACAACGTCTGCTCAAGCAAGAACGGAAGGCTGAAAAACGCCTCAGGGATGCACTTGCGGCGCTCGCCGCGGACGAATCCAGGTTGCGGCGCGCTCAGGAGCGACTGGAACAGAGTCGTGAAAATGTGGCTGCGGCGGAGGCGGCATTGCGCGGATCGCAGGAGCTGCGGGCGGCGGGACCCAATCCGAATCAAGATTAAGTCGTTGTCGATTCCCGGCTAGCCAGACGGTCAGTTGCGGCCCAGAAGCGGTCCATTAAGGCCGCCTGCTCACCTGAGGTCATCAACCTCGGCTGGTGAAAATCCTCGATCTCCACACCATGAAATCGCAGGCCGACAATGTTCGCTCCCCGCACGACAATTTCAAGCGCATACCCAGAACGAACTTCAGCAGCCCACATCTGGTCGAGGATGAAGTTTCCTGGTGAATAAACGATGGGCTTGTTGGCGTAGATTTCCATCCCCTGGATCACATGCGGGTGATTAGTGACCACCATCCCCGCACCCGCATCAATTGCCATGTGCGCGGCTTGCACCGACCAAAGAGGCGGCACGGCCACATATTCGGCGCCAAAATGGAAATACGGGATCACCAAATCAGCCACGGTTGTGGCCGCCCTGATGTCGGCGAAAATTTGGGTGCCAAGATAAGGATTCGTACCCGCGCCATCTGCGGTAGCCCCCGCATCGACATCCAGTACGCCGTTCGCCCTGCCGGGCTCGGCTTCGTAGTTCGCCGTTACGCCGTCAATGCCGATGAGCGCGATTCTGGTCCCGTTAACTTCCCGCACCAGGGGTGCTCGCGCTGTCTCGAGATTTGTCCCCGCACCAAAATAGGGCACGCCGTACGCATTGAGCGCGGCGATGGTGTCGAGTAATCCCTGATCTCCCCAGCCCTCGTCGTTCCAGACCGTATGGTTGTTGGCCAGCGTCACGGCATCGATTCCTGCCTGCTCAAAGCCCTCCAGCATCGCGGGATTGGAGACAAACGTTACCGAATGCGGATCGGCTGGTTGGGGCAGAGATTCCGAAAGGTTGCCTTCCAGATTTGCTACGGTCAGATCAAACGATCGAAGCAAAGCTGCAACGTGATGAAATGGCCGGGTGAAGTCGCCAAAATCGACCATATGGAGATGGACGTTGCGTCCGGGAACAATGTCTCCTACAACCCCGATGCGCACCGGCATTACCGCTTTCACCGGAGTCAACAAAGCATCGACCTCGCCAACGGTCAGAGTTTGCACCCGAAAATCGACGATGTCAGTGGGAAGAAGTGCCACGGCTCCCCGATCGAGAGCAAGCGCAGCTGCAAGCGCGTCGTAGGTATCGAACGATTGCTCGGCTCGGATTCCCGCAACCGTGGCTTCAGCAAGTGCGACGGGCCGCACCGGATAGGGGACCGCCGAGCCGACCGCGGCCCAGTTTGTGATCTGACCCGTGAGCATGCGCCATGGATCCTCCGGACCGACGCCGCCAACAGGCATCCGTGGCGAGGCCACGAAAACCATGCCGTCCGGCAATCCGGAGTTCTCGAGCGTGCGCACGGTCGCTGACCGAGGCGTTGCCGCGGTTGGTTGGACCTCAACCGGTGACGAAGGCGTCGTTTCAGGGCCAGGGGTGGCAACGGATGCCGGAACTCGCGGGACCGCAGCGGGCATAGGTTGACGGGCGGACCGTGACCATTGCATCGCGAGCGAGCCCGCAGCGCTAACGGCCGCGGCAAGAACCGCGAGCGTACCTAGAATAACCCCGCGCCGGCTCAACGGACGGCGATCGACTCCCGAGCCTGACAGCAACGATTTGGTTTCCATATGATCCCGCGATGCTGTCAATAATGTCCGCCAAGTCCGTTCGCCCGGTCAGCGAGCGTCGGGCGGATACCGCTCAAAATACTCCACAATCGCATTCTCGTACGCTGTCACGATTGCGTCGCGGCCAGCGGGATCAGCGAGGATCGAGGCATCGCCATCATTCGAGACAAAGAGTGCTTCGACGATTGCACCCGGCATCTTGCTGGGATTGACGACGCCGGGGACCTCCGGGCCGGTCACGATAAAGTGGCGGAAGAGTGAATGTTCTTTTTGGACGTCCGCGGTCGTATCGGGATAGACGCCACGTTCGTCTTCGGTTGGTAGCACGTAGCCAATGTAGCCCAGTTGCTCCTTGAGGTGAGCGAACGCCAGTGTGGCAAACACCGCATTGCGATCGCCAAAGGAGCGCTCTCGTGTAAACCATGTCTCAAAGCCTCGCGGGTTTCCATTGGTGAATCCGTTCACGTGCATCGAAACCAGAAGATCCGCTTTCGCTTCATTGCACAGGTTGATGCGCGACTGGAGCTCATCGAGATTCTTGTTTCGGTTTGAACGAGGAGCATCATGAGCGGCCGTGCGTCCGTCCCCATTGACATCGGCCCCTTGAAGATTCACCGCCGCATCAGTCTCACGAGTCAGCACGACCTCATAACCGCGCTGCAGCAATCGTGCTTCCAGATCCCACGCATGCTCGAGCACCAGAATGGCTTCCTCCATATCAGGCACGGTGTTCTCAACAAAGCGCGTGAAACCACGATCCTCACCACCGTGGCCCGGATCAAGACAAACCACTGGCGCGCGAGCGAAGGTAACCGGAAGCGGCACTGGCGTGTCCACAACCGCCTCGTTGAAAGGGGCCGCAATGGCAAACGCGGTCGCGGCCGGAGCGGGGGCACTGCCCACCGATTGCGGCTCCGTGATCGGCTCTTCAACCCGGCCGAACAACCGTCCCCCCGCGAACGCGAGTACTGTCAAACCCACAATCAAGAGGGTACCGGCGAGAGTGATTCCCGGCGAGCGGACCTGGTTGTCCCGACGGGTTTTCGGCATTCGGGGGACCGCACGGGGCATGGCCGGTTCGTGTCTGGTATCCTGACGGTTTTCAGCGATCGAGGTCGTCCGAGCGTGACGGCGGCTCCGCAGCGTGCGCCGATCCTCATCGGAAAGTGTCCTGCTGCTGGTGATGTCCGGAGGACGCGCGGACCATGGTGAAATCGGCGCAGACATTCCGTCGCGCCATCGACCTCGACCACCCCTAGCCCCTTGACCCATCCCCATCACACGTCGCTCACGCGACCATCCCCACCGCCAAGCGGGCGCGTCACCCAGGATATACGTCGAAATACGTCGTGATGGCCTCTTCGTAGGCGCCAACCAGTGAATCTTCCGCCTGATCCGATTGGATGAACGCGGCATCGTCCGCGTTGGACAGAAAAAGCCCTTCGATCACGGCGCCCGGCATTTCGCTTGGGATGAGCTCTCCCGGCCGCTCTGGACCAGTAACCACGTGATCTTCGAGACCAATCCCCCTATCGTTAGCGTCGTAGCCGGCCCCGGCATACGCGTCCTCAAGAGCCTCGTGCATCAAAGTGGCGAATGTTTCGCTGCGCCCGCTAAACGGACGATCTCCATTGAACCAGACTTCGTAGCCTTGGAGGAATTCGTTTTCCGCCCCGTTGTAATGAACCGAAACCAGAAGATCCGCGCTGGCAAGATTGCAAATATTCACTCGGGCCTGCAGATCGTCGAGTTGCTCAGTGCGGGCCGGTCCGCCCTCCGGGGCGACCTCACCATCACCATTGACATCCTCATTGGACGGATTGACCTCGGTGTCGGAATCTCGAGTCAATACCACTTCGAAGTCTCGCTCGCGCAGCCGCGCCGCCAGCGCCAGCGAATGTTCCAGGACAAAGTCCTTCTCTTGCAATACGATCCGACCGTCCTCCACCAGCACATTTCCCAAGTCCTCACCACCGTGACCGGGATCGATGCAGACGATCGCCCGGCCGTCCTGCGCATAGAGGTCATCGACCCCCGTCACCGCAATGGGAGCGGGAGTCGGCGTTGGTGGTTGGGGACGGGGCGTCGGCGTTGCCGGCTCGGGTGTTGCCGTCGGCGTGGATACTGGTGTCGCCGTCGGAACGGGTGTTGATGGGGGCGGCGGTGATGTGAACCGTTGACTGCCAAGGCGCGCCCCAACGATCAGGAGTGCAATAGCAACAGCAACGGCAAGCACTATCGCGCCGCGAGCAATGTCCTGCTGCCGCCCCTGGCGCCAATCCATCGTTTGGTCAGCCCTCGCTCCGGAATCGGCGGGCCGCACACGCCGAGCGCGATGCTGCGGCCTGCGAAGCCATGTCCGTTCACGGCGGGGATGTCGGTAGCCTAGCGGCAACAGCCACCTGACACAACCTCAGTGTAGCGTTCTCGCCGACGAGCGTGCGCGCTGTCTGTAGTGACCATCGTGGAAACGATCTTGCCATCACTGAGGTTCATAGCGAACAAAAATTTTGCGCCACGAATATCGACGGATGCCTTCAAGTAGAATGGACCGCTTTCGGCGCGGGCGCATCAGCGGCAGATCTCGAGACACCCAGGCCAATGGAGGATACTCGTGAAAGCAGTCATGGTCGACGAGCCCGGCGCCGTCAGGGTGCTCGACATCCCCAAGCCCGAACCCGGTCCCGATGATGTCGTCATTCGCGTCGGCGCCTGCGGCATCTGCGGTACTGACATTCACATCATCGATGGCGAGTTCCCACCGACCGTCTATCCGATCGTGATCGGACATGAGTTCGGCGGCGATGTCGTTGCAGTCGGAGCCGACGTCGAATCGTTCCAGGTTGGCGACCGAGTCGGTGTCGATCCTACCTTGAACTGCGGCGCCTGCTACTTCTGCCAGCGTGGTATGGGAAATCTCTGCGAGCGTTGGAATGCGGTTGGGGTCGGGCATCACCCTGGTGGGTTTGCCGAGTACGTCTCCGTTCCCGCTCATGTCGTCTATCCCATTCCGGCAAAGCTGTCGATGAAAGCCGCCGCGTTGATCGAGCCGGTCTCTTGCGTGGTGCGTGGCTTCCATCGATTGCAGCCGCAAACGGGTGAAACGTATCTCACCTACGGCGCGGGACCAATGGGTTTGCTGAACGCCCAGGTCGCTCGCTACAACGGGGCCAGTCTCGTTGCTCTGATCGACATCAATCCCAGCCGCCTCGACCGGGCGAGAAATGAGTTCGGTTTCGAGAATGTGGCCACACGTCTCGAAGACTTGGAGGAAATCGCGCCGCGCGGATTCGACAATGTCATCGAAGCAACCGGGGTCACCAAGGTTGCGGAAATGGCAATTGATGCCGTCAAGCGGCGCGGGAAGCTGCTCCTCTTTGGCGTTTGCCCCCCTGGGGAGAAAGCCAGCTACGATGCGTTCAAAATCTATAACGAAGAAATATCGATTCTCGGCACCATGGCCGTTCTCAATTCCTATGGACCGGCCATCGACATCATCGCCTCCGGCGCGATCGACGTCGATCGCATGGTGACGGACACGTACACGCTTGACGAGTTCCCGGCCGCGTTGCAGCACGTACGTAGTGGCACGGGGCTAAAAATTCAAGTTGCCGAGACCAGCAAGTAACGACTGTCTTGATTAGGATCAGCGCAGGAACAGGAGCATAGCGCCCGCCACGAACGGGATCGTGACGATGGCACCGCGCAAAATGCCACTCGGCGCGCGACGGGTGAATCGCGCGCCAATGTAGGCGCCAGACGCCAGCCCAATCGTCAATCCGATCAGGTGAGGTCCCGAAACGTCGCCATGGCGGGCCATCGCCAGACCGCCGGCCGCACTGATGAAGACCAGAATCAACATCGTCGTGCCAATCGTCTGCCGCAACGGCAGATGATGGACGGTCAGAAGTCCTAGCTGGAGAAATGGCGCCATGCCGACCCCGAAAAAAGCGGCCGCCGCGCCGCCGGCCGCCCCTAGACCGATTCCCGCCGCCCATTCTCGGGGTGATCGTGCAGGCCCACCGAGCCACGGCTGTTCGCGATCGGCAGGAACACCGCTCGCGATGTGCGTGCGAACCCAGACGAGTGCAGAAAGGCACCACAGCGCGAGCCCGGCGGCAATGCCGAGAGTGCGATCGGACACGGTTTGGCTAGAATCCGCGCCGAGCACGGCGCCGGCTGCCCCGGCGAGTCCGACAACGAGTCCCAAGCCGGATGCTACGTTGCCTTCCCGATAGTGTGAGATCGCGCCAGAAACGGTGACAAAGAGCATCGCCGCGATCGCCGTCCCGATCGCGGTATGCACTGGTAAACTGAAAACCGTCGTCAAGATGGCGACGGCAACACCCGCTCCCCCCGCACCAACGAATCCAATGAGAAGACCGATGAAAAACGTTACTGTTGCCAACTGAAAAATGATGACGAGATCGTTCGCCCCTGGCGTCACCGGGGCAGCGTTTCCCTCGTGCCAGAATGAACGACCGCTCGCGTCTCGATCACGCTGATATCGTGCGGGACGCCGAGTTGATCCCCATACCCCTGCTCAACCCGAGGGCGAAGAATCGGTGAGATAAATTTTCGCCACGCAATGAAAAGCAGAATGAGGGGGATGAGTGCCATGGCGACCACAGCAACCCGCACAAACGCCCCGATGAAACCCGCGAAGAACCACCCGAGCAGCACGCCCAACACAATGCCGGCGACGAATCCAAAACTTCCCCACTGCATGCGGGCGCCTCTTCGACCATCTCCGCTATCGCGTCGATTCACCGTAACCTCCGAAACTGAACATTCTTGACAGAGATACGACAATTGGCATCGTCACCTGGACAGGGTACCGCACGCCGATGTTGGGAACCTTCACATTTCCTGCATGAACCCTGACGACGCGTCTCACACTGCGTTGAGTAGCGTCAGGGATGTGCCTTCGTCGTCGTCGTGGAGTATCCTCGCTGGTCGCGAAAGCGGACCTACCATGCCCGGATTTGGACGTATGATGACACCTTCGCGAGAACAGATGTTCTCCATGATCCAGCACTAATAATCACCCAGGCCAGCGTCGGGAGGCCCAGTGTCAACCGCGGTAGACGATGTGATCGAAATTGCCGAAGAGACCGCGGTTCCCTCGGTCATACCGCTCCTTCCTGAAGCAGAAATGAGCGGCCCACCTGCGCCCATGACACAGCGGGTGGTTCTCGGTCTGGCCACCCCGATCATTGGCGAGAATCTCCTGCAAACCATGGTCGGTGCCGTCGATACCTTCATGGTGGCGCGGCTCGGCGCCGCGGCGGTCGCCGGGGTCGGCACGGGATTCGAGTTTGTGTTTTTCATCATCTCGATTCTCTCCGCCATCGATATCGGTGCAACTGTTCTTGTCTCGCAAGCAATCGGCGCGGGCGATAAGAAACGTGCGAACCAGCTTGCACGTCAGGCGATCGTCTGGGGGCTGGTCCTGGCGATTCCGATGTCGGTTGTCCTCTACTTCGCCGCTCCAGGCATCATCGGGCTTTTCGGCACCGAGCCGGACGTCGCGGCCGCGGCAACTACCTATCTGGAAATCATCGCCGCCACGAGTATCACCCTCTTCCTCTCCTTCGTCTGTGGCGCGGTTCTCCGTGGTGCTGGCGATAGCCGCACGCCGTTAGCAGCAGCGGTGATCGCCAACATCGTGAACATCGCTGTGGCCTATACGCTGATCTTCGGTAATTTCGGATTTCCGACGCTCGGGGTCGCAGGCAGCGCGCTAGGCGCCGCATCAGGGCGCGCACTCGGGGCAGCGTTTATGCTGATTCTGATGGCGCGCGGACATCGCGCAATCTCCTTACGGGGTAATTGGGGATGGCGGCCTCGGGTCGCGACGGCTCGGCAGCTCCTGACCCTGGGCGTGCCCGCCGCATTGGAGCAAGTGCTCTCCTCGGGAGCATTCATGGTCCTGCTCGCGGTGGTTGCGCTCATCGGGACACCTGCGCTCGCTGCCCAGCAAATCGCCTTTACCGCCCTTTCCACCGCATTCCTGCCCGGTATCGCGTTTTCCATCACCGCCACGGCGCTCGTTGGCCAAAGCATCGGCGCCCGTCTCCCTGCCGATGCTCGCAAAGCCTGGTCCATCTCCCTGCGCTGGGCCATCGCCTGGCTTGGCATCGGCGGTGTGCTCGTTTTCATTTTCAGCGAACGGCTGATGGGCATCTTCTCGTCCGACCCAGTAGTGATCGGGTCCGGGGTCAGCGCACTGCACGCGCTCAGTTTCGCTCTGCCGTTCTGGGCAGTCTGGTTTGTCAGCAGCGGCAGTCTGCGCGGAAGCGGTGACACCCGAACACCCCTCATCATCGGGGCATCAACCATGTGGCTCTCTGTTCTTCTTGCCTGGATCGGAGTCAGATTTTTTGATGCTGGGATGGGTTGGGTCTGGAGCTGCTTCGTCGTTACATCGACCCCAGCCTCGCTGCTCATGTGGTGGATTTTCCGGCGTCGTGTTGGCGATTACGAGGCCGGACGGCGCGCACTGCCGAGCGGCACACCCTCGTACAGCCATTGACCGGCTGGATCACCACCAACCATAGGGAACGTTGCGGCGAGTACTCAGGACCGGGTAACATCCATGTTCGGCGAAGTGCGAAATCCGCCGTTCTAGCGCCTGGATTTCGCTGGGACTGATGATCCTCGCGAGTGTGGCGCGCAATTCACTGCTCCGCGCGTCCAGCAAACGCAGCTCGGCCAGCAATCCAGGCGATACCGACTCACCAACAAATTGCCAGAGCACCGTGCGCAATTTTGGCTCGCGATTGAACGTCAAACCGTGGTCGATGCCCCAAACTTTTCCGTCACGGTCACGAAGACAGTGGCTGATCTTGCGGTCAGCATTATTGATAAGATGGTCGAACATGACGAGGCGTTCGACCCTCGGATCCTGACTGCCCCAGAAGTCGAGCCGGTCGGGGTGATCGCCCTCAGGTTGGATGTAAATCTGAACGCTACCGACGCCGCGCGGACCGTCTCGTGCCACGGTAGGTGGAACGAGATTCCATCCGGACCAGCGGCTGAAGAGGTACGCGGCGAGCTCTCGCCGATAGAGCGTGCCATCGGGAAAATCGTAGAGAGGCACTTCTCCTGCTTGGGGTTTATAGATCGCCAATTGTGATCGGCCGTCAGACGCTTCCAATGCAACGGCAAACGAATAATTGGATCCCCAGGGAATGAGGCGCGCGGCGCTGAACTCCGCCTCCCGGAGCAGGAGCAGCGCGTCTTCTTCGAGCAGTGGGGCCGGGGTTTGTTCATCGCCGCCGGACTCGTCTCGCAATTCGAGGAACAGATCGGGCATGCGACGTCTCGTATGCATCGGCTCATCGTGGCGTCATTCGTCGCGAGCAATTCTACCCCGCATGACGCGCCCTAGTTCTAGACGTCGCGCCAGAGGATTCCCGTTCCCTCGGCAAGTTGTCGTGACAGCTCGGCGGGTTCATGTGTAGGGGGCAGACATGCGAAGTGCTCGCAGACATAGGCCGTAGCGCGCCCATCTCGAGCGGATCGGTTCTGGAGGAACGGCATTCTGTTCGCTGTGTCAGCGCCATGGGACGCAACGTACCCGGCGATGAAGTTTGGCTCGAATCGTTCGTATGTCACATCGACCAGGGCCTGAAGTTCATCACTGTTTTTGTCGCCCACCAATGCCAACTCCTTGGTCGGACCCAGCGCGAAGTCGGTGGCACCAAGATAGCGACCCGCGGCAATGGGATGTTCTCGCATGGTCCGCGCCATGACGCGCAGGATATCGCTGCCGCGCTCGGTGTAGTCGTGATTCCCGGTCATCGCTCCCAAGCGCAACAGATTTTCGGCGGACACCGCATTGCCGGATGGCGTGGCGCCGTCGTGAAGATCGCGGGGTCTGGTAACAGGAGTTTCGTGAGCCAGGGAGGTATCGAAGAAACCGGCGCCCTCGGGATTGCTGAACTCTGCAATGGTGAGGTCAGTTAACCGGATCGCTTCCTCGAACCATTTGACGTCGAGGGTCGCGCGATACAAACTCAAGAGACCATCGACGAAGAACGCATAGTCTTCGAGAAACCCGGGAATTCGTGCTTCGCCGTCCTTCCAGCTCCGCAACAGGCGGCCATCGCGCTGGAGGTGAGAAAGCACGAAGTTCGCGTTTTGCCCCGCAACCAGCCGAAAATCCGCCCGGTCGAGAATGCGTGACCCGTCCGCAAACGCCTTCAGCATCAGACCATTCCATGCAGTGATGATCTTTTCATCGCGGCCGGGGCGATCGCGAGTCTCCCGTGCCTCTCGCAGCGATGGGATGATCCTTGCCAACGACTGGATCACATCCGCATCTGTAATGTCGAGGCGGTCCGCGACATCAGCGAAAGTTCTCGGGGTGGCGAGAACCGTCCTGCCTTCAAAGTTGCCGCCGGGTTCGACATCGAACCAGATTTTGGCGACAGCCGCGTCGGCTGGGACGAGTGTTTCCTCCAGCTCTTCGCCAGTCCAGGTGTAGAAGGTTCCTTCATGTCCGGCTGTGTCGGCATCGAGCGTTGCGTAGAAGCCGCCATCCGGACCGGTCATCTCCCGCGCCACAAAATCGAGTGTTTCCTCCGCGACCCGCCGGTAACGATCATCACCAAACGACTGGAACCCTGCGAGATACAGCGAAGTGAGCTGGGCATTGTCGTAGAGCATTTTCTCGAAATGCGGCACCAGCCAGACCGCGTCGACCGCGTACCGGTGGAAACCGCCGCCGATCTGATCGTAGATGCCGCCACTGGCCATAGTGTCGAGAGTGCGCTGCACCATCACTATGTCCCGCTGTGAGCCTCCACGTTTAATGTGTCGCAGGAGGAAATCGAGAACCGATGGTTGCGGAAATTTCGGCGCGCCGCCGAACCCTCCATTGCGGGCGTCGAACGATCGGGCCAGTTGCTCCGCGGCTTCTGACAACAGCTCTGGAGAGAGATCATCTGGTTTGGGCAGCTCTTTGGTTGCCCGTTGTAGCAAGTCGCGGATTTGCTGGGCATTTTCCTCGACTTCACCGCGTCGTTCTCGATAGGCATTGGCAACGGCTTCCAGCACTTTCGGGAAACCGGGCATGCTCATGCGATCATCGGGGGGAAAATAGGTTCCTCCATAAAATGGCGTGCCATCGGGCGTCAGGAAAACATTCAGCGGCCAGCCACCATGTCCGGTAAGTGCTTGAACCGCGGCCATGTAAAGCGAATCGAGATCAGGGCGCTCTTCGCGGTCAACTTTGATGTTGACGAAGCGGTCGTTCATCGCACTGGCGATATGCGCGTTCTCGAATGATTCATGTTCCATGACATGGCACCAATGGCACGCGGAGTAGCCGATGCTGACCAGGATCGGCTTGTCCTCATCTCGCGCTTTGGCGAGCGCTTCTTCACCCCATGGGAACCAGTCCACCGGGTTCTCGGCATGCTGCAGCAAGTAGGGACTCGTTTCGGTTGCCAGGCGGTTAGACACGGTGACTCGCTTTCTGGATGACAGACGCAGATTTTAGGGATCACGGATTGTCGATCCGGTCCTCGCTACAATGGTGGCACAGGACGCTTCAAGGAGGCTGCACGTGCCCGAACTGGCGATTTCGGCGCAAGATGATCTGCTCGCAACGGACAATCCCCTGGCCGGTGCGCGGATTGCGTTCGTCGGGGCCGGGGTCATGGCCGAGTCGATGATCGCCGGACTTCTCAAAAAGGTGATGATTCCAGTGGATCACATCATCGTCAGTCATCCTCGGGAAGATCGCCGGCGCTGGCTCGAGGAGCGCTTTGGCATCCGAACAACGGAAAGTAATGAGCATGCGGCGCAAGACGTCGATCTCATTTTCCTCACAATCAAACCCCAGGTGTTGCAAAGTGTGATGCGCCAACTCACTGGCCGCTTGAGCTCAGAGCAAGTGGTGGTCTCCGTCATCGCCGGCGCGGCCATTGCTGTCCTCGTGCAAGGACTTCATCATGCGGCGGTGGTGCGGGTTATGCCCAATACTCCCGCCCAAGTCGGCCAAGGCATGAGCGTCTGGACGAGCACTGCGGATGTACCTACCGCGCAGCGACGACGCGTTCAGTCTGTCCTGGACGCCTTGGGCGAGGAGTTGTGGGTAGCCGATGAGAAATACGTCGATATGGCCACTGCGCTGTCAGGCACGGGTCCCACGTATGTGTTTCTCATGATGGAGGCGCTCATCGACGCCGGCGTGCACATGGGATTCCCCCGTCGCATCGCCGAGCAAATCGTTCTCCAGACGGTCTCCGGATCGGTTGCCTTCGCCCGGGATTCCGGCAAGCACATGGCCGAGTTGCGAAACATGGTGACCTCGCCCGGCGGCACCTCGGCCGAAGCAATCTATCAGATGGAAAAAGGCGGACTGCGCACGGTTCTCTCGCGCGCGGTGTACGCCGCGTACCAGCGGACGCAGGTGCTGGCCGATCGAGATTCGGGACATGGGGACTGACGGATCACCGTTCCGAAAAAGCCAGGGTCATCGAAAGTCCGTCCCACCCGACCGTCGACGCGGCAAAAACTGTCTCGGCGTTTGCCGCAAACGCTCCGGGATCGAGGAGCGCCGGGCTGAAGTGCGTAATCCAAAGCCGGCCGACCCCGGCATCCCGCGCAATCGTGGCGGTCTCACGAAAAGTCATGTGCTGATTGCGCACGGCTTTGGGAAACTCATCATCACTGCCGTATGTTCCTTCACACACCAGCAAGTCAACGCCGGTCGCGAGCGCAACCAGTTCGGGCAGAGGCCGCGTGTCGGTAACATATGCGACTGACAACCCCTTCCGCTCCGGACCCAATACCTGCGATGGCGTAATCTTACCGTCCGCCCATTCCGCTGATTCGCCGCGCTGGAGCCGCTGCCACAATGCGATCGGCACACCGAGCTGACGGGCACGCTCAGGCAAAAACGCGCGACTTCGTGGAAGATCGACGCGATAGGCCAGCACCGGAAGTTCGTGTTGACCGGCAACGCTCGACCCAAGGAGCTCCCCCGGCAACTTCATTCTCTCGCCACCCGCGAACTCCGTTACGCGGAGCTCATACGGTAATGCGGGTGCAATGGTGAGCAGACCGTTGACCACATCGGCCGTTCCGGCCGGACCATACACATCGATCGGCTCGATTCGCCCGGCGTTGGCGACGGTATGGAGCAGTCCGGGTAGTCCGGCGATATGGTCGGCATGAGTGTGCGAGAAACAGATCGCCGCGAGCCGGCGAAAACTCCAACCCGCCTCACGCCAAGCAATCTGTGTCCCTTCGCCGCAATCAAAGAGCGTAAACGCGCCATTGACGCGGATAAGCAAGCTCGAGAGCCAGCGTTCTGGCAACGGCAACATGCCACCCGTTCCCAGCAGCACGACCTCGATCACCGTGACATCGCAACGAGCACTATGAGCGCCATGTCAAAATCATAGCGGCTTCTGCATGCGAATCCGATCATCCACGGGCAGTTGGCCGGCGCGATTAGGTGTTCAGCGCAAAGAACCGGTAAACTTCCTCAGCCCCTCGCAACAGGCTTGTCGATCATGCCAATTTCCGAACTGGCGGCTCCAGTGACATTCCAGGTGGTTCTCCCGCTTCCTCCCGGCGTGAACAATCAATACGTGAGCGTGGGTCGCCGTCGTGTGCTCAGCGCGACGGCCAAGCATTTCAACCGCGACGTGACGAAAATCGTCGCCGCCATGCGCTCAGGTGGCCAGCTTTCGGTACCAGTAAGCACCGCGCTGGGCAGCTCTTTGCTTGGTGTCTACCTCGTGTACTTTTTCGAGACACCTCATCGTCGCGATCTCGACGGGGGGTTGAAGATCACCTTGGATGCCCTCGGCCGCGCCTTGGGATTCGACGATCGGGCGATTGTCGATCTTCACTTAACCAAGAGAATTGACCCGCTGCACCCACGAGTGGAAGTCGAATTGGAGACGATTGCTGGCTGGGAGTTTGACCGCACGTACCACTATCTTGGCGACGTATCTGCAGCCGAATGATGGCCTGGGTCCGGGGATTCGCCCAAGCATTGGAGCACGGATGACACACATGGAGCTCGCCCGCGTCGCGCAAGCCGGCAATGAGGCAGTCCCCTTACCGGAATTCGACACCATTGTCGTGCTCGATTTCGGGAGTCAGTACAGCCAGTTGATCGCCCGGCGGGTTCGGGAAGCGGGCGTTTTCAGCGTTCTCTTGCCCTGGGACACGGAGTGGACCGACGTGGCACCGCTCCAGCCGAAAGGCATTATTCTCTCGGGTGGACCCGCCAGCGTTTATGACCCGGGGGCGCCATCGCTCCCCGCCTGGATCATTCGCGAAGATGTGCCCTTGCTCGGTATTTGTTACGGCATGCACTTGCTCGCCCACCATCTCGACGGCGAAGTCGAACCGGCAGCGAAACGAGAATACGGACCAGCGACTATCGACGTCACCCAATCGTGCGCCCTCTTTCATGATCTCCCACCTTCTCTCGATGTGTGGATGAGTCACGGCGATCACGTAACGCGTTTACCATCCGGTTTCCTTGGAATCGCAAGCTCACACAACGCACCCATTGCGGCAATGAGTGACGGACGCCGCTTTGGAATCCAATTTCATCCAGAGGTCGTGCATACTCCCTTAGGCCGAGATTTGCTGCGCAATTTTCTCGTTGATGTCTGCCACTGTCGCACCGACTGGACGGCGACCCATTTCGTAGACAGCGCGGTTCGCCAAATCCGGAAGACCGTCGGTGAAAACCGGGTCTTGCTCGGACTCAGCGGTGGTGTCGACTCGTCGGTGGCGGCGGCCCTCATTCATCGCGCCATTGGGGACCGCTTGACGCCAGTTTTCGTCGATAACGGACTGCTCCGGCTCGGCGAGGCTGAGCTGGTGCGCGAGGTGTTTGATCGCGCTTTCGGGATGAAATTGATCTTCGTCGACGCGAGGGATCGCTTCCTGGGCCGGCTCCAGGGAATTGTGGATCCGGAAGAAAAACGGAAAATCGTTGGCGACGAATTCATCCGGGTGTTTGAAGCGCAAGCAAACCTGCACGGCCCGTTCGAGTTTCTCGCACAAGGAACGCTTTATCCCGACGTCATCGAGAGCACTGCCCCCGACACGAATGCGGCGGTCAAAATCAAGTCTCACCACAACGTCGGCGGTCTTCCAGCCGATCTGCCATTTTCGTTGGTCGAGCCATTACGGTACCTGTTCAAGGACGAGGTTCGCGATGTCGGTCGTACTCTCGCGCTTCCCGCGGAAATCGTGGACCGTCAGCCGTTTCCCGGTCCTGGTCTCGCGGTGCGCATCATTGGCGAGGTCACATGGGAAGAGCTCGATCTCCTTCGCGCAGCAGATGCAATAGTCCGCGAAGAGATAGATGAGTTGGGCCAGAGTGCCGGTGTTTGGCAGTGCTTTGCGGTGCTTCTCCCAGTTCGCTCGGTTGGAGTCATGGGTGATTATCGGACCTACGGCCGCGTCTGCGCGGTGAGAGCGGTCAGTTCCGAAGACGCCATGACCGCCGACTGGACACGCCTCCCCTTTGACACCCTGGCTCGGATCAGCAACCGCATTGTCAATGAAGTGCGGGGCATTACCAGGGTCGTCTACGACATTACCTCCAAGCCACCGGCGACCATTGAATGGGAGTGAGCGGGCGTTGAGCGCTTTCGGGTGAATCAATACTGGTACCATAATGTCATTGGGCTACCGGGGAGCGGAGAGCCGATCGCAACGAGGTTGCCGGGCAATACACGAAGAGGACAACGATGACGGACACCGCCGCTCAAGTCACGGTTTACACCACCAACACCTGACCGTGGTGCGATAGAGCTAAGGAGTTCCTTAGCCGAAACAATGTGCCATTCGTCGAAAAGGACGTCGCTAAAGATTACACGGCGGCGATGGAGATGATCCGCCTCAGCGGCCAACAGGGCGTACCGGTGACGGTGTCCAACGGCGACGTAATCTTGGGGTTCGATCAGCAGAAATTCGCGAAACTGGCAGAAAAGTTTGCTGGTCCCAAGCGTCCCCCACTTGGCATTATGGCCGCGGACGCCGAGGAATATCTCGCCACGCATCCCGAGCGAGCCGAGGCCATTCCCGCAGGCACAAAGGGTGTCTACGTCGGCAAGGTACGCTCCAAAACCGTCGCCTCGCGCGCTCAACTTCAGCCTGGCGACATCATTACCAGTTTTGCCGGCAAACGAGTGCGCAACATGGCCGCATTGGACCAGATGGTGGAAACCCTCAAACCTGGCGATCAAGCGACCGCGAAGTTCCTTCGTGACGGTGAAAATCAGTCAGTGGTTCTGCAGTTCTGATGCGGCAGGCGCAACCGGCCGCTCGCCGCGAAGCTCAGTCCGATCGTTGCACGGCTGGCAAAAAGAGCGGATGAGATCTCAGTTACTAGCGGCGTAGCCAGTCATCCTCCAAGGCCCGCCGCGCAGTCCGATCGAGCTTCGGTGCGTCATAAGCGCCTGCTGCCGTGCGCTGCCGATATACCTCAAAGAGACAAACTGCGCAGGCGACGGAGACGTTCAAACTTTCCACCATGCCGGCCATAGGGATTTCGATCGCGCCGTCCGCTCCCGTCCGAGCGTCGACCGAGGCGCCGCGCATCTCGTTGCCAAAGACCAACGCCACCGGATCGAGGAATTCCCAATCAAAAAGTTGGCGCGCGCCCGATCCAACGCTCGTTACCAGAATCCTGAAGTTCTCCGCCCGGAGGTAATCGAAACACTGCGCGAGGGACCGGTGCCTCATAACCTCGACCCATTTTGCCGCGCTGGCCGATGTCTGCCGTGCGAACGCGCCAGGTGGCGGCTCCTCCACCGAGTACACCGTGTGCACCCGTAGCACTCCGACGGCGTCGCAACTGCGCAGGATCGCACTCACGTTATGTGGATCGTGGATATTCTCCAGAACAACTGTCAAATCGGGTTGCCGTCGCGATAGGACCGACGCGATCCGGGCCTGCCTTCGCTCGGTACGAGGCCATCGATCGAGTTTTTGCGGGTGGGATCCAGCCAACGTTTGGCGGTCGACGGCGTCGACTTTCGTCAATTGATCCTCGATGCTGATCCCCGGCGCGACGAACTCGGTTTCATCCCCTGCCGCCCGCTGGCGATGAAGACTCGCCAAAAGTTTCCAGGAAGGTCTGCCTGGCAGGGAAGCCATTCGTCGCTAAACCCGGAGTTGCGAATCTCCGCGACGGCTTCGCCAGTGGCGTCGCCTTTATCGTATCGATGCTCCTTACCGCACAGCGAGCAGCGAGCGGTGATGAACGCGCGGCCGTCGATGATGGTCATCCGACCGCGGCCGCGAGAAAGGGTCATGAGCTACTCCAATTGATGCTGAAACTGCGCCGAAACGTGTCGACAAGCGTACGGACTGGGCGATCATGAGACAAGCTCAAGCGTCCCCCAAGGTCGGTTGACTCGCGACCGGTTAGTGCGATGCTCACGTGGGATCGCGGCGGGAAGGAATCACAAACGATGGCCGATCCGGCTACGAGGCGTACGTACGCGCCGCATCAGATGGAGTGCTCCCCTTTTGCATGATAGACTTGGATCAACTCCCAGCCGGCACGCGTTGCCAGCGAGGAAACGTCAATCAAGGTTCGCTCGTTTCCACCGGAGACACGTGCTCATCGTTACGTGGGTTCATATCATGATTTTGGGAAAACCAACGAAGTACCATGCTGCGGCGTGATCGCGGCAAATAGGCAGAGGGAAGGCATCGATTGAACGAGCACTTGCACCGTCTATCGTCCTGGCGCAAGGCAGGCTCCCGGGTCTGGTCTCGATCGGGCGCAATCGTGGCAAGTACTGGATTCGCCACCGTTTTGCCAGCAGTGGCTGGTGCCGCGCGCACGAAGAGGCGTAAGGCGCAGGACGAAACAACTGAAGATTCGGCATCCCAAAGTGACACCAAGCAACAGAGCGCGAACGACGAGGGTGAGAAAACCAACCAGACCAAGGACGCAAAAACGAACGACGAATCTCAAGCAGCTTCCGAGACTGCGGATGCGAGAAGCGAACGGCAAGCCCGTCGCGAGCAGCGCGCGGCGGAGGACGAGACCGCTACCGATGAATCCGCCCAAGGCAATAGTCGCCGGGTTTCACGGCGGCAAGACGCTAATTCGGACGCCGAGGCAAGCAGTCAGTCTGGCGATGATGCGTCCGCACGAGGAAACAATCGCCGTTCGCGGGAACTCGAGCAAACGAGTAACCGTGACGATGAGCCAGGTGTCGACGCGACTGTAGGCGAAGCTTCGGTGCTGGATCCGGTGGCGCGAACCAACCCCAATGTCGCCCTCACCGGCGCATTTGATGGAATCGACGCGTTCGACGCGGGTCTGCTCGGCGAGTCAAATACTGGCGTCGTCGCCAGCACTGGTGGGGGTTTCGCATTCGCTCGTTCCGGGAACATCATTGCAATCTCTGGTCCCAACGGAGCGACGATTATCAACACTGACGATCCTGACTTTGCTGGATTGTTGGATGACGAGCCTTTCGATGACGGCGGCAATAACGATATGGATTTCACGAGCTAGTAGTGTGCAGTCGCCATCCCCCAGACCCCACGGCACGCGGCCTCGAAGCCTCCCCCACCGATTACGCGCACGCTCGAACTCACTGCATTGACCGGGCGAGTCAACGAGGCACTTGCCGGTAATGCTTCTCGCCTGAAGCCAGTCCCGGTTGACCTTATACGGACGTTGATTCGCACCCCTCGCGTGCCCTGCGACGAGGGCAATCATTTCGAAAATCGCACTGTTGCTGGCCCGTTGGAATCTCTCGTGCCGATCAACCTGACATCTCGCGCTTGTGGAGATTCTTGGCGTTAGCGCGAATGAGGCCCGAATGTTTTTGGCCCGGATTGCCGTCAGCGGTTTCTCTGCGCTCTGCGTTCCCGGGGTTTCTTTGTCCCCTTCGCTTTCTTGGATTTTTTCTCCGTGGCGCCAGCGGCGACCTGCTCGGTCTCAAGCTGTTGCTCTCCGCTGACGGAAGTGGTCGATTCGGTGCTGAGGGATCCGTCGTTGCTGCGTTCACTCGCCACGCTGCCGTGCTTCGGCCTCTGTTGGCCGGAGTCAGCGACACTCCTCGAATCCCGATTCCGATTCCGAGCCCGCCCGTTTCTCTTATGACTTCTTTGCGAAAATTCCACGGATGACCTGCCGCGAGTTTCAGACACCGTGGCCGGGCTCTCATCGTCCAAGCTATGACGAGCCATTTGCCGTGCTTCCACACCGACTTCATTGCCGAAGGGAAAATCCGCGCCTTGGGTAAAAAACGACTCGTCACCTTCGAATGGGAAGCCAACCGCGGGGTAGAATGGAAAGTCCTGGTACGTCGGCGCGTGACCGACAACTGACGTCCCTTCGCCACAATCGATGCCGACATACGCGCGGCCGGTCACTACTCCCACGTGGCATTCCCCAAGTCCAGCAGGGAATGTCGATTGCCCCGCTGCTACCAGAACTTGGCCCGTCCCAAATCCCGCGGGAACCACCGGACCGGCCGGGGGTGGTGACGCCGGCTCGACATAGGTGACGGTGGTTTCTGTGGACGGTGCGGCGTAGGTCGTAGCGACGGGCGCGACTGATACATCGGTCGCAACGTAAGGCGTACCCTGATCCAAAAGCTCGGTATCACCTTGCGGCGTCTCGGGAGTCGCTTTGTTATCGAGCGTCTCTTGATCTGATGGAGTGGAAATCAGTGGCGTCGCCTCACCATCATCAAGGTTTTCCGCGTCTTGACCAGTTCCCTCGCCAACTTGCTGAATCGCAGGCTGATCGGCTTGGCGCGGCGAACCCGTCATGACCAGCGGCGGCTGCGCGCTGACGACTTCCAGGCCAGCCACCGGCGGCACAAAAAAAGGCGTAGCGCCAGCGATCCACGCCGCCGATGCGATCGCGCACGCGCATAGCAACATGGGGTTTTGACCTCGCTTGGTCAGCACTGTCCCATATCCCATTCCCTTAGACGAAACAATCGTTTCCACGGATCCACACTCAACCACAGCGTATCGCACAATTCCGTCCAGCGCCGCATCCACGGACAAGAATGTCACGTCGGCGATCTGCGATACGGATAGCGCAAAACGAGTCCATGGTCACGCGGGGTATCGTCATCATACCGTATTCGGAACGTGCGGTGTTCGCCTGGTTCCGAGGGAGTCGTATGTCGCCAGCGTTGCAACGGCCTCACGTCCTGATCGTCAGTGACGACGCGGAGCTGGTTGGGTTTCTTGGTGAAGGCCTCATCTACGCGGGGTTCTGGACGAGCACTATTGCCAGTGCGTTGCAAACGCTGGAAGTATTTCGTCTTCGTTCCTTCGACATTGTGATTCTGGACGCCGCGCTCGGCGGGATCGGGGCACTCGAGCTCGTACGCCGGCTCCGCGGCCATGCTGACCGATCGCAGATTGGTGAACGCACGGACGTGCCCATTCTCGTGATCGCGGGATTGGAGCGTGAGATTGCCATGAATGAGGAGTTGCGCGCGACTGTCGATCAGGTTCTTGTCGCTCCCATCGAGATCGAAGTGCTCGCCGCGGACCTTGATCGCATCGTCACCCACTGGCGGAGAGTTCATCCTGAACGGCGCTGGGCGGACGAGGCAGCATTCGAAAAGCGGTGAAGCGAGTCTAATGCGAAGAGGTCGCGGTCTTGTCAAAACCTGATTTACGTGGCACCTTGCCCATGTACGGACATTACACCCTGCACACTGGGATGTGGAACGGCCTCGCATTGAAGTTCGTCCAGCTTTATGTCCTGGGTGCATGCTCGATACTAGCAATGCCGGCGTCATCATGCGGGAGTAAAGCGAGGCGATGAAGTTCTGGAATCTCTCTCTTTTGCTTCTGCTTGCGAGCGCGTTTGCCGCGCCCGGTGTCGACCGCTGGGATGGGGGACGCTCGATTGCGTCGTCGTTCAGTTCCCCGAGGTTTGCACTACATGGTGCGCAAGAAACCGGTGCCGATTTGGACTGCGAGGACTTTGAAACGCAGGAGGAAGCACAAGCAGTTCTCGACGCGGATGATGCGGACCCCAACAATCTCGACCCGAATGGTGACGGCGTTGCCTGTGCCTTGCTCCCCGCGGCAACCGTCTCTGATCCCGCTCCGGACGAAGCCACGACCGTAGAGAACACGCTGGACGAGAGCACCGCAACCGATACGGCGCGCCCAATCCGCCGTGAAAATCGGAACAGAACTCAAGACAATGCAGCGACGCCGGCGCCAACGTGCGCCGACTACGCGACCGCCGAAGTGGCGCAGCAAGCATTCGACGCTGACCCCGAAGGCTTGGTTGCCCTCGATGAAGACGGGGACGGAATTGCCTGCGAAGAGTTACTTGCCATCGAACCAGTGACTGAAAACGATACCGCACAGGCCAGGCGGCGCAATCGCCGCAACCAGGAAGAACCGTCGGCAGACATGGAAGTGGTGATCGACGAGCCGGCTCAGCCACAGGGTGCGGAGGATATCGACTGCGTTGATTTCGACTTCCAGGAGGAAGCGCAACAGATTTACAACCAAGACCCGATCGACCCGTACAATCTGGATCCCAACGGAGATGGCTTCGCGTGCTCCTCACTACCCTCTTCGGATCCCGTGGTCTCCCAGATTCCGCGGACTGGTTCCGGCACCAGGTCGCATGCCGATCTGATGGTGGCGATCAGCACGTTGGCGAGTCTCGTCGCCGCTGTCACTACCTGGAAGCGGGCCCAAATCTAGTTCCACCGCGAATCAGTACGTCGAAACATTGATTTCTGTCAATTCGCCCGTCTCCGAGAACACCACTCTCTCACAAATGTTCGTGACTCGATCCGCGACCCGTTCGAGATTGTGGGCCACCCAGAGTAAATGCGTTGCCCGGTTGATCGTCGAAGGATCGGCCATCATGTAGGTGAGCAGCTCCCGGTAAATCTGCTCGTAAAGCGCGTCAACTTCATCGTCTTTGATGGCGATTCGCCGCGCCGCGTCGGCATCGGCCTCGATGTACGAGGTGATCGCATCATTGAGCATCCCTCGTGAGATTTCCGCCATCCGAGGAATATCGACCAGCGGTTTGAGGAGCGGTTCATTCGCTGTTGCGAGGACGATCTTGGCGATACCCGCGGCATGGTCTCCCATCCGTTCAAGATCAGTGACAATGTGAATGGCGGCCGCAATGCTGCGCAGATCGCCAGCCATCGGCGCCTGCGTCGCAATAATGCGCAGGGCGTCTTCCTCGATTGACCAGCGTTGATCGTTGACCGCGCGATCGGCGACCATGACCTCTTCGGCGATGCGAACGTCCTGACGGATCAATGCCTCGATCGAACGGGTGATTGCCTTGTCGACCATGCTCGACATCGCTACGACGGCGCCGCGCAGATTTTCGAGATCCTGCGTGTATTCATAGCGAACCATGGCTGATCCCCACTGATATCTCAATTCCGAGCTGTGCCCGGAAGCGCTGATCTAGCCAAACCGGCCAGTGATGTAGTCCTCAGTTCGCTGGTCATTCGGATTCGTGAAAAGTTGCCGAGTTTGGGACGCTTCGACCAACACACCCATGCGATTCTCACCGAGCGAGAAAAACACGGTCTGATCCGATACGCGCGCTGCTTGTTGCATGTTGTGCGTCACGATCACAATCGTGTACTGGCGCTCCAACTCTCGCATCAGGTCTTCGATCCGCAGCGTGGAAATCGGATCCAGAGCGCTGCATGGCTCGTCCATTAGAATCACGTCGGGATTGATGGCGAGCGTGCGAGCGATACAGAGTCGTTGTTGCTGTCCTCCGGACAGCGCGAGTCCACTCTCTTGCAATTTATCTTTTACTTCATCCCAAAGGGCGGCTTGGCGCAAACAGCGTTCGACTAACTCGTCGTAGTTACCCTTATGGCCGTTGATCTGTGCGCCCCAGGAGATGTTCTCGTAGATCGATTTCGGAAATGGGTTGGGTTTTTGAAACACCATGCCGACGTGCCGGCGGACTTCAACCGGATCGACGTTCGAGGAGTTAATATCGGTTTCGTGGTACTCGATGCGCCCCTCGACACGCGCCTCCGGAATAAGATCGTTCATGCGGTTGATGCAGCGCAGGACCGTGCTTTTGCCACAGCCTGAGGGTCCTATCAACGCGGTAATCTGATTTTTGGGCACGTCGAAGGACACGTTGCCCACGGCGTGAAACTTGCCGTAGAACACATTGAGATCGCGAATACTGACTATGACATCTACGTCAGCCGCCGCATTCGGAGTCCCCACTTGCTCGATTGCGGAGTTCATCGCCGTCCTCTGGTTTGCGCTTCGCCTACATCGCGTTGAATCTGGAAGTTGGCTACCAGTTCACGCGTTTGCTGAACCGTTGCCGCAAGTAGATGGCAATGGCATTGAGCATCAGCAGGAGTGCAAGGAGGACGATGATGGCCGCCGCCGCCAGATCCTGGAAATCCTGCTGCGGGCGTCGTGCCCACTCGTAAATCTGCATCGGCAAAACAGTGTACCTACTCGTCAATCCCGTAGGATTGAACGTGACGTACGCGGCCGCGCCAACTACCAGCAACGGCGCCGTTTCGCCAATTGCCCGCGAGATCGAGAGGATGATCCCGGTCAAAATGCCCGGCATTGCCGTGGGAATAACATGGTCGCGGGCCACCTGCCAGCGCGTCGCGCCCAAAGCGAACGCCGCCTGTCGCAAAGACGGCGGAACCGCTCGGATCGCTTCCTGGCTGGCGATGATGATCACCGGCAGAATCAATAACGCCATCGTCAGCGCGCCTGAAACGATGGTCCGCCCGGCCGCAAACAAGCTAACGAACACTCCCAGACCAAGCAGACCGTAGACGACTGATGGCACGCCCGCCAAGTTGGAAATATTAGTCTTGAGCAGACGGGTCCAGCGATTGACTGGCGCGTATTCCTCCAGATACACCGCGGCGCCAATTCCGACTGGAAACGCGAAAACCGCGGTCAACCCGATCAACCACAGGGTTCCCAGCAACGCCGGGCGCAGGCCGGCATTTTCCGCACGTCGTGATGACGTGTTGGTAAGTAGGTCGAGTGACAACCAGGTCACTCCGGCCGAGGTGATGTCCCAAATCAGAGCAGCAAGCACCAGGATTGCAAAAGCCGTCGCGACGAAGAGGATGCCTTGAATGATCGCCGCCTTCGTTTTTCGCCCGTTGACATTGGAAGACCCAGCGGTCCTCGGCAGCACCGCCGCACGCGGACCGAACATCGTCGGCGAGCTCATTCGTATGCCTCCCGAAACCGGCCGACCACTTTCTGGCTGATCAGATTAAGCGCCAGCGTGATGAAAAACAGAAGCAACCCGACGGCGAACAGTGACAGATACGGTGGCGTTCCCACCACCATATCGCCTGAAAACGCCTGGACGATGAATCCCGTCATCGTTTGCATCGGTTCGAGCGGATTTCCGGTCAGTTGTGCCTTGGAGCCGGCAGCAAGCGCCACGATCATCGTCTCGCCGACAGCTCGCGACATCGCCAGAATGAAGGAGGCAATGATGCCTGAAATCGCGGCGGGGACGACGATTTGCCAAGAAACCTCGAGTTTTGTGGCGCCCAATGCATAGCCGCCTTCGCGTAGTGCTCGCGGGACCGCACGCATCGAGTCTTCACTCAGTGATGCAACCAGCGGAATGGTCAGAATACCGACGGCGACTCCAGCGGAAAGGGCACTAAAGGGACCGATACCGGGGAAGATTTTGACCAGAATATCAGGTCGTATGAACGTGACAGCGAAAAAGCCGTACACAATAGTCGGAATCCCAGCGAGGAGTTCGAGTGCGGGTTTGAGGATCTCTCGCGCTCGGTTCGGCGCATATTCGCTCAGATAAATGGCGCTCATAAGTCCCAACGGGATTGCCACGAGCATCGCAATCAAGGTAATCATCAACGTACCGCTTACCAATGGCAACACTCCGTACAGCGGCGTTTTGAACAACGCTGTCCACGTGGTTCCAAACAGGAAGTCGGTTATCGGAATTTGCTGAAAGAAAACAAACGCCTGCTGGAAAAGCACGAAGATGATTCCGGCGGTCGTCAACAGCGAGAGAGCACCGCAAATCCACAAGAGGACGCCGACGATTCTCTCTTGCATCCCGCGCGACTTATGCCCGGAGAGATCGAGATTGACCGGAGCCCGGCCGCCAAGTGCCGTGATCGGCGCGATACCTCGCCCGGTTGCGGAGCCCGGGATTTCGCCGAATTCGTGCTCTCGATTCGCCGGGATGGTGTCGCCTGAAGGCCCCAAGTCTTTCCCCCTCGTTCTGGTGGCCTTGCTCTCGTCGAAGTCCGACTCGGAATACCTGCCTGGGACTGCCGTTTCTGGTCGGCTCGTGAAAACGACTGCGTCTTCACGAGCCGGCCGGGCGGGCTCAGCCAAGCCAGCGCTGGGATCAACTACGCCTCTGGCGTCCCGGCAACAGCTGCGCTGTCCGGCGTGCCAGTACCCGCCACTGCGCTCTCGAAATTCTCTAAATCGGTAGTGTAAACCTCCGCTGGGGACGCAACGTAACCGACGTCAGAGGCCAACGTGGAGGCCTCGTTGAGATAAAACCGCATGAATTCAGCGACCTCGGGCCGCTCCAGTGAAGCCGCCTTCACATAGACGAACAATGGCCGGGACAATGGCGCGTAAGTGCCGTCCTGGATCGACTCTGGAGTCGGCACGACGCAGTTTCCGTCTCCAGCGTCGATCGCCACTGCCTTGAGAATGTCCTGATTCTCCTGGTAATAGGCAGCCCCGAAATATCCCAGCGAGTTCGCATCACCCGAAACACCCTCGACAAGTACATTGTCGTCCTCGCTGGGGGTGAAATCCTGTCGAATTTCATCGTCGCCAAGAATCGTCTCGACAAAGTAGTCGAAGGTGCCAGAGTCGGTCCCTGGACCGTAGAGGTTGATCGTCTCAGCGGGCCATTCCGGATTGACGTCCGCCCAGGTCTGAGCGCCACCTTCGCCCTGCCAGATGGTCCTGAGTTGATCGATCGAAAGGCACTCGAGGAACGTACTTTCCGGATTCGTCACCACCGTGAGTCCGTCATAGGCGACTTCGAACTCATACCAATCGACACCGTTGTCCGCGCAGAGGGCGATTTCTTCCTCGTCTATTGGACGCGACGCATTCTGCACGTCGGTCTCGCCCGCGCAAAATCGCTCGAAACCGCCACCGGTCCCCGAGATATCGACGCTACTCTGGACGTTCGGCGCAAGTGCATTGAACTCCTCGGCCACGGCTTGGGTCAAGGGACCCACGGTCGAGGAACCATCGGACACAATTTCGCCACTCAGCGGGCTCAGATCCGTTTCCTGCGCGAGTGTGGGCGATGAACTCAAAAGAACCGCGCTCGTGATCGCAAGTCCTACACATCCGCCCCGAATGATTGAACCGACCCCTCGTTTCGACATGTTCTGCAACTCCCTTCGCTTTTTGCACCGCGTCCGGCGCGCCGCCGGCCGCAATCGCACCACCAGGTCAATTTGACCCGAGAACGATCGATTCCTGCACCTCGGGTACGACGAATCGATAACCCACGCCGTACACCGTGCAAATCGCGGCCGCGTCCAGTCCGGCACACGCCAGCTTGCCGCGTAACCACGAGATATGAACGTCCACGGTGCGCTCATCAACGATCACATCTTCCCCCCAGACCGCGTCGAGTAAGTTCTGACGGCTGAAGACCCGTCCTGGCTCGAACGTGAGCGTGAGCAATAACCCGTATTCTTTGGGCCGTAGCGGCACCGGGGTGCCGTTGACCATAACCTGACGGCGATCGATCTCGACGCGCAAAGGACCCCGGTACAACACCGTCGGCGGTTGCGCGGCGGGCACCGCCCGTCGTCTCACCCCTTCGCGCACGCGCGCCATGAGTTCGCGCAGGGCGAACGGCTTCACCACGTAATCGTCAGCACCGAGCTCCAGACCATCGATCCGGTCCTGCTCCTCTCCCCGCGCGGACAACAAGAGAATCGGAATATCTGTTTTGGCGCGTAAGGCGCGGAGCACCTGAAATCCGCTGATGCCCGGTAGCATTACATCGAGTACGACAACATCGAGTCGATCGAGCTCGTGTCTGGCCAGTTGCAGACCGGATTCGCCATCACCAGCGGTCAGCACCCGAAATCCCTCACGAGAGAGGTTGTATGCGAGTGTGCTGCGGAGAACTGGATCATCTTCAACAAGCAGCACCGTCGCTTGGTCAGCATCATAGTGATGAATACGGGCGGGAGCTGGGGTCGGCTGCTTCAGCGGCGTCTCTTGCATCACGCGCATACGGTAACGTCGCGTGTGTTAACGGACGGAAACCGCCCTGTTAAATCTTGGAAAGCATTTCGCTGAGCTCGAAATGGACTTACTCCGGTGACGGGGTTGCCAAATCCCCAAGCAAAACGTCCAAGGCCCGTTCGAGTTGCGGGTCCCCTGCCGCTTCAGCCGGAACGGTCACGACGATATCGGGCGCCAGTCCCTCAACGGGGATCGGGGTCTGGCTTGGGGTCAACCAGCGGGCAAACGTGATGCGCGCCGATGAGCCGTCATCAAAATCATGGACGCGTTGCACGAGCCCTTTGCCGAAAGTAGGCTCACCAACCAGCACCCCTCGATCGTAATCATGAATTGCCCCCGCGACGATCTCCGCCGCGCTAGCGGTGCCTCCGTCGACCAGAACCACGAGCGGTGTTTCGAAAACTGTTTCGCCGTCGCTGACGATTAGCTCCGCTATCAAGTCGTCGCCATCGTCGAGATCGAGATCCTGATAAAGGGCTGGCCCTACATCCGCCGGCACGAACCTGCCAATCATCTCCTGGGCGCTCGTGACCCAGCCGCCACCATTCCCCCGCAGATCGAGAATGATGCCGATGACTTTGTCGTTCTTGGCGCGAGCAAGGGCCTGGTCGAGCTCCCGGGTGGTGTTGTCACCAAAAATTCCCGCAGTGATACGCGCCACTCTGCCATCGGCCAGCGGCTCATAGACGACAGCCGGAACAACGATTGCCTCTCTGTCGACAATGACGTCGAATGGCCCCACAACGCCGGACCGGCGCAGAGTGAGACGCACCGGCGTCCCGGCAGGACCGCGGATCAGCGACATTGCGGCATCGTTCTGGAGGCCGGTGAGAGTGTGGCCATCGGCGGCAAGAATCACATCGCCGGGGCGCAAGTCTGCGCGCGCGGCAGGGGAGCCAACGATCGGGGCGATGATCGTCATCTCCCCCTCCGGTTGCTCGACCCAAATGCCGATTCCTTCATACTGCCCGGCCAGCTCCTCTCGCAGGGGTTGGCCGACGAGTGGTTCCAGGAAGATCGTGTAATCGTCGCCCAAGGCTTCGGTTATTCCTCGCGCCGCAGCATAATCGAGCCCGCGCCGGTAGCCATCCATGGTCGCCACCGGGGTGGCCGCGACTGCCGCCATGCCTGCCACGGCGCCCTCCTCCAGGTCTGCCCAGAACGTTGCCCTGGCCTCTGGTGACGCCGGCAAGAAGAAATACTCGTCCTCGATGAGCGTGCGAAGCTCAGCCTGGCGTGGAAAGGCCGTATTCGACGCGGTGCTGCCACCTACATTTGCATCACCAAACAATGAGTCCGAACCACGCGATCGCCCGCTGAAGAGGCTCCGTTCAGCGACGATCCCTGCCCCAAAACTCACAATGCAGATCAACGCAGCGACCGAGACGACAAACAGGACAGGCCAAAATGAGCGGCGCAATCCTCGCGCCTCCCCATCAGTTTGGTGCAACGGTTCCATTTGTCCCTACAACGTGAGAGTTTATGGGTAGATCCCTCGCAACCGGGTGAACTCCGCGACCCGATCGATGGCGCGGACCAGCGCCGCTGTTCGCATATGGACCGCGTAATTGGTGGATGTCCCGTACACAGCCTCAAATGATCGGTTCATGATCTGCCGCAGCCGCTCATTGACTTCGTGTTCCGTCCAAGGGAACGCTTGCAACGCCTGAACCCACTCGAAATATGACACCGTGACCCCGCCCGCATTGGCGAGAATATCGGGGATGACGAAAATTCCACGATCGTACAGGATGTGGTCGGCCTCTGGCGTCGTCGGGCCATTGGCGGCTTCTGCTATGACTTGCGCCTGGATCATTCCGGCATTGTCCGCGGTAATCTGATTCTCGAGTGCAGCCGGGATGAGGACCTCGGTTGGCAGGACCAGGACTTCTTCGTTTGTGATGCTTTCCGCTTCACTGAATCCAACCACGGTGCCCGTGCGCAGTTTATGTGCATTGACTCCTGTCAGGTCGAGCCCATCCGGGTTGTATACCCCGCCGCGGGAATCACTGACCGCAACAACCGGCGAACCAAGTTCAGCCATCAGACGCGCGGCGACCGAGCCAGCGTTCCCGAATCCTTGCACTACCGTACGTGCTTTGGCCAGGTCCAGACCCAAGACACGAGCGGTGTTCTCAATGGTGAACACGCAGCCCCGGCCAGTTGCTTCACTCCGGCCTTCCGATCCACCGAGCACTATCGGTTTTCCTGTTGTCACTCCCGGAACGGAGTACCCAATGTTCATCGAGTACGTGTCCATCAACCAGGCCATGATTTGCGGATTCGTATTGACGTCCGGCGCTGGGATGTCCTGATTCGGACCGATGAATGGCTGGATCTCCGTGGTGTATCGTCGGGTCAAGTTCTGCAGCTCGGCCTGCGAGAGCAGTTTGGGGTTGACCTGAACTCCGCCCTTGGCGCCACCATACGGCAGTCCCACGACGGCGCATTTCCAGGTCATCCACATTGCCAGCGCCTTGACCTCCGACAAGGTGACGCTCTGGTGATAGCGAATGCCCCCCTTTGTCGGTCCTGGACCGCTGTTGTGCTGGACACGGTAGCCCGTGAAAACATCCACTGAGCCGTCGTCCATCTCCACCGGAAAGTTCACGATCAGCTCGCGCTGGCAATGGCTCAGAATCTCGCGCATGTCATCATCGAGACCCAGGACATCTGCCGCGATCGCAAACTGCTCGACGGCGACCTGAAAGAGATCGCGATCCTCGTCGATGCCGTCGATCGGCGCGGAGAGATTCGCAACCGCTTCTGCCTGTTTCAATTGCATGAAAACCCCCTCTGAAGGCATTGCGCTTCGTTGCGCAACGTCAAGTCATGAGCTTATGGCGGGGACTGCCATCGAGTTACCCGCGAATCAGCTCCTCTTCCAACACCCGGCGTACCTCCTCCGGGTCGGCGCGACCGTCGGTGCGACGCATGGTTTCGCCAATCAACCGGCCAATGGCGGCGTGCTTACCACCTTGATAGTCGGCCACCGCGGCCGGGAACGCGGCGATCGTTGCAACCACGGCATCTCGAATCTCCCCTGCCGCATCGAGCACGAGCAGATTCAGCCTCGCGGCGGCCATCATGACAGCCTCGCCTTCACGAATCTGGGGAAGTAGCTCCTTTGCGGCACGAACAGTCACGCGACTTTGTTCGAGTGCGTCGAGGAGGTCTTGCAACTGTCGTGCCGAGAGCGGAAGTCGGTCCGGAGCCAAACCGCGCGAGCGCTGCAGTCCCGTGAGATCGTTGACGATCCAATTCGCCGCGCTGCTCGGGCGATCGACCCCGTCGCTCTGGGCAACGGTCTCAAAGAAGTCGGCCACCGTGCGTTCCGCGGTGAGCTGCATCGATTCAGATTCGGCCAGCCCGTATTGCTGGGCAAACCGCGCCCGGCGTTGCGCCGGCATCTCCGGTAAGCGAGATGTCAATCCAGAAACCGTTTCTTCGGACACGATCAGCGGCGGGAGATCTGGTTCCGGAAAATACCGATAGTCGTGGGCCTGCTCTTTCGTCCGTTGCGACATGGTAACGCCACGATCCTCGATCCAACCGCGCGTTTCCTGCTCGATCCGTTGTCCCGTTTGCAGTGCCTCGGTCTGGCGCTCCTGCTCGAACCGCAGCGCCCGTTCGACAGCTCGGAACGAATTCATGTTCTTGACTTCGACCTTGGCGCCCAATGGTCCACCTCGCTCGCGAACAGAGACATTGGCATCACAACGGAACGCGCCTTCTTCCATGTTGCCAGTGGACACGCCGATATAGCGCAAAATTTGACGCAAGGCGGTTAGATAATCGCGGGCTTCCTCGGGCGACCGGAGATCGGGCTCACCGACAATCTCCATCAACGGGACTCCGGAGCGGTTCAGGTCAATGAGACTTACGCGCGAGCCGTTCGCTTCAGTCCGATGCACCAGTCGGCCGGTGTCCTCCTCGACATGAACGCGAGTTATTCTGGCGCGCCGGGTCTGACCTCCGGAAGCGAATTCCAAATGACCGTCAACGGCCAATGGCATGTCATATTGGGAAATCTGGTAGCCCTTGGGTAAATCCGGGTAGAAATAGTTCTTGCGATCGAGCTTACTGAAACGTGGTATGTCACAATTGAGTGCAAGCCCAGTGACAATCGCCGCCTCGACCGCGGCCTGGTTCAGCACCGGCAACGCGCCCGGAAACCCTCCACAAACAACGCAGACCAGCGTATTCGGAGCCGCGTCGGCGTAGCGAGCCGAGCAGCCGCAAAACATCTTGGATTGGGTCAGCAATTGCGCGTGGACTTCAAGCCCGATGACGGCTTCATACCCGCTCGCGACCGGGGATTTCTGACCGTTCTGATCGACCAAAGCGGATCCTGCCCGTCGCACGCGTTACGTCGCCAAACGGCCCCGGAGTTTACCATTCCTGCCGGCGCCGGAGCGCCGCCCGCGGGGCTTGCTCGGTGTCTCACGCATGGTAAAATCGCGCGTACTGACGAGTGTATGGGCCACCAAGCGCTCCGTGTCATGTGTGGTCAGTTTGCCGGTTGGAGAGTAATAACGAACCTATGGTGACCGCAACCCGAAGCGAGCAAAAACTGGTCACTGGCTCTATCAACGGTCAAGAAGTGACGGTCCCAGCCGGGACCGTCATTCTCGAAGCGGCCCGTATGGCCGGAATCGAAGTTCCGAATCTCTGCTTTCAACCGCTCATGCGTGCGTGGGGATCGTGTCGCATTTGCACCGTGGAAATTCTTGGTAAACGAGGCGGATTGATCGAATCGTGCGCGACGCCGCTCACCGACGGCATGGAGGTTTTGACCCATTCCCCGGAGGTCATGAACGCGCGACAGTTCATCTTGCAGATGTACTTAATCGACCATGCTCTTGATTGTCCGACGTGTGACAAATCAGGAGAGTGTTATTTGCAAGACAACACGTACTTGCACAACATCCATGCGAATCCTTACCGGCGGCCCAAATTTGCCCAACCGTATACCCATTTCAGTGAGCTGATCGATTACAAGTGGGACCGTTGCATCATGTGCAACCGGTGCACCCGCGTCTGTGACGAGATGATCGGCGTCACCGCCATCGAAAGCGCGTTTCGTTCCCTGGAGGCGACGATTGCCCCAGCATACGGGGAAGATCTCACCGACACCCTCTGCACCTCGTGCGGCATGTGTATTGCCGTCTGCCCGGTCGGTGCTTTGACCGATCGGCATTTTGGGCTCCATCCTTGGGAGTTGGACACCACGGAAACCATTTGCGGTTTCTGTGACGTGGGATGCACGATCAACGCCGAGGCCAATCGGGGTCTGGTACGGCGCGCCACCAACCTCTGGGACCGCGGTACGAACCACGGTTATCTCTGCGAGCGAGGCAAATGGGGTCATGAGCAAGTGCAGAGTGCCACACGTCTCTTGTACCCCACGATCCGCCGCATGCACGCTGGCGAGCGGGAATTCGTCCATGAGGCAACCTGGGAAGACGCCATCGACTACACGGCCGAATCTTTGTCGCACTTTCAGGGCGATCAGTTTGCGCTGTTAGTCTCGCCCGACTCCACCAACGAAGAAGCGTACGTCGCCCAGGTTTTCGCCCGCGCGGTGATGGGCAGCGCCAATGTCGATCAGCATCTCAGTCCCGCGCAAGCCGCGGTGAGGCGAGCCACCGCAGATTCCCTTGGCATCGATGTCTCGAACACGAACACCATGGAAGAACTTTTTTCTGATGTGAAAGCCGGTTTGGTCATTGGGCCGAATATCGGCAAGGCGGCTCCAGTCGCATCGTATTGGTTCTACCACTCGCAACTTTATCGGGAAGCGAAGTACGTCGTCATCAGTCATGACGACTACCCACTTGGCTGGCGTTCTTCGTTATATCTGAAACCGAATCAGGGAACGACGGCAACGCTGCTGAACGGGATCGCACGAGAAATTTGCGAGCAGGGTTTGGCTCGGCCCGATGCGACGGCTGCCACCGACGTCGCGCACTGGCAGGCGAGTCTCAGCACCTACGAGCTGAGGACCGTTTCAGCCATCACCGGCGTGAACGTCGATAACATCCGTGCCGCCGCGATGCTGTACGGAACGGGAGGCGCCGGACTGTCCCCGGATGGCGACTATCCCGCGTCGCTCATTTACCAATCCATCGCCCATCAAGTCGATTCAGGGTCCGGCCAGCCCAACTATGGAGATCCAGCAGAAATTGCCGCCGCCTGTCTCAATCTCGCGTTGATCACCGGAAATCTCGGCCGCGCCGGTGGTGGAGTCGCGAGTCCGCGTGGTCCCGCGAATGCTCAAGGGACGACCGATATGGGTGTGCATCCGGCTCACCTGCCTGGAGGGCTGTCGATTCGCGACGCGGATGCCAGACGTCGTTTCGAGGCAGCCTGGATGCCGAAGTGGAACGACCCCACAACGAACCGCAATGGCTTCGTCCCGGTTCGTCATCTTGCCGCGGCCGCGGGATTGGGGATCGCAGAGCTCCCTGGTGCGATCGAATCCGGCCAAATCAAGGCCATGATTGTTGGCAACACGATTGGGGGCCGATTCGAGGCGCTCGATTCAGCACTCATGACCGCGCTTCCGACGCTCGAATTCCTGGTCGTGACTGACGCGTATGCCGGCACGCCACTGGCAAAACTGGCCGATGTGGTCCTGCCGATGACTATGGCCATGGAAAAAGATGGAACCTTCACATCGTTCGACCGCGCGGTGCAACGATTGCGTTCGGCCGTCCCGCCTATGGGCGAGGCCAAGAGCGGGATCGAGACGTTTTCCCACATTGCTCGCCGTATGGGCTATGAGATGAGCTACCGGGGACCGGCGCAGGTCATGGACGAGGTGGCAAGTCTCGTCGCGGGCTACACGGGGATTTCCTACGCCCGGCTCGAACGTCAACCAGTGCATGTGCCGACCCTTTCGTATATGGATGGGGGAACGGAGATACTCACTTTAGCCAGCAACGGAGCGGGAGAGCTCTCGCCAAAATTCCGCTTGCCGGCGCATGCGCCGATATCGTTTGGCTCCGGAGTCTCCAATGTTTGACGAAGTCAAAGGATTTCAGGTCACGTTCAAGCGGCTCTTCATGCCAAAGGTAACCATCGAATATCCCGAAGAGAAACGACACATGGCGCCGCGGTTTCGCGGCCTTCCTTCGCTGCGGACAGATCCCGAAACTGGAGAGGCGCTTTGCGTAGCGTGTGGTCTCTGCGCCCGAATTTGCCCGACGTCTTGTCTCGAAATGCACGTAGTAGCATCCGAAGAAGGCGATCGCGAGCTCGGAGAGTTCATTCTGCGAGCGGGACGCTGCATGTTCTGTGGACTCTGCTCGCAGGTTTGCCCAGTCGATGCGATCACGATGAGCCACGAGTATGAGCTCTCCGTTCGCGATCGCGATGGACTCATCTACACGAAAACTGAATTGGCCGCGATTGGCGCTCAGTTGCCGAATTGGTGGGAAGATGGCACTGGTGAGTTCGCCGGGGCGCCGGACGCCTGGGCAGGCACCCGCGACGGAAAAGCACTTCTCGGCTAGGGATTCGGCTGACCTACGGCGCCATTCCTTTTGCACGCTGAAAATCACGCCGCCGTCCCGATAATACTGGTGTCGTATCATCCATCAACGACACCGGCCCGGCTCCACCGAAAGGCTATTCCCATGGCAACGACCCTGCAACACGCGACTACTGCCTCGACTATCGGCGCCAAGAAGGTTCCGATCTATGTAGCCGGGGAGTGGCAAACCTCCGCCGAACCGCTTGCGGTACGAAACCCCTACTCGGGTGAGATCGTCGGCGTCACCTATCAGGCAAGTCGCGAGCAGTTGGAGCAAGCGATCGTCGGCGCCGGGCTTGCGTTCGAGGTTACGCGGCAAATGCCGACGTTCGAGCGGGTTGCCCTGCTCAAGGCGATGGCGGCAGGGCTGCAGGAGCGACGCGACGAAGTGGCGCAGATGATCTCGGCCGAAGCGGGCAAACCGATTCGCGACGCGGAGATCGAGACCGACCGCGGCGTATTTACACTCGACACCGCGGCCGAAGAAGCGAAGCGTATGCACGGTGAAGTCATTCCACTTGACCTGCTCCCGGCGTCGAAGGGTCGCAGCGGCATCGTGCGGCGGTTCCCAATTGGTCCGATCGCAGGTATCTCGCCATTCAATTTTCCGCTGAACCTTGCTCTCCACAAACTCGCGCCAGCAATTGCCGCGGGCAACACGATCGTCCTCAAGCCGCCGTCTCGCGATCCGCTGACGATGCTCTTATTTGCTGAAATCGTCGACGCCGCCGGTGTACCCAAGGGTGCAGTCAGCATCATGCCGATGGACCGCGAGGTCGGCGATGCACTGGTCGAAGACCCGCGCTTCAAGCTCCTATCGTTCACTGGTTCACCCGATGTCGGTTGGGAGATGAAACGCCGCGCCGGGATGAAAAAGGTGGTGCTCGAGTTGGGCGGGAACGCGGGCGTTATCGTCGACAGCGATTCAGATCTCGATTTCGCCGTCAATCGCATTCGCGTTGGTGCCTTCGCCTACTCGGGTCAGGTCTGCATTTCAGTACAGCGCGTGTTCGTCGTCGAAGATGTTTACGAGCAATTTCGTGACAAACTCCTGGCGGCGGTTGGGGGCGTTAAGCTTGGTGATCCGCTCGACCGCACAACGGACCTCGGTCCGATGATCGATGAAAAAGCGGTGCAGCGGACTCAGGAATGGATTGATTTGGCAGCAGCGGAAGGAGCTCGAGTTTTGACTGGTGGGTCCGCCGATGGCACGTTTTTCCCGCCAACCGTGATCGAAAATGCCGATCCCGCGAGTTTCGTTTGCTCAAAAGAAGCCTTCGCTCCGTTGGTGACGATCGCCTCAGTCAAGACGTTCGGTGAGGCCATTGCCAAACTGAATGACTCGGATTTTGGCTTGCAGGCAGGCGTATTTACCAATTCCCTGGAACGAGCCTTCACCGCGTATGAAAACATCGAGGTCGGTGGTGTCGTGATCAATGACGTGCCGACATACCGGATCGACCATATGCCGTACGGCGGCGTGAAGGCATCGGGTCTCGGCCGGGAGGGACTCAAATACGCCATCGAAGATATGACCGAACCCCGCTTGATGGTCATCAACCGGCTCGAAAGCGAAGCGATTTCGCTCGGATAGGTGTATCGACAGTGACCCGTAGGAGCGACCGTCCGGAATCCCCTCCGGACGGTCGCTGCACGCTCCGAGGCAATGCTTTTTGAAGACCATAACGATTCACGATCTCGGCGATCGACTGGTTGCTGATTTGCGTGCCGATTATCCCAGCGGTATGACGATGGGCACGGCGAGCGCCCACGCACTGCGCGCTCGCTTCGCCGCGTTCGGTGTCGAAACATGTCGCGGCGGCGTTCGCCTCGAAGACGCCATGTCCGTGGCCGTCACCGTGCTACAGGATCTTTTCGATCGCACGGGCGGCCAAGGTGGCGACCCAGCGACCGCCCTCGCCGCGGGCACCGCACTGGCGGCCCTCGCGACGGCATTTCATGAAACAGAAGAAGCACCTGCCGATCACGACTTTGGCGGCGACGCGCCATTGCCCTGGCTCGCCGCGCTGCACCGGATCAATCTTTCGGCGACCGCCGACCTCAATCTTTCCGACCGGTTGTCTACCGCAGTGAGCGTGTTGGCCGACACTACGAGCGCCGACGCCTGTGCCATTCTTCTCTACAACGAGGCGACCGATTCGCTAGCGCTCCGTGCCGCAATCGGACTTAACCCAGCAGCCGTGGGGGCGCTAACGTTGCGCCCAGGCGTCGGTATCACGGGGTGCGCCGCCGCCGAGCAACGCGTCATCGCCGCGTCTGACGCGCGGAATCACCCCTCATACGTGCCAATCCCGGCGACGGGGGAAGATGTCTACGCGTCGCAGATATCGGTGCCCATGGTGCTTCGCCGGGGCGTTGAACCTGAGGTTTTGGTCGGCATCATCAACCTCTTTACCCTGCACCTCCGTGAATTTTCCGAAGATGAGATCGCGTTTCTCGAGCTTGTCGCTGGCGAGCTTGCCATCTCTATCGAGAATGCTCGTCTCTACAACCGCACGGACGCGCGGCTTCAGCGCAAGATAACCGAGCTGGGGACCATGCAGCGGGTCTCGCACACGATTGCGTCGACCCTGGAGCTGGAGGATGTACTTCGCCTCATAACCGAGCAGGCCGTAGCGCTTTTCAACGTCGAAGGCGCTGCAATCTTTCGCTTTCCTGGTCGCGCCGGCGACTCCGTGGCGCCTGCGACAATCGGGTATCGAGCGGGCCGAGCGAAGGATGTCGTCGATGAATCGGGCCGGGATGAAGTCATCCGGGAAGTGATGAAAACCGGCGCCGCGAGGACGCTGGACATGGATTATGTCGATGGTTCCGGCCGTCTCTTCTGTCTACCGCTACGTTCAGCGCGGGAGCCGTTCGGTGCGCTCTGTTTGCGCATGGCGCCGGGCAACGAGCTGCCCGAAGACGAGCTCGGCTTACTTCAGGCGTTCTCGGATGGCGCTACAGTTGCCATCGAGAATGCCACATTGTATCGGGATGCGCGGCGGGGACTCGAAGTGGCGTCTGCCTTGTTGCAGGAGATGCACCATCGCGTTCGCAACAACCTGCAAACGGTGGCGGCGCTCCTCTCGATTCAGCTACGGCACAATGAGGCCGAGAGCTGGGCATCCCATCTTCGCGAGGCGACAAGCCGTGTCCAGGCCATTGCGGCGGTTCATGACCTGCTCAGTGACGAGAGTCGGCTTGGCGGAACGACAGTCGACGTCATCGCTCGCCACGCCGCAGATGAAGCCTATGGCACGCTCGTTCCCCCTGGTCTCTCGGTCAGGTTCGACATTCCACCGAGCGAGCTCCGTGTTCCCTCGAAGCAGGCTACCATCCTCGCCCTGCTGATCAATGAGTTGGTTGCGAACGCAGTTAAACATGGATTTGCCAACCGGGACCGTGGAGTCATTACCATCCGGGCGTTTGAGGAGGAGGGCGAAGCGGTCATTGAAATAGGAAATGACGGCGAAGCGATCCCCGATAATTTCGATCCGACGGGGAGCCACGGCCTTGGCATGCGAATTATTCAGCGCTTGGTCATCGCCGATTTGCACGGATCATTTTTCATTGGTCCCGGAGCGGTAGGCTCCATTGCAATACTGCGCTTCCCGATCGCGGACCAAATGAGCGAGCAATTGACGGTCGTGGGAGGGCTTGCGTGATTGGCGACCCGATCACCCGTATGCAAGTTTGGCGACCCGCGGACGGTACTGCTCCTGCGCTGGCTCGCGCACAGGATTGGATTATCTCAAGAGCAGGATCAATGGCACCGCCGCAATCCCGAGCAGGGCGATCAAGAACGCAATCGCGGTCGTCGCTCGTACCGCCGGCTCATACGTTCCTATTTCAATCTGCCGGCTGGTTTTGACGTAGCGGAAGCCGCCAAACAGCACCAGCACAGTCCCGCTGACCACCAGAAATACCGCAATCAACGAAACGTACCGGAACCCCGGAACAAGATCCGGGGGCAGAAACCCGGCCGCTGCAATTCCAACCGCCATCAGACTGAGCCCGGTCCGCAGCCAGGCCAGAAACGTACGCTCGTTCGCGAGGTGGGTACGCGTTCGGCTATCGGTATCCGCCGGGCGCGGGTCAGTCGCCCGTGGCGCCGATTCGTCCCCGACAGTCATACGGCCGAACTGTCCGACCGGTGTTTCCTCCAAACCAATCGTCTCCGGAGTACGGTGCCGCTATGGTGAACATGCGGGTCCGGTCGCGGGTGTCGGGGCCGCGCCATATCGACAAGAATGCGTCAGGAGTGACCAAGAAGTGCAACTGGAACGACGAGTTTACCTTGGTAATTGGAACCTCTACACCAGATCTCTAACGGGTAGACTCGGTGAATGGCCCTCGCGCCAACCTGGACCAACGCCAGGGGAACATGGACACGGGAATTGATCGAGTCCCTCTTGAATCGGCTCACTCCGCGCCAGCAACTCGTCAACGGCGTGCTTGCAGAACACTTTTCACGCGCCGGCGCCGAACTCTATCTCGTTGGCGGCATTGTTCGCGTTGCATTAATGTCCGCAGACACTCTAACTGATCTCGATTATGCCACGTCGGCGACTCCCGCCGAGTCCCGAGAAATTCTCGAACACGCGTCAGCGACCTCGGTGTATCTGGTCGGCGAGCGATTCGGCACAGTCGCCGCCGTATTTGGTGAAGAGCCGGATCGGTTGAACGTCGAGGTGACATCGTATCGGCGCGAGGTCTACCCCGACCAGACCCGATTTCCGGAGGTCGCATTCGACGCAACATTGACAGACGATCTAGGCCGCCGCGACTTCACCATGAATGCGATCGCGGTCGAGTCCAGGTCCGGCGTCATCGTCGATCCCTGGAACGGTGAAGCCGACATCGCCCAGGCGCTCATTCGCGCCGTTGGCAATCCTGACGATCGCTTCCGCGAAGATCCCTTGCGCTTGTTGCGCGCCGCGCGTTTTGTTTCACAGCTCGGGTTCAGACTTGATTGGCCGACCGAACACGCGATGTCCCGTCAGGCTGCTAGCCTAGCCCGGATCAGCCAGGAACGTGTATTGGCGGAGCTCACTCGCCTGCTGATCGGCCAGTTCGCGAGCCATGGACTGGAAACGCTTCGTCAAACTGGCCTTCTTCGCGTCGCGCTTCCTGAGCTCGAACCGCTCGCCGCTGAGAATGGAAGGACCTCGCCACGTCCGTTTGGCCGCGAGAAAGCGCTTTGGGACCATACGGTCCGAGTCGTAGCGCAAGCTCCGGCGCGTCCGTCGGTTCGCTGGGCGGCACTTTTCCACGACGCCGGGAAACCATCCGCTCGTAGTGTCGATCAGAATGGTGAAGTTCACTTTTTTGGCCATGAGCGCGCTGGCGCCGACATCGCCGCTCGTGGGTTGGCTCGACTCAATGCCGACAAGGTGCTTCGAACTGCGGTCGTGACACTTGTCGCGCTCCATGGGCGCCCTGCCGCTTACGATGAATCCTGGACCGATAGTGCCGTGCGTCGTCTCGCACTCGAGGCGGGCGTTGTTTGGGACGATCTGCTCGACTTGGCCGCGGCCGATGTCACGTCCGGGCGCGAGCGAAAGCGCATTGAAGCGGCGCAACGCGTTTACGCACTGCGGCAGCATTTCTATCGGCTTCAGAAGGAAACCGAGCTAGCCAATCTCAATAGTCCCCTGGACGGCAACGATCTCATGCGCTACTTCGATCTTTCCCCTGGTCCCTGGATCAAGCGCGTCAAGGAGCACCTGCGGGAACTCGTGATCGACGGCGAGCTCAAGTTTGACGATCGCGACCGTGCCTTGACAATCGCGGGAGCTCTCCTTGCAGAGGAAATCGCTAGTCAGGTTCCGGCCGTCGACCGTCACGACAACGCGGATGCCAGGATCATTCCATAGCTTCTGGAGTCGCGGCTCTGTTGGTCGCGGTATTGCTCGCCGTCACGAAGATCGAAACTCCCGTCGTTTCCGGATCTTCCAATGCGGGCGCAAGAACGGCTATGCCGCCTGGGGCGCCACCTGCCAAGTCCCCCAAGGCGATGACCAGCGCGCCGGTATCGGTTAGCGCGCCACCGATCCCGCCGCAAGCGACGACGTCCCCGCCCGCCGCAGCATCGTTGGCAACGGTCACGGTGTGCACCGACCCAATGAGAGACGCAAACGGAATAGCCGCTACTCCGTATCCTTGTTGGACTTGCGCAGTCTGAGGTGCTCCGACGATCTGGCCCTGTCCCTCGTTGACGATACCGAGATCAGCAATGATGTCCCCCGGTGCGGCGCAGCTTCCCTCCTGGATCTTTGCTGTTCTCCCCAGAACTCGGGCAACTTCCACTGAGTTCAGGACGGTCAATGCCTGCAGGGAGCCTTCGCCAACTTGCCCGACCAAGACGATATCCGTCGTTGTTCCTTCCGCCAACTCCGTTTGCGGCAGGGAGAGCAGTGATCCACCCGAGACCACACCGAGAATGTCGAAGTCATAGAGACCCGCATCAATCGATGCATACTCCGAAGCATCGCCAAACTGGAGAGGTTCGGAGAGCGCATCACTGCCGGCAAAAATGGGCACGATCTCACCCGCATCGATCACTCCACCGATGACGCGGAAACGCGCCCGTCCGGCGTCAAGCGGTCGGTCGTCGATCTCGAATAAACCGACGCTGGCGCTTTCGCTCGTGCCAAGCAGGGTGGTGTAATACCGGGCTTCACCCCCAAGCTCGATGTTGCCTTGGGCGATGGCGTCGTCCAGGTTCTCTCCGGTTGGAACAACCGCAAACTGATGCTCACCAGGGCGAAGCGATAAATCTCCGCTGGTGTCGGCAAAGACAATACCGATCAGGGCGACCGCGCCGTCGACATAGACATCAAGTGGACCGGCGTCGACAATCCCATGGACGACGCGGATCGCCGGCTCACCCTGACCAGGAACTTCCTGCCATGCCCGGCTCATTTCGTCCAACCCACTGAACCCGGCGATGAGAAGCGCCGTGGCGACACTCAGGGCGAGTCGAGCGAGCCTCACCGCTGGCGTTCCGGCTGGCATCAACATCTCCTGCGGAGCCAAAAAATGCGAACCCGGCGTGTGATTCGCCGGGTTCATTGTGAGTTCATCCCGCATCGTGCGCCGCAAATCCTCGGCGCGAACGCGACCTATGTTGGGTAGAGCACGAGAAGCAACACGAGCGCTGCTGCGATCAACCCGACGACCCCAACACATCGCAAAAACACGTCCGATGCGCGCAGCGAATCTGCGGCGCGCCGCTCGTTCTCGGTCACGCGTACCGACCCCTCCCCTATTTCCCTCTCAGTCCCTCGGCCGCTCCAGCGGACTACGATTCCCAGATCGCCGCCCGCAGATTCCCCGCGACCTTGTGTTTGCCATTGCGATGGTACGGGGGCAGGTAGGCTCTGTCAATCCACGCCGGGCTCCGGAGTTTGAAGTGTGCCAAGTGAATCGTCCGGTTTCGTCGGCATCCGGTCAGCGCGATCGGTGCGACGCCGCACCAGAGCTGCCTCGCGTTCAGCGCGTCGGACCTGTCGCTTTTCGCGCCCGTTTGCCAAGGACTTTCTTACTCCGTCGGGTTGTCCGCTGTTCAAGGCGTGATACCGGTGCCGCGACAGCCGCATCTCGATCACCCGGAGCTCGGTTTTTTTTCGGGAGACCCACTCGACGTGTTCGCCAGTAACCTCGAATCCGACCCGCATGTATGCACGTAAGGCTCGGTTGTTGTGCTGAAAGACCTCGAGCCGGACTTCGTCCAAAGCCAAGGCATCGAACGCCGTTTCGACCACCAGCCGCGTGGCTTCGGTTCCATAACCATTGCCCCAGACATCCTTTTCGCCGATCACGATGCGAAAGAGCGCCGAGACCCCATCCTTCCCAGGGGCGCGGTCGGTCAGTGCGGTTGTCCCTATGAGTCGCTTCGTCTTGCGCTCGTGGATAGCGAAGCAAGTGCCGCGCGCGGACAACGGCAAAATGAACGTATCAAAGTAGCCTCTCGATTGAGGCATCGTCAGAGGTTCGAGATCGTGGCGCAGAAGCGACGCGATCTCGCGATCCGCATACCAGCGCTGAAACGCGTCTCGATTGGCGGGGACATGGGCGCGTAGTGCGACGAGCCGTCCCTTCTTCACCAGGGCGCCGCGCTGTCGATTCGTATCGCCCAGACGCAACTCCCGTGCCGACGCATCCAGTTGCAGGCGGCGCCGTAGCCAGCGCTTGATCATGGCCGGCATGGTAACACCGGACATGCCGTCGGCTGAACGTATGGTGATCGCGTTGGCACCATTTCCGAGACAGGGTCAAAGGAGGCCGACGTCGATCAGGAGATCAAGCGTCCCTCGCAAATCGGCGAGGTCGCCGAGATCGAAGTCCGGTTGATCGATTTCACTCAGCGGTACAAGACCCTGCGGAGCGTCCAGTCCCAGCGCCAACGGATATTCAAATGTCTCGGTTGTAAAATACTCCTGTCCCGCGGGAGAAAGCATGTACTCGACAAATGCGAGCGCCGCAGTCGATTGCTCTGCGCCATCGAGCAATCCGATTCCGGCAACGTTGACCAACGATCCGGGGTCACCAGAGGCAAAAAAATGATTTGCCACCGGGAACCCCGGACCAGCTTCGCGCCCTACGACGTAAACGTAGTAGTGATTGACGAGTCCGGCATCGATTTCTGCGCTGCCAATCGCCTCCACGATTGCGGTATTGCTGTCGCCGAAATTGACGGTTCCGTTGGCGATCATGGTTTCCAGCCAGGAGCGCACGATCTCATCACCATCGAGCAAACGAAACGCGGTAATGAATGATTGAAAGGATGCGTTCTCCGGCGCCCATCCGATCCGCCCAGTCCATACCGGATCGGTGAGATCGCGGACGGATTCCGGAAGATCAGCGGCCATCACCGCATCGATGTTGTACGCCAAAACCCGGGCCCGGCCCGTGACGCCGACCCAGAACCCATTCGGGTCGCGGTACCGCGGGTCGACCAGAGAGAGGATCTCTTCTGAGAGATGCTGGAATCTTCCTTCCTCAGCGAGAAGTCCCAAAGCCCCGGCATCCTGAGCGAAGAACGCGGTCGCCGGCGAATTCTCGCCTTCTTCCTGAATCGTCGCCGCCAACTCCCCGGTCCCGCCGTAACGAACGTCGATGGTGGAGCCAGTCTCCCGACCATACATCTCGATGAGAGGACCGACGAGCGCCTCGCTCCGCCCGGAATACAGCGTGAAATCGCCTGTTCCGAATTCCGATTGTGCATTCGCCGTGGGATCCGGCTCTGGATCCGGTTCAGGATCCGCGACTGGCGTCGAACTCTGAGCCACGGTAATCGAACCCGCCAGACCCGTGGCAACCAGTGCTGCCGACCCCGCTACCAGCGATCGCCTCCCCAGTCGTCGTTCGTTCACGGATCGTTCCCCCTCCAGACTTTGCGGTCAAGCGGCCGGGCCCATGCCTCACCCGCACCTGTGTTCCTCGATGATATCCGACTCACCGAGTCGGATATGAGAACGGTACGCTGCTTGTCGCACGACGATCAAGCCCTTTGCCCAACCCACGAAGATTTAACGCTTCGACAGCCGACGATCTGCCTTGGCAATCTGGGCTCTGGTGGCCCTCGACAGGACATTTCGTTCCACCGATACTGATCCCGAAATATGCTGGGACCTGGTTCCGGTCGCGCCGTGGCGGCGGCGGGGCGAATGTGTGTAAATCCCGGACGACACCAAGCAGAGGATCACGTGGAAACCTCGATCGAACCTGATAGTCGCGAACGGCGGATTGCGCGCAACGTGATTCTCCTGATTGGCGACGGCATGGGGCAAGCGCATCGCTTTGCCGGCCAGTTGCTGGCCGCCGGCCGCGATGGCCGGTTGGCGATGGACCGGCTCGCGGTGCTCGGCCAGATGGACACCATGTCAGCCGACGGACGTTCATTCGTCACCGACTCCGCCGCCGCGGCAACCGCCATTGCGACCGGCGTCAAGACGCGCAATGGTTCGGTCTCGATCGACATTCATGGCCATGAGCGAAAAACAATTCTGGAGTTGGCCAAGGAGTCCGGGCGCTCGGTAGGATTGATCAGCACCTGTCAAATCACTGACGCCACACCAGCCGCATTTGCCGCGCACGTGCCACATCGCGCCGATCAAAGCGAAGTCGCTCGCCAATACCTCGAGCGGGCGGAAGTCGACGTCATTCTGGGCGGTGGCGCGGTGCATTGGTTCCCGTCGGGGAAAGCGCTGCCTTCAATTCTCACGGGCGATGTCCCATGGCGCGGCGTCGGCACTGAAGGAAACCTCGTTGCCCACGCGCGCAATGCGGGCTATGAATTTGTGGCCAGCGACGACGAGCTGCGGACCAGCCTGGAGCGTCGCCGAAGCGCGCCGGGAGGACCACTTCTCGGTCTCTTTTCCGGTCAGGAGTTTTTCGTCCAGACTGCCGAGGACCTCGGCGCGGCATACGATCCGCCGATTCCGCTCGCCGATCTCACGTCCGCGGCCATCGAAATCCTCGAACAGAATCCACAAGGATTCTTCCTGATGGTTGAAGAATCGGCCATCGACCGCATGGCCCACCGCAATAACGCGCCGCTCACCTTGAAGGGAGTTCTGGAGCTCGACCGCGCGGTCCAAGTCGCGCTTGCTTTCGCCAACCGCGTCCCGGACACGTTGATTGTCGTCACCGCCGATCATGAATGCGGCGGTCTGGCGGTCGGCGGCTCGGGCGATCAGCCTTACCCATACGAGCCTGGCGGAGGACTTCTCGACAGCTTGCTCGCCGGAGAAGATGGGCCATTTCCGGTCGCCGGCTTCGACTTTGGCTTTGTACTTGGATGGGCAACGACGGGGCATACGGCCGCCCCAGTTCCCGTCACCGCCTCAGGACCCGGAGCCGAGCTCTTGCGAGGATCGATCGACAATACCGATCTCTTTCACGCGCTTTCCTACGCCATGGACCTTTCGGAATCGATGGTGGTTTCTACTCGCCCCTGAAACGATTCGCCCTACTATCATCTATCTCGATAATGATCGAACGCTCCGAATTCACAGACCCGCCGAACTCCGCGCATATCGATGATCTCAATACGCGATGCATCATCCATCCGCTTTGTGATGCGTCCGATCCGTTCCGCGGTTCCGCCCACGTCCTCAATGGAGCGAGCGATCGGTTCCCACGCAACCGATGGCGCGGTGAAAAGCAGTTCATAATCCTCCCCGCCACGCAGGGCAAGATCGAACCATTCGTCTGGGAAAAGTGCTCTGACGGCGGCAGCAACTGGCACCCGTCGTGCGTCGAGCTCGGCCGAAACCCGGCTTGCCTCGAGTATCTTGAGTAAATCCCCCGCAAGTCCGTCACTCAGATCCATCGCCGACGTCGCACCGTGCTCGAGCAAAATCGCACCAAGCGCGACACGAGGTTCGGGTCGGAGATGAGCGTCAATCAGTGCCTGGGTGGTAGTCGCGCCGCGGCGAGGGTCGTCTGGCTGCATCGCCAGCAGGCGAAGCCCGGCCGCGGACGCCCCGAGGGTACCGGTCACCGCGATGACATCGCCCGATTTTGCTCCCGAGCGAACAAGGAATCGCCGCTGGCGGGTTTCGCCCAGTGCCGTGACGTGAAAAAGGAGGGAATGGGGCGAGCGGACGATGTCGCCTCCGGCGATCGTCATGGCGTTTCGGTGTGCCAGATCGCCGATGCCTCGATAGAGTGCCTGCAAGTCGCTCACGAGTTCATCGCCACTCAGCCCAAGAGTGATGACGGCTATTTTTGGCAGACTGCCCATGGCGGCGAGGTCGGAAACATTTACGGCAAGAATCTTGTGACCGAGACTTTCCCAGTCGGTCCAATCCCGCCGGAAGTGAATGTTTTCGACGAGGCTGTCGGTGGTGACAACCACGTCTTCCCCGGATGTTGGCCGCCACACCGCGCCATCGTCGCCAAGTCCGAGAAGGAGGCTGGAGGTTGCCCGTATCTGCGGAGGAAGCGCCGCGCTGATGAGCTCGATCAACCCGAACTCACCAATATCCTTAACTCGCTGGCCGCCAATCACGACAGATTCGTCTCCCGCCGGAAGCGCTCGAAGTGCCCGGCGTTCCATTCGGACGCATACTCGTGGTGGCGGTACGTGTGACCGGGGTTCACACGGTTTTGGCGCGCGCGGTGGAGCTGCCCATGTCCAACAAACGCATTCCGCCGGCACCCGGCCAGGAGTCGGTCTGGGATTATCCTCGACCACCCCTGCTGGAGCGGTCGGACCGGCGCATTGAAATCTGGTTTGGCGGCGAAAAAATCGCCGACTCCCGGCAGACTTGGCGCGTGCTCGAAACGAGCCATCCACCGGTGTACTACATTCCAGCCTCGGACATTGGCCAGGGCGTATTGCGCCATGCTGACGGGACCTCCTTCTGCGAGTGGAAAGGGACGGCGAGATACTTCGATGTCGTGACTGACGGGCAATCTGCCGTGAAGGCCGCGTGGTCGTATCCCGACCCCACCGAGCCATTTGCCTCGATCGCCGGTCACGTTGCGTTTTACCCGGCTCAGATGGATGTCTGCCGCATCGACGGTGTCGATGTCCAACCTCAACCCGGCGGGTTCTATGGCGGCTGGGTCACTCCCGAGATTGTCGGTCCCTACAAGGGTGAGCCGGGAACCTCCGGTTGGTAGCATTATCGGCGGCCCACCGCGAAACGCTGGGCATCGCAGGTAGCGCACGTCGAGGAGATTCGTCCTGACACTATCATCCAGCATCGCTACGGCCAGAACGATAGCGCGCTCCGAGGCCAACGCCGGACCAGCGGCGACTGCCATCCCGGAGTCGTTCGGCGCCGATATCGCGCAGTTCGAGGCCCACTATGCATTTCCCCTCGACGACTTTCAACGACAGGCCATTCGCACGCTTTTGGCGGAGGACTCCGTCATGGTCGCTGCCCCGACGGGAACGGGCAAGACCGTCGTCGCCGACTTTGGCGTCTGGGACGCGTTCAAAGGCACCGGGCGGGTCATTTACACGACTCCGATCAAGGCACTGTCAAACCAGAAATACCGCGATCTGCGCGCCGTTTATGGCAATGAGGTTGGTCTCCTCACGGGGGATGTCTCGGAAAATCGCGATGCCCGCGCGGTGGTCATGACCACTGAGGTCCTCCGTAATATGCTTTTGCAAACGCCTTGGGACCTCGACGACGTCGACACCGTGATCTTCGACGAGATTCACTATCTTGCCGACCCAGAACGCGGCACCACCTGGGAAGAGTCGATCATCCTCTGCCCCGACCATGTCAAACTCATTTGCCTCTCCGCGACGATCAATAATGCCGATGAAATCGCCGCCTGGATCAGCCGTACCCACCGGCCGATACAGCTCATAACGCACACGGAGCGTGCAGTACCCCTCGCGCTCCATTATTTCATTGACGGCAAACTCGACTTGGTCATGGATCACACCGGCGCCCAGGTTCGCGATTTTCCTCACACCGGCGGCGAGCTACGACGCCAGGCGGCCCGCGGCGGCTTCGCCAAGCGCCGCGCGGAACGAAGCACTCCTGAGATGGACGAGCCGCAACCGCGCGAAATCGTGGACGCCCTCTCCGCACGCGACATGCTGCCGGCGATCTATTTTCTCTTCAGCCGCAATGACTGCCAGGCATTCGCCGAACGCCTCGCCGTCATGCGTCCCAACCTCGTGACGGCGCGCCAGGTCGATCTTATCTCGCAAACAATCGACGCGGTACTCGCCGGATTGCGTCCAGAGGATCGGGAGCTCGAACAAGTTCAGACCATTTCTGGTCTGGCGCGGAATGGCATTGGATTTCATCATGCCGGGCTCTTACCAATCCTCAAGCAGTTGGTCGAGGTGTTGTTCGGGCGCGGTTTGATGGAAGTCGTTTTCGCTACGGACACGCTCGCCCTGGGTATCAACATGCCAGCGCGCACCGTCGTCGTCGGCCGCATGAGCAAATGGGATGGCCGCCGGCGGCGGATGCTCATTCCCAACGAGTTTCAACAGATGGCAGGGCGCGCCGGCCGCCGCGGTATGGACCCGCTCGGGCACGTCGTAGTTCCCTACTCCCCATGGTTTACGTTTCGCGAAACGCTCGAAATCGCGACGGGCGAGCTCCATCCTGTTCGCTCTGCCTTCGCTATTCGGTACAACACGGTACTCAATCTCTGGGATCCACCGCGCGGAGAGCGAGTGCGAATCTTGCTGCAGCAGAGCCTGGCTCAATTTCAGAGTAACCAGCGGATTTGGGAGATCGAAGACCAGATCATCGCCATGGGAGAGGAGATCGAAAATATCCCTCAAGGTTGCCTGATTGGGCTCGAGGCGGGGGATGAGCTGCTCGAAGATTACCGCCGCGCGAATCGGTCTCTCGCGGCCGCACAGAACAAACAGCGGCGCCTCGAGGCGGAGCGAACCGCGGTCTTGCGCGACCTGACGAGTACGACTCCATGGTTAGAACCAAGTCGTCAATCCTTGCGCCGCGCGCTTCGCGCGGCGACACCGGGCACGCTGGCGCACGCGCGCGATGGCGGCTGGTCGATCATGGTCGGAAAGGGCTCCCGCGGCGGGGTTGGCCAATTTCTCTTCCGCGACGGAACAATTCGCCTGCTCACCGAATATCGCCAGATCGACCATCTGACAGACAAGCGGATCGACGTTCCAGCACACTTCCTGAACCCCGCGGATGATGAGACCGATACTGTCCGGCTGGGAGGCAAACGGCGATTGACCGCGCTGTGGAAGGCCGTTGACGCCCTGGACTTACCCGATCTCGACACCATGGCCGCCGCCCATCGCGCGATCGAAGAGGAACGCGCAGCGGTTCGCGTCAGCGCTGTGGACACCGATCTCGCCGCGGCGACCGAGCTGGCGCAAACGCTTTGGCTCGAGCGCCAGGCGCACCCCTGCCAGGATTGCACGCGACGGAACGAGCATCGTGATTATCTGGTTCACATCGACCGCCTCGACAAGGAACGGCGTGGTCTCGAGGAAAATCTGGGCCGGGAAATCGATCTCGAAGAGGAGCGATTGCGTAATGTGATTCGCGGGATCCGCAACGTGCTTCATCGATTCGGCTATCTCCACCGCGGCTATCCAACCGAGAAAGCGGATATGCTGGCCGAGGTCTTCGACAACGATGGCTTGATCCTTTGCGAGCTCGTCGACCGCGGTGTTCTCAACGCTTTGCCGCCTGAAGATGTGGCTGAAGTCTTCTCCTGGTTCTCGTTCGATCGCGAATTTCGCTACGGAAATCGATTCATCCTGCCAGATCGGCTGGTCCTCGCCCGCCGGCGTATCGAGGATGTCGAGCACGCTGTTCTCAGTGAAGAGCGGAGCGAAGCGCTGGTCATCTCCGAAGGACACAACCCCAATTTTTACGGCGCGGTGCGGGCGTGGTCCCGTGGCGCCTCGATGGCCGAAATCGGCGATAAGATCGAGCTCTCGGAAGGTGATCTGGTCATGACCATCAACAAGACGATCGATTTGATGCGCCAAGTCTGGGAAATGCTGACTCACGTCAAACCAGAGCATCCATTGCGGCAGCGATTGCAACATGCTGATTCGCTCGTGCGCCGAGACATCGTCGCGCACTCCCTCGCCCTCGGATTCGCACCAATCGAGCTGCCCGAAATCGACATTGGCGAGCTTGCGGCTGCCAAGATCGCTCCTCCTCGTGCCAGGCGCGCCAAACCCCTACCTGCGCCCTGACCCCGGATTCCGTTACGATTTGCAGAGCACTTCGACCGGACCCAGGCGAGTCAGGAGTAGATGCGGAGGCGTTCGATGACATTTTGCACCGGTTGTGCATCACCCCTCGCGCCCGCTATGAGCGTCTGTCCCACGTGTGGCGCCATTGGCGAATCAACCGGGGCGGTTCGGAAAGACCGAGTGCCATCCGCTGCTTCGCGCCGCTCGATGTTGATTCGCCTCCTTTATCTAGCGCCAGTGTTGCTCGTCTTTGCCGTCGCCGGCGGCTTCGTGCAACGCCACACAGCGCAGCAGCAGTGGCTCGCTTCTGCTTATGCTTCTGCTGAGGGCGCGGCAAACACCGGCGATCTCGTCTCGGCGCACGAAGGGTTCACCTCAATCGCCGGCTATCGTGATGCCGCGAGCCGGGCCCAGGAAATGGAGATACAACTCGAACCGCTCGAAGCCGGATACGCAGATGGGCTGCAAGCCATCGAGCAGGGAGAGTACGCCGCCGCGGTCGCCCTTCTCGCACCTGTCGCTGAGCGAGCGCCGGCGCTCAACGACGTGGTCACTCGTTTGGACGACGCCCGACGATTGCTTGCCAACGAATTGCGCCGCGACGTCGATGGCGCGGAATCCGTCCACGACTGGCCAGCAGCCGAGCGTCTGCTGCGAGAATTGGTAGCCATCGATCCCAGTGACGACACCACGCGCTCGCGTCTGGCAGTGATGCAGCGAGAGCATGGTCCGATCGTCCTCGGCAACGATCGGGCGCTTTGGCTGGTGGCTCCCGATGGCAGCGATCCGCGTCAGATCACTGACGAACTCCACATCATCTGGCCGGTCTGGAGTCCGGATCGGTCCCAGATCGCGTTTCTCGCTCCTGACCCAGACGATCCCATGGGTAACGTTTCGCTATATAGCATCGGGATCGACGGTTCGTCCTTGCAGCGGTTGGTTGATGGGGTCTCCGCTCACGCGGCGCCTGCTTGGAGCCCCGACGGCGCCCACATCGCCTACACGAGCTTCGCCGGATACGACGCGGTATTTGAGACCGGCTCGATCGGTGTTCGCTTTGTCGACATCGCATCGGGCAAAGAGACGGATTTGACTGGCGATCAGTATGCGCTCGCCTTCAATCCCTCCTGGTCCCCTGCTGGGACGGAAATCGCATTCGTCGTCAAGCACCAGGGTCTCGGCGAACGACCCCAACATTCGCCAGGCGATGTCTTTATTAGCAACGTTGCGCAGAAAAGCTTTGAAAACATCACCGACGGCACAGTCCGCGATGTCTGGAGCGCGGTCTGGTCGCCGCGTGGAGATCAACTGCTTCTCTACAGCCTGTTTGGCCAAACCTGGTATGAGCCGCCATCAACGTCGATTCGGCTCCTGACCCTTGAATCCGGTGAGATCGATCAGCTTGCGAGGATCGACGAGGATCCGACGATGCCTGCCTGGTCGCCGGACGGCACGAGGTTTGCCTTCACGACGGAAGAAAAGACAATTGTTATCGCCGATTCTCACGGAAAGCGCGAAGCGGTGGAAGTAGCCGAGACGCTCTCGGGAGAGATTACCTGGAGCCCGGACGGTCAGGCGCTCCTCCTCGCCCCGTGGGATGCCGACACCCCCAGCACATTGCTCGATCTCACGGAGCAAGAGCCATCGCTTTCCACCGTACGGTTCGAGTTCGATGCCAGTCCGCCGTTCATTTCACCGCCGCAGTGGGCTCCAGCGGCGCCGCTCCCACCGACGGACAACCCGTCACTTCCGGCGGCAGACGCAAACCAAGACGGTGAATAATGGAGGCAATCCCGGTGAATCTCGCCGAATGGGATGCTCATACGTATGACCGTGTCTCCGTGCCGCAGCAGGCGTGGGGCGAGAAGGTTCTCGACCGTCTGCTACTCGTCGGGACCGAGACCGTGGTTGACGCTGGTTGCGGTAGCGGCCGCCTCACCGCCGGCCTCCTCCAACGACTACCCGGCGGATACGTAATCGCGATCGATCGTTCGCGTAACATGCTCCAGCAAGCCGCTGATAACCTCATCCCACACTTTGGCGATCGGGTCACATTCGTGCAGGCGGATATCCAGTCGCTCGTCCTTCAATCATCAGTCGACGCGATCTTCAGCACCGCAACATTTCATTGGATCCAGGACCACCAGCGGCTCTTCGATCACCTGTTCCACGCGCTCAAGCCAGGAGGACGCTTGGTCGCTCAATGTGGCGGGGCAGGGAACATTGCCCGCCTCCAGGAGCGCGCGGCAACGCTACTCGATTCACCACCATACCGAGGCGATTCCTCCGGCTGGACCAACCCATGGGAATTCGCTCTTCCGGAAGCGACCGAAGCTCGCCTTGAGGCCGCCGGGTTCATTGATATCCAGACGAGCCTTGAAGCCGCGCCAACCACATTTCCGCATGCTGCCGCCTACCGCGAATTCGTGCAGTCTGTGGTTCTCCGGGCTCATCTGGCTGCGATTCCCGACGATCGAACACGCCTCACGTTCATGGACACCATTGCCGCTCAGGCCGAATCCGATGACCCGCCGTATACTCTTGACTATTGGCGGTTGAATCTTGCGGCGACGCGGCCGCAATCAACGTGACGCGAAGGCGCCTGGAAGTTTTCTCCGAAAGCGCGGAGGAAACTGCGGCGATTGGCGCAATGCTGGGGGGTTGGTTGCGGGACGGAGATGTGGTCCTATTGCACGGCGATCTCGGCGCCGGCAAGACGATCTTCGCCAAAGGTATCGCCACGGCCCTGGGTATTGACGACGTTGTGTCGAGTCCTTCGTTTTCCCTCGTCAACGAGTACGAAACAGGTGCCGCCGAGACAGTGAGCCGGCTGTATCACCTGGATCTCTTCCGTCTCGTTGGCGAAGACGATCTCGCATCCATCGGATTCGGTGAACTGACCGCTCCCGATTCCGCGATTACGCTCGTCGAGTGGCCAGAGTGCGCTGGAGAGCTTCTGCCCAATCGGTATGTGCTGATCGAGCTGACCGCGGTGGGCACGAATCGTCGGGTCCTTCGCATTTCGACGATCCCGGACGTTGAATCATGGAAGGAGCGGTTCGGCGATCTGGAAGCGCGCCTTTCTCTGGTCTTGGCGTGACCTCTTACCTCGATTTTCCACGCCGGCCACTTCTGGCAATCGACACGTCGAGTGCTCAGGGTGGCATCGCACTCTACGACGGCCATCGGCTCTCACTTCGCTCCTGGCCGGCGGACCGGTCGCACACCATGACGCTCCTTTCCGAAATTCATCATCTACTCGACCGCGATTCCGTCGCGGTGCGGGAACTTGCGGCAATAACCATCGCCATTGGGCCAGGTACGTTCACTGGATTACGGGTTGGGTTCGGAGTCGCTAAAGGTTTTCACCTGGCGACCGGGGCGCCGCTCATCGGTGTCTCCACACTCGAGGCGACGGCGCTCCCGTTCGCGATTTGTGGCATGCCGATTGTTGCGGCGGTTGCGGCCGGACGCGGGCGGCTCGCTTGGGCACATTACCAGCCAAAGTCCGGCCGTCTGATCGAGACGCAGGCCCCAAAGAACGGCACCTTTGACGAACTGGTTGCGGAAATTGATGGCGGCGAAGTCATCGTCACCGGTGAGCTGGATGGTGAGCAGACAGATCGCTTGACACGATTGGAACGCGCGTACGTGCCCACGACAGCTCTGCGCGCCCGCCAACCAGCTGCACTGGCAGAGATCGGGTGGGGCCGTTGGATCGCAGGTCAGACCGACGACGCGGTGACTATCGAGCCCATGTACTTGTCGCGCTAGTTCAACGCCAAGCAGTGCGGGTTTGCTGAGGGCGGCGGCCGGGTGCTACTGTCCGCACAATGACGACGCAGCATCGGCACCCCGCTGGCCCTGCCACCGCGGACGCAACCGAGCCGGTCTACCGCCTCGAGAAGATGACCCAGGATGACGTTCCCAACGTGGGCCGGGTCGAACGACGCTGCTTTCCAAACCCCTGGCCAGCTTCGGCATATCGACGTGAGCTTCATCATCCGGCTCAGAATTACTATGTCGTGCTACACGCCCTGGCAACACGCATGACGGCTGCCCACGGCACGGAGATCGTCGAGCTCTTGGATGGGGAGAACGAGCGGCCGCGGACGAGGGCGCTTCCGCGGCGTTCGCTCCTTCCCATCGGGCTCGGTCGTCGCCAGGAGAGTTCCGCCGTCACGCCAGCGTCCCTGATCGGATTTGCCGGGATGTGGATGGCATTTGACGAGGCGCACATCACGACGATCGGCGTCGACCCACGGCATCGCGGCGACGGACTTGGCGAGTTACTGCTCCTCGCGTTAGTCGATGAAGCACGATTGCGTGGTGCAAATTGGCTGACTCTTGAAGTGCGGGTGTCGAATGTCGCCGCTCAGACACTCTACCGGAAGTATGGATTCACGGTCCATGGCGCACGGAAGCGCTACTACAGTGACAACAATGAAGACGCATTGATCATGTGGTCACGAGCCCTGAGTGATGCGATGTTCCGGGCCGACATCGAGCTCCATCGCGATGCGCTCGAGCGGCGACTTGGCGCGCGGTTGGAACCGAGCGATCTCTCGCCGTTCCGCGGTTCCCAGAACCGAAGCGGGGTTTCATTCGCGCTGAGCGAGACAAAGGGTTGAGCGGGCAGTTCCATTGATCGTGCTCGGGTTGGAAACTTCGTGTGACGAAACGTCGGCCGCGGTGGTGGCAGATGGCCGGCGTGTGTATTCGTCAGTGATCTCCTCGCAATTCGAAATTCACCGCGCTCACGGTGGCATCGTCCCGGAGCTCGCCGCGCGATCCCACATCACAGCAATCATTCCCGTGGTGGAACGTGCTCTGCATGAATCTGGTTTCGAACGCGATGATCTGGATGCCATCGCGGTTACACAGGGCCCCGGCCTGGCAGGTTCATTGGTAGTAGGGATGAACGTCGCCAAAGCGATGGCCTATGCACTGACACGTCCATTAGTGGCGGTGAACCATCTTGAAGCGCACATATACGCCAACTGGCTGACTGATTCGAAGGTGATACCGCCTGAGCCCGAGTTCCCTGTCCTGTGCTTGCTGGTTTCAGGGGGGCACACCGAGCTGATTCTGATGGCCGGACATGGCCGTTTTCAGCATCTGGGCCGGACGCTCGACGATGCCGCGGGCGAGGCGTTCGACAAAGGGGCGCGGCTTTTGGCGCTCGGGTTCCCAGGTGGGCCAGCGATTCAGGAGCGCGCCGGCGCGGGCAATGCAGCCGCGTTCGAGCTTCCACGCGCCTGGCTTTCTGGAACGTACGACTTCAGTTTTTCGGGTCTCAAGACCGCACTGCTCCGGCTGACCGAACCGATGCGGCTTGCCTCCGATGAGAATCCCGTGGACGTACCGGCGAGACGCGAGGCGTCGCGACCGTTTCGCGAACACCGGTTGCCACGGTTTGCGACCGATGCTCCAATCGCCGACCTCGCCGCGGCATTTCAAGAGGCCATCTGCGAGCCGCTCGCGGTGAAAACCGCCCAAGCGGCATCAGCATTCAACGCCCGCACCGTGGTCCTCGCCGGCGGGGTAGCAGCCAATCAAAACCTGCGCGATCGATTGCTCCAGGAAGTGGCAATTGAATGCGGACCGGAGGTGCGCGTCTCCTTCCCGGCATTTGCCTACTGCACGGACAATGCGGCCATGGTTGCGGGCGCGGCGTCCTGGATCATCCGCCGCGGCGATCTCGCCGGATGGGAAGCCGACATCTTTCCCCGATTGCCGCTGCTCTAACGTTAGCGGGTTTGAGAAAGGACCCTGGTAGGGATAGCGGTCAGGACCTTGGACGACTATGCGCGTCTTGCTGAAGACATCGCCCGCGAGGCTGGAGCGATTCTGCGATCCCGGATTGATCACCCACATGAGGTGACGTTCAAAGGGACCATCGACATGGTCACCGAGGCGGACTGGTCCGCGGAAGAACTGATCGTCAATCGCCTGCGTGGGGCCTGCCCCGATCACGTACTTCTGTGTGAGGAGGGATCACGGGGTCCTGTGTCAGCTAGTGTGTTTCGCTGGATCGTTGATCCCCTCGACGGCACGACGAACTTTGTGCACGGTCTACCCACGTTCGCGGTTTCCATCGCGCTGGAGGAGAACGGCGCTCCAATTATCGGCGTCGTCTATGATCCTATGCGCAACGAGCTATTTCTGGCTCAAAGGGGCAACGGGGCACGGCTCAACGGAAAGGCTATGTCCGTCTCCAAGACCGACACGCTGATCGCATCTATCCTGGCTACCGGCTTTTTCTATGATCTCGTGCGACGGGAATCACAAGCTGAAATCTGGCGCGACTTTCTCACCCGGGTTCAGGGAATTTCACAAACTGGCTCCTCGGCCCTCAATCTCTGTTACGTCGCCGCCGGTCGGCTCGATGGTTATTGGGAACGGGGTATCGCGCCGTGGGACATTGCCGCGGGAGCACTGCTGGTGGTCGAAGCGGGAGGTACGATAACCGATCTCAACGGAGGGCCATTCATGGCAGACAACCGTGAAATTCTCGCCTCCAACGGCGCACTGCATACAAGATGGCACGAGGTGATCGCCCGTCATCCTGATGTGCCGATGGTCCAATCCAACCCAGGCGCATAATCCAACGGCAACAATGACTGCATCAGTTATCATGGCGCGGCCCATGCGGCACGGCGATGCCTCCATGGAGCGACGCGACCAGTTGGCGCGCCGCCCCCGTAAGGAGGGGACCAATGAAGCTCGTGATCGCCATAATTCAGGATGAGGACACCCCGGCGTTGACCGACGCGTTGGTGGCCGCGGGCCATCGTTTTACCAAGGTCAGCACCACCGGGTCTTTTCTGCGTACCGGCAATACCAGTTTGCTGGTCGGCGTCGAGGACGATCAAGTCGCACCGGTTATGGGAATTCTGCGCCGTACCTGTCGTCGCCGCACGCAGGTCGCCGTGCCCTATTCCCCTGCCCTCGAACCAGGGCTTTTGTACATGCCGGAAAACTTTGAGGTCGAGGTCGGCGGCGCCGTCGTATTCATCATCGACGTGGAGCGCTTCGAACGCTTGTAGAACGAGGAAGAATCGTTGATGAGGTTCTCGCGTGGAAGCGCGCACTCGGTCGAACGAAAGCATCTCCGGTGAATGAGACGCTGGCCCCCGCTCGCATTGACCGTGCCGAGATCGTTGCCCTCGCCAGCCGTCTCATCGCGATTCCGAGTCCAAGCGGCGCAGAGCGCGCGATCATGGCCGATGTCACGAAGTGGTGCGATTCAGTAGGTTTAGGGTACGAAACGGTCGCCCTCGATCCCGATCGTCCGAATATCATCGTCACCATCGGTGATCCCGCACGTGGGCCGACGGTGGTCATGAATGGGCATCTCGACACGGTTCCAGTGTCGGACGCCGACGCCTGGCAGTCGGGTCCGTACCAACCGACCATCACGGACGACGGCCGGAAGCTCGTAGGCCGGGGCGCGTCAGACATGAAGAGTTCTGTGGCCGTCATGTTGCACGTCGTGGACGTGCTCAAAGATGTGCCGCTGAAGGGTTGCGTTCAGGTTCACGTCGTCAGTGACGAGGAAGTTGGCGGTACGTTTGGGACGATCTTTGTCCTCAGCCAGATCGCCTCGGGGAAACTTCCCCGACCCGACTATTGTTTGATTGGGGAAAAAAGCGATCTCAAAGTCCGCAACGCGGAACGCGGTCTCGTCGCCTTCGAGAT
>JACCXM010000059.1 GCA_013697005.1 Chloroflexia bacterium | reverse complement strand
CCAGCACGTCCAGGTCGGCGGGGATGCCGAGCAGGGTTTTTACCGCCTCCAGCCCGCCGAAACCGGCCCAATTGCCGCCGATACCCGCGTCCCAGGCCGTCAGCAGCATGTCCTGAATGGCGCGGCTGGCGTCCGAGACCGCGTAGGGGGTGCGATCCACTACGACCACGATCGCCAATGGCGCCTGGGCGATATACGGTCCGTTGGGGGCCGCGGCGCCAAGCTGACGCAGGGTGTCCGGAGCCTGCACGACGATGAAGTGCCACGGCTGCCGGTTCATGGCGCTGGCCGTCAGCCGTCCCGCCTCCAGGATGCGGCGGAGCACTTCCTCGGGCACCGGTCGCTGTTCATAACTGCGCACCGCGAGCAGGGTGCGGATCGAATCGAAGACCTCCATGGTCGACACTCACTTTCCGACGTCCGACGTCCGACGTCCGACGCGCTAGGCCACCCGCTGCGCGGCAATCTTCTCCATGGTTTCCGGCGGGAGAGTCTGCCGGGCAACGTTGAGATCGTAGTGCGCCTGCAGATTCATCCAGAACTCGGGGGTCGTGCCGAAGAAGAGCCCGAGCCGCAGCGCGGTGTCGGCGCTGATACGGCGGCGATTGTGGACGATCTCGGCGATACGGTTCGGCGAGATGCCGAGCGCGCGCGCCAGATGCGCCTGGGTCAGCTCGTAGCCAGCCAGGAACTCCGCGGCGAGGATCTCTCCCGGCGCAACTGGTGCGATTTCATCGTGGTGTCCCATTTCCAAGTCCATGCTCTCCACCTTTCAGTGATAGTCAACGATCCGGACGGCATGCACATGGCCGTCTATCCACTGGAAAATCACACGCCACTGATCGTTGATCCGGATTGAGTAGTACCCCTCGCGGTCTCCGCGAAGCTTCTCCAGTCGGTTTGCGGGGAGAGCTCGTAGATCGTCGAGCCGGGCGGCCGCGTGGAGCATCGTGAGCTTGCGTTTGGCTGGCCGCGTTACTCCCTGGAACTCGCGAACGAAGGAATCATCGAACAAGGAGTGGGTGCGCCGATCACCAAACGATTTGATCATGTCCTACTATACCGCATCCCGGTATACAACTACCCGCCAACTCACGATTTCCGTGTCCGCAGCAACCGCAACCCATTGAGCACCACGATCACCGTGCTCCCCTCGTGGCCGACCACACCCAGCGGCAGGGGGATGCCCCGCGTCAATGTCGCCACCACGAGGATGCCGATCACGCTCAACGAAAACACCAGATTCTGGCGGATGGTGCGGCGCGTGCGCCGGCTGAGATCGACCGCGTAAGGCAGTTTGCTCAGATCGTCGGCCATCAGTACGACGTCGGCGGTCTCCAGGGCGACATCGGTGCCGGCGCCGCCCATGGCCACCCCGATGTTCGCCGTCGCCAGCGCCGGAGCGTCGTTCACGCCGTCGCCGACCATCGTCACCGCCCCGTCCGCTTTCAGCGTTTCGATCAGGCGCAGCTTCGCCTCCGGCAGCAGATCGGCGGAGACCTCGGCAATCCCCAGCTCCGCCGCGATCGCCGCGGCCACCCGCTGATTGTCCCCGGTCAGCATCACGATCCGCGCGATTCCCTGAGCCTGCAGCGCGGCAACGACACTCCGCGCGCTCGGACGCACCGTGTCCGCCACCGCGATCAGCCCGCGCACCAGCTCACGATCCCCAACGAAGACGGCGGTCTTCCCCTCGTCGCGCAGCCGGTTCGCCTCGGCCTCGGCAGCGGGGGGCACGGCCACGCCGAACTCGGCGAACAGCAACGCGGTGCCGACCAGAATCTCGTCGCCGGCGACCCGCGCCGAGATGCCCATCCCCGGCACGGCGCGGAAGGACTCGGTCTCCTCCAGCGCCAGCCCGCGGTCCCCCGCCCCGCGCACGATCGCCTCCGCCATGTGGTGCTCGGAGAGCCGCTCCGCGCTGGCCGCCAGGCGCAGGGTGTCCGCTTCACTCCAGCCATTCTCCAGGGAAAGCACGTCAGTCAGGGCCGGGCGGCCGTAGGTAAGGGTGCCGGTCTTGTCGAAGGCGATCGTGCGCGTCTCGCCGATGTCCTCCAGCGCGGCGCTTCCCTTGAAAAGGATGCCGTTGCGGGCGGCGTTGGCCAGCCCGGAGAGGGTCGAGGCCGGGGTGGAAATCACCAGCGCGCAAGGCGACGCAACCACCAGCAGGGTGATCGCGCGGTAGATCGAGGATTCCCAATCCTGAGCGAGGAGCAGCGGTGGGATGATGCCAACGAAGGTGGAGCAGGCGATGACCCCGATCGCGTACCAGCCCTCGAAACGATCGGTGAAACGCTGGGCGACGCTTTTTTCCGCCTGCGCCTGCTCGACGAACTGAACGATCCGCGCCAGCGTGCTCTCCTGGTGCAGACGGTCGACCCGCACCTGGATCGCGCCGTAGCCGTTGATGGTGCCGGCGAAGCAGGGATCGCCAACCCCTTTGCCGGCGGGGACCGACTCCCCGGTGATCGCCGACTGATCGATCGTCGTCTCGCCGGCGAGCACACGGCCATCGACCGCCACCCGCTCGCCGGGACGCACCAGCACGACCTCGCCCAGCCGCAGCTCCTCGATGGGGACGATTCGTTCCTCGCCATCGCGCAACACGGTCGCCACTTCCGGCGAGAGCTCCATCAGGGCGCGCACCGCCCGCCGCGTGCGGCCCAGGGCGTGGTGCTCCAGCGCGTTCGAGGTGGAGAAGAGCCCGAGCAGAATGGCCCCTTCTTCCCAGTGCCCGACGATGGCCGCGCCGATGGCGGCGGTGATCATCAGGAAATCGACACTGACCGTCCGCTCCAGGAAAAGATCGCGCAAGGCGGTGTTCGTGGCGAAGGTGCCGCCGGCGATATAGGCCAGCACGAAGAGCGCAATCGGCACCGTCGCTGGCGCGGCGGTGAAGCGTTCGCTAAGGAGCGCCGCACCCAGAAAGAGCCAGCAGAGCACCGCCGCCCCGGCCAGATTCCAGCGCTCCCAGAGACTTTCCGTCTCCAGCGCCCGCCGCGGTGGGCCGGCGGTGACGTACTTCGCGGCCACCGTTTCCCCGGGCTCGCGATCGTCCTCGTTCGCGCCGTCTCGCGACGTGAGCGCGGTGACACCGCGCGGAGGATCGGGTTCCGGGGTCGCCACCGCGCGCGGTCCTGCGGCAGCCCCCGTGCCGCGCCGCGTTCCGTGCTCGTATTCGACCTTCATGCTTGGTCCGTTTCCGGGGCGTCGTATCCATCGCGACCGCCAGCAGCCACGATCGACCGCAAATCCGACTCACTAGGTCGGCATTTATGTCACGTTCACAGGACAAGTGTATCAGAGCGCGGTTTCGCCAGATCGCCTGGGAAGCGACTGAGGGCGGCCGCGGCCCGCGGCCGAGATTCCTCGTACCTCGGAATGACACCGTTGCCGCGTTGCGGAACCGTGTTTCATTGGGATGCGGCGAGGGCATTCGCCGCGGCGAGGGCGGTTTCCAGGGGGAGCACCGCGCCATCCCGCCAGGCCGCCTCGAATGCCGCATCTCCCAGGATGGTCCGCACGACCGCCACCGCCCGGTCGTACTCGGGCCGCTCCGGGGACGGTAACGGGATGTGGATCGCGGTGCGCAGCGTGTCCGCCGCCGCAAAGAGCCGCGCCGCCTGCTCCGGGTGATCCCGGCCGCCGGCCGCCGCCACCCCTTCCAGACACCAGGCCACACTCCCCAGATCGCCAAGGGCATGAAAGCGGATCAGTGCTTCGCCGTAGTACGACACCGCCCGGGCATGGTCGCCACGACCCTGGGCCAGTGCTCCCAGGCTGTGCAGCGTTTGCGCCGCGATGTACTCATCGCCGCCATGGTCCCGGAAATCGGCCAGGAGCTGCACGAAAAGTGCTTCCGCCCGCTCTCCTTGCCCCTGAAGATGGGCGGCATGGGCGAGGAGCCCGCGCGCCAGCGAAATACCCCAGAGCACCCCGGCCGCCTCGAACAGCGCCAGGCTCTCTTCACCCCGCGCGGTCGCTTGCGCGGTATCGCCTCGTCCATGCAGCTCGGCAAAACCGCGCGCGACCGTGACCGACGCGATCAGCGGCGGGTCGCCAGTCCCGCGCGCCAGCGCTTCCGCCTCGTCGAGCAATGCTATGCCTCGCTCGGGATCACCCCGTGATCCGACCAGCATGCTCAGCCAGTTCAGCGCGATGGCGCGCACGCCCGGCTGCGTGCCATCGTCGTCCGCCAGCGTCCGTTCCAGCCACAATCGACCGTCATCCAGGTGACCGCGCAAGTTCCAGAACCCACCCAATCCCGCACTCAGGCGCAGGGCCAACGCCGCGTTCCCGGCTCCCGTCAACCACGTCAGCGCCGCCCAAAAATTGGCGTACTCGGTTTCCAGCTCGAGCACATCCTCGGGATTGCCGAGTCGCGACCTTCGTTTCATGTGACTCATCTGCTCGGCGCGTTGCACGTACCACGCCGCATGGCGGTCGCGCGTTTTATCCTCTTCCCCACTGGCCGCGAGGCGCTCCAGGGCAAATTCACGAATCGTCTCGAACATGCCGAAGCGCGGTTCGCCCGCCTTCCCCTCGCTCTGCCGCAGCAGACTGTGATCGACCAGTGCGGTGGCCCCCGCGAGCACGTCGATGCCGCTGGTGGGATCGACAACCGCGTCCGCCGCCGCGAGCGTCGTCCCGCCGGCGAAGACGGCCAGCCACCGGAAGAGCTGCTGTTCGGCGGGTTCCAGCAGATCGTGACTCCAGGCGATGGCCGCCCGCAGTGTTTGCTGCCGGGCCGGCAAGTCCCGGGCGCCGCGGGTGAGCAGCGGCAGCCGCCGCTCCAGCCGGGCCAGCAGCGCCGCCGGCGGCAGCACTTTCACCCGGGCGGCGGCGAGCTCGATGGCCAGGGGCAGTCCATCGAGCCAGATACAGACCGCGGTCACCGCCCGCGCGTTGTCCGCGCTGAGCGCGAAGTCCGGGCGCACCGCCTGCGCGCGCTGCACGAACAGCGCGACGGCCGCGACCGCGGCGAGCTGCTCGAGGGGCGGCAGCCGCGCCAGGTCCGGTAACGGCAGCGGCGGGACGGCATATTCCCGCTCCCCGCGCAGGTGCAGTGGCGCGCGGCTGGTGGCGAGCACTTTCAGCCCACCGCTGGCGGCGAGCAGCGCGGCGACCAACGGCGCGGCCGCCAGCAGGTGCTCGCAATTGTCGAGGAGGAGCAGCACCCGCTTGCCGTCGAGATAGGAGACCACGGCATCGTGCAGGGTGAGGCCACTCACTTCGCGCACCCCCAGCGTCGTCGCGATCTGGGGCAGCACCAACGCCGGATCGGCGAGCGGGGCGAGATCGACCAGGAAAACGCCATCCCCAAACGCATCCAGCACATCGGCCGCGACCTGCAGCGCCAGCCGCGTCTTCCCCGTTCCGCCGGAGCCGGTCAGGGTCACCAACCGCACATCCTCGTGCAACAGGAGCATCCGCACGGTGGCCAAATCCGCCTCGCGGCCGATGAGCGCGTTCGGCTGGATCGGCAGGTTGGTGGGATCGCGCTCGAGACTTTTCAGCGGTGGAAACTGATCCGGCAGACCCTCCACGACCAACTGGGTGACGCGCTCGGATGCGATGAGGTCGCGCAGCCGGTGCCGGCCCAGGTCCCGCGTCTCCACGTCCGCGGGTAACGCGCCGTGGACGAGCTCCCGCACCGCCTGGCTGAGAAGGACCTGCCCGCCATGAGCGGTGGCCAGGAGTCGGGCCAGCCGGTTGAGCGCCGGGACCTGATGGTAGTCGCCCTGCGCCGTCGGGACCGCCTCGCCGGCGTGCAGCGCCATCCGCACCAGTAGCGGCCCCGTCTCTGGCCAGGGATCGGCAACAAGCGCCCGCTGCGCGGCAACGGCGGCGGCAAGAGCATCCACCGCGGAGCGAAACGCGGCCTGCACGGCATCGCCGACATGCTTGTAGACGTGACCCTGGTGGGCTGCTATCGCCTCCTGCAGGAGGGCATCGTGCCGGGCCACCGCGGCCCGCATCGCGGCCGCATCGCGCTCCCAGAGCCGGGTGCTGCCCTCGATGTCGGTAAAGAGAAAGGTGACGGCGCCAGACGGGAGATCGGCCATCATCCGTCTCCTGATCTCGTCTCTATCGTCCCGCTGGGCGGGATTGTCGCATGGAAAGGACACATCGGCAGCGCCCGATCGTTCTCCCCGAATTGCCGTTCGGGCAATTCCGGCCAGATGACCCCGCTCGGGTTGTCCACCAGTTATCCACACCATCGTGCCTGGCGGTCGCCGCTCTGTCACCGTTTGTCACAGCCCGCGACCGCGCGGAAACAGGCGTGCATTTCAGGCACTGTCAGTGCCGTGCGGTCACAAGAACCAACGAGATTGTGGATAAGTCGTGGGGGTTTGTGGATAACCGCGCGGACAATCCGGGTCAGGCTGGGGATGACGCGTGGACGAAGCCGTGGTTCTCATGAGGTGCGCGTGGATTGGCACACCCCTGACCGCCAGGCATACGCGGCCGCTGGGGAGATGTGGACGATGTATCCACACCCCGTCCATCGCGAAATTGGCGCCATGACTGGGGGATTATGAGGTTATCCCCACTCTCCCCAGCCCTACGGCAGAGACGGGATTCTTCTCTCAATGAATGTGATACGGACGTGGATACCGATGGCGTACCAGCGCCGCCACCCGTGACACCGCGGCGTATTGACAGCAACCCCCGCGC
>JACCXM010000044.1 GCA_013697005.1 Chloroflexia bacterium | reverse complement strand
GCACGCAATGGCGGACCGGAGCGGGCAAAGATCTGGTGCGGCGCCGTCAGGTGGCGGGTCTCACGCTCGCTGCCATCGGTTCCCTGGGGATCGTCACGCTCTACCAATTAGGGCTGATTGATCACGTGCCGGAACCCCCCTTCCCCGGGCTTGACGCGGACACCGTGGACGCGTCGGATGAGGCGTACACCATCCTCGAAATGCCGGATGCTGTCCTGGGTATCGGCAGCTACGCCATAACGCTCGGGCTCGTCGCCATGGGTTCGGAAGAGCGTACCGCCACGCGACCGTGGCTACCAATCGCGCTGGCGCTCAAGGTTGGTCTTGATGCCCTCATCGCCGCGAAACTCACGCGCGAGCAGTGGACCATCCACCGCGCGTTCTGTATGTGGTGCCTTTTGGCCGCCGGCGCGACCTTCGCCAGTGTGCCGCTCGTCGTGCCCGAGGCGCGGTGCGCTCTGCGCTCCCTCAGCCAGGGGCAACGACGATGATGGCTACCGCGAACGGCAGAAGCGTACCGCCGGTGTCCCGCGACGCCGATCACGTCTTCCTCGAGCTGACCCGCAGCATCTGCCCCGAGTGCCGCCGGGTGATCGACGCCCACGTCCTGCTCCGCGATGGCAAGGTCTACTTACGCAAACGCTGCCCCGCGCATGGCCGGTTCGAGGCCCTGGTCTACGCCGATGCCGAGGCCTACGTCGCCGCGACGCGGCTCAACAAGCCGGGCACCATCCCGCTCCAGTTCTCGACCCCGGTGGCGGCGGGCTGTCCGCACGACTGCGGTCTCTGTCCGGATCACCAGCAGCACGTCTGCGTCGGCATCATCGAGGTCAACAGCGCCTGCAATATGGCCTGCCCGCTCTGCTTCGCCGACGCTGGGGCCGGCTTCACCCTGACGCTGGAGGAGGTCGAGGCGATCCTCGATCACTTCGTGGCCACCGAGGGCGCCCCGCAGGTCGTCCAGTTCTCCGGGGGCGAGCCCTCGATCCACCCCCAGATCGTGCCCATGCTGCAGGCGGCCAAGGACCGTGGCATCCCTCACGTCATGCTCAACACCAACGGGAGGCGAATCGCCCGCGATGACCGGTTTCTGGCCGAGCTCGCCGTGTTACGCCCGTCGATCTACCTGCAATTTGACGGCTTTGCGGCGGACACCCATCGCATCATTCGCGGAGAGCCGGACCTCTTGGCCGAGAAACTTCACGCGCTTGACCGGCTCGCGACCGCCGGCTGCGATGTCATCCTGGTGCCAGCGATCGAGCGCGACGTCAACGAACATGAGGTCGGGCGAATCGTGCGTTTTGGCCTGGAGCACCCAGCGGTGCGCGGCATCAACTTCCAGCCCGCCTTCCACGCCGGCCGACACGGACCCCACGATCCGTTGCAGCGGATGACGATCCCCGACGTGCTGCGCTTGATCGAGGAGCAGACCGACGGCCTGTTCCTCGTCAGCGACTTCGTCCCCATCCCGTGTTGCTTCCCGACCTGCAACTCCGTCACCTACGCCTACGTCGAAGGGGAGCAGGTCGTGCCTGTACCGCGCCTGCTCGACGTCGACGACTACCTGGACTACATCACGAACCGGGTCCTGCCCGATCTTGGCGCGGAGCTCAAGACGGCACTCGAGGGCCTGTGGTCCTCGTCGGCGATCCCCGGCTCGGCCAAGGCAGCCAGCAACTTCGCCGTCACCTGTGCCGCGTGCGGGCTCCCGGATGGCCTCGACCTCAAGGCGCTCGCCGACCGCATGTTCATGATCATGCTTCAGGACTTCATGGATCCCTGGACATTCAACCAGAAGAACGTGATGAAGTGTTGCAAGGAGTTTCTCCTGCCGGGTAATCTGCAAATTCCCTTCTGCGCGTATAACACGGTTGGCTACCGTGAGCAGGCGCGAGTCCAGTTGACCGAGCGGAGCCGGGGTCGAGCGCGCGCGCGGCGTGCCAGTATCCCGTTCGAACCCGCGCCGCTGTCGTTCACCTTCGACCGCGACGGCGCGGCGTCACTCGCTACGGGAGCGGAGCGATGAGCACGTCCGAGCCTCAGCCCCTCGTCGCGGACGTCGCGGACCTCAAACATTGCTGCGCGACGTTCTACGCAAGCGACTGGGCTCGGCTCCTCCACGGCGAGTCGCTGCACCCTGGTGGGCTCGCGTTGACCGGCCGGCTTGGGTCACTTCTTGGGCTTGAGCAAAACGCTCGTGTGCTCGACGTTGCTTCCGGGTCAGGTCGCTCGGCGGTCTTCCTGGCCGAGCGGTTCGGGTGGTCCGTCATCGCCATTGACCTGGCCGACGAGCACAGCACCGCGGTGGTAGCAGCCGCGGCGGGGGCCGGCGTGAGCGACCGGGTTACCTTCGTGCGAGGCGACGCCGAAGCGCTCCCATTCGCCGATGGGGCGTTCGACGCCGTCATCTGCGAGTGCGCACTCTGCACCTTTCCCGCCAAAGCCGTGGCCTGCGCCGAATTCTTCCGCGTGCTGAAGCCTGGCGGGCGCATCGGGGTGAGCGACGTCACGCGGAACGGCTCGCTCCCGGACGACCTCGCGTCGGTGCTCGCGTGGGTAGCCTGCATCGCTGATGCCCAACCGATCGCGGGCTACCGCTCCCTCCTCGCCGCGGCCGGGTTCGCCGTCGACCGCGAGGAACGGCACGACGTGGTGCTGCGGCAGTTGCTCGAGGACATCCGGACGCGACTCCTCGGCGTGGAGCTCGTTGTGAAACTGCAGGATCTTGAACTCCCCGGGGTCGATATCGCCCAGGTGAAGAGCTTGGCAAGGAGCGCAGAGTTCGCCGTGAGGTCTGGTGTCCTCGGCTACGGGCTGCTCGTTGGGACAAAACCACTGAGCGCGTCCGTGCCAAGTGTCCGCTTGGGTCCCGGGTTCCGCGCTCAACCCCAGTCGGAGGATGCTGCAAGATGACCGAGCCCTTGCCCTTCATCCCCTACCCCCCGATCGAACGGCACGGCGTGATCGGCGACCGGCGCACGGCCGCGCTCGTCGCCGCCGATGGCACGATCGACTGGCTCTGCCTGCCAGATTACGACGGACCAAGCATCTTCGGAACACTCCTTGATGCCGGCCGTGGTGGCTTCTGGCGGCTTGGACCCGTGGACCCAACCTTGGGCGCTCAGCGGTATGTTGGCGAAAGCGCCGCCCTGCAAACCGTCTGGGAGACGGAGGACTTCGTGTTGGTCCTGACCGACGTCATGCTCGCGCCCGAGGACGAACGGATGGCCGGCGCCGAGGGACGGCGGACAATCGTGCGGCATGTGCACTGCACGCGGGGGGCCGTCTCCTGCTTGTCGCACGTCCAACCGCGGCGCGACTTTGTCTCAGCGGTAACCGTCCGTTCAGCGCCAGGCGGGATTGTGTTCGAAGCAGACGAGATCCACCTCAGTCTCTGGTCGAGTCACCCATTACTCGCGGGCGACGACAGTGTCTCGACAACCGTTCAACTACAGCCCGGGGAAGCAGTGTGGGCGGTGCTCTCCCTCGGGGAGCTGCCCGATGCCTGGACGGAAGCGCGAGCACGGGGGGCGTTGGCGGAGACCATTCACTACTGGGAAGACTGGAATCGGCATCTGTCCTACACCGGCCCCCGAAGTGACCGGATGCGACGAACGGCGCAGACGGTGCATTTGCTCGGTTACGCTCCGGCCGGCTCGCTGGTCGCGGCACCGACCACCTCGCTCCCGGAGCGGATCGGGGGCGACCGCAACTACGACTATCGCTTCGCCTGGGTGCGGGATGCCTCGCTCTCATTGGCTATTCTCTCGCTCCTCGGCGATCGGGAAGCGGCCCGCCGGTATATGGATTGGTTATCCGAACTCAGCTCCTCCACTGATTCCCCACTCCAGGTCGTCTACCGGGTCACGGGTGGCACGGATTTGACCCAGCAGGAGCGCGGCGACCTCGCCGGGTATCGTGAATCACTCCCGGTACGCATTGGCAACCATGCCTTTGACCAGCGTCAACTCGACTCGCTCGGCTACCTCGCGGATTGTGCGCTGATCTATCTGAAGCAAGGCGGCGCCTGGCGCGATGCGTACTGGCACATGATCCGGGCGGCGGCCGACTACACGGTGGCCAACTGGCGGCTCCCCGACAGTGGAATCTGGGAACTCCCTGGCGAGCAGCACTACGTCAGCAGCAAGGTGATGAGCTGGGTGACCCTCCAGCGTGCAATCGAGATCGCCAAGCGGACGGGTCATGCCGCCGAGATCGATGGGTGGCTAACGACGATGGACGCGATCCACGCCGAGGTGATGGCGCGCGGGTGGAGCGATCGTCTCAAGGCCTTCACGCAGCGCTACGAGGCGGACACGATGGATGCCGCCGCCTTGCTCATCCCCGTGATGGGCTTCTTGCCGGCGGACCACCCCCGAGTGATCGCCACCGTCGAACAGATCGTCGCCTCGCTGACCATCGATGGGTTGGTTCACCGGTTCATCGCTGCCGAGACCCCGAGGCACGAGGATTTGCCGCTCGGGGAATTCGAGGGGGCGTTCCTCCCCTGCACGTTCTGGCTAGCCACGACCTACGCGATGATGGGACGGCCCGACGAGGCGCAGGCGATTCTGGAGCGGGTCGAGCC
>JACCXM010000039.1 GCA_013697005.1 Chloroflexia bacterium | reverse complement strand
GATGTCGGCTCGTCGCATCCTGGGGCCGGAGAAGGTCCCAAGGGTTGGGCTGTTCGCCCATGAAAGCGGTACGCGAGCTGGGTTCAGAACGTCGTGAGACAGTTCGGTCTCTATCCGCCACGGGCGTTTGGGATGTTGCGGGGGGCTGCCCCTAGTACGAGAGGACCGGGGTGGACGAACCGCTGGTGTGCCAGTTGTCGTTGATTGCGGCACCGCTGGGTAGCCACGTTCGGACGGGCGAACCGCTGAAAGCATCTAAGCGGGAATCCCTCCCCAAGACGAGCGTCCCCGCTCAGAAATGAGGAAAGACCCCCGGCAGATGACCGGGTTGATAGGCGGCAGGTGGAAGGCGGGTAACCGACTGGAGCCGAGCCGTCCTAATGGTCGAGGACGGATCCCCACACCAAGTCCCATTTCAGGGTGTCCCAACCCCGTCAGGACTGCTGACGATGGCGCTGGGGCGGCCCGCGCCAGGGCGAGGCGCTGCGTGGCAGCGGCTCGGGACGATCTCATGTGCAGGGCGCGTGGGCGACCGGACAGGAGCGAGGCCGGTCGCCCGCATGGCAGAACCATTAACGCGAGAGTGACGATATTCCTTGTGCTTCCCGCCGTGTCGGGGGGTGCGGGGTGCCCGTGGCCGAGAGCGCGTTGGCCCCACCCGGTCCCATCCCGAACCCGGTCGTGACCCAACGCAGCGCCGGAGAGTACTGTGGGGGCGACTCCATGGGAGGCGAGGCCGCCGCGGACACCCCACACCCCCGGAGCACGGAGGCGGAGGGCGGGAGGCGGAAGAACGTCGCGGGGTGGAGCAGCGGCAGCTCGTTGGGCTCATAACCCAAAGGTCGGGGGTTCGAATCCCCCCCCCGCTACCAAACGTGGCTTTTGGCTGTTAGTTATCAGCTATCAGCTTACGATCAGCGACCAAGCAAACTGCTTGGTCGCTTTTTGTCGTCCCGCTTGCCAGCGGCCGAACGCCGATAGCCGATAGCCGATAGCCGATAGCTAAACGGCAAACAGATCGAGTTGTTGCGCGGCCTCCTGGCTGCGCGCCGCGACCAGATCCGTGCGGGTGGAGATCGCCGGGAAGAACGCGTCGAACTCCGAATCGCTCGTGAAAAGCGCCCGGAACCGCTCCGCCACGTCGCGCAGCCGCCGTAACAGATACGTGGTGTTCTCATCGTGATCCCAGTCTTCGGTCAGTCCCAGCTCGCCGTCCTGCCGTTCGTAGAACTCGAGGCGGCCACCGGAGCGGCCCAGCGCCGGGTTCGCGAGGCGTGCGATCAGACGTTGCAGGCGGGGGAACTTGGCCAACGTCTGGTCATTGATCATGCCCCACTGCACAATCTCGGCGGGTTTTAGATCGCGCCCGCGGATGCGCTCGGCGAGCTGAAAATAGTCGTCCCGAACCGCGTCCCGCTCGTCGCGCAGAAACCGCCGCGCGGCGTCAACCAGAAACTGCCGCAGAAACGGCTCCATGCGGCGGCTGCGCAAGGCACTCCCCTTGAGGACCATCCCACCATCGTGATCGAGCAATGCATAGGTCTTGAGACGCAGCGAAAGCATGCCGGCGTAGCGGCCGTCGTGACTGAGACGAATGCCGGGGGGGAGATCGCTGGCGACCTCGGTAATGAACAGCTCCTCCGCACCAAGGACATCCACGTCCGCGGGCGGCACAAAATAGACGCCGTCCGTATCGACCTCGATCGGCGTCGCACCGTGCGCGTGGAGATTCTCCACGACCTGCTTGACGATGCGCTGACCGGCCAGCGTCACCCGCTCCGCCGCGTCATAATCGTTGAAGAGGCCGCCACCGTAGCCCAGGTAACCATAGAACGAGTTGATGAGCACCTTGAACGATCCCTGCATGCCCTCCCACATCGCGCGCTCGGCTTCCTGCCCCGTTTTGGTCGCGCGGCGGCTCTCCCCTTTGGCATCCAGCCGGCGGCGGGTGAGATCGGCGAGCATCGGTAGATAGGCGCCAAGGGTGTCGCGGCTGGAGGTGATGCCCTCGGCGAGCATGATCGACGGGTAGAGACTCTCGACGTCGCATTTCACGACCGGCCGGAACACCCCGGTTTCGAGCAACTCGGCATGACCGCCGGCGTAACCGCGCGAAGGTTGTGCGGTCGGGATGCTATGACCGTGCATGAGATAGGCGCGCAGCATCAGATCGTTCAGCTTCTCGCCCGGTCCGCCGGTCGCAACCGCCTGGAACGAGCGGGGCAAAATCTGGGTCTGATAGAACTCGGTCGGCGTCGCCAGACTGGAGAGCACCTCCACGTCGCGGACATCGTCGAGCGCGTAGCGCAGCAGCCGATCGCGGTCGTGCCGCCACACGTCCGCGATCTGCGGCCCCGGCACGAACTCCCGGTCCGGACGGGTCAACCCCAACTCTTCGACCGCCTGCTTCAGCCCATATGACGACAGATGACCGCCGATGTCGTAGCGTTGAATCTGCTGATAGGTATCGACAATGTGGCGGCCGTGGATGTAGGCCGGGGTGTAGGGCATCGTCAACGCGCCCGCCTTGAAGCGCGAGGTGCCCGCTCCGATGCGCAGTGGTGAGCCATCGCGGCCCCAGCGCAGCGAAACGCCAAAGCGGTCGGCTCTGGTCACCAGGAACGGCAGGTCGAAGTTGAAGAGGTTGTGCCCTTCGATCACGTCCGGGTCGAGCGCACGCAGGCGCTCAGTGACGCGGGCCAGCAGCTCCGCCTCATCGTGCTCCAGCAGCAGCAGCTCCTCGACACCTTCACTCGCTTTGATGGCGACGACAATGACCCGGCTTTCCGGATCGCGGGCATCGAGCCCGGTCGTCTCGATGTCGATCTGGAGTCGCTTGGGATCGGCGAAAACCATGTCCTTGAAGAGGGTGCGGCCGCTGCGGACCAGATACTGCTCGATCGGCGAGCGGAGACGAAAGATACGGTCGCCCGCATCCTGGGCAAGCTGCACGGCATCGAGATAGCGCGGCCAATCGGCAAACTCGACGAGGTAGCGCAGGGTGTGCTCTCCCGCCAGCTCGGTAATGTCTGGCGCGGCGTGATGCACCCGCCAGCGCTCGGCGCGTTCGGCGAGCAGCCACGGCCGGAAGGGCGCTTCTGCCACGGAAACCGTGCCGTCGCTGCGCCGGTAGAGACGCACACCATCGTTGCCGAATCGCTCGACGGCGACGATGCCTGGCAGCGGATCGTGGCCATAGAGCAATTCCGCGGTGTCGCGCACGGGTATGGAGGAGGGAGAAGAATGGCGGTCATCCACGCGGTAGAGTCTACTCCGTCACTTGGGGGGCTCTGTGTTGAGCCGAGATTCTTCGTTCCTCAGAATGACACGGTTAGCGTGTTGCAGCTCTGAAGAAAGAGAAAGTCTGATGGTTCGGCTCAGGACAGAACGGCTGGTTCTGCGCGAGTTTGTGGCGGACGACTGGAGAGCGCTGCACGCCTTCGAGTCCCTGCCGGAGGTGGCGCGGTATCAATCGTTCGATCCGCGCACGGTCAGCGAAAGCCGGGTCTACGTCATCGAGGCAAGTATGAGTGCCGAGGAGGACCCCCGGCTCATCTACGATCTCGCCGTCATGCTCGCCGCTGAAGACCGGCTCGTTGGCCGCTGCGGGATGGGCATCAGCGACGACGACCGGCATGAGGCATTACTTTGGTACACCCAGCACCCGGACACCTGGGGCCGGGGGTATGCGACCGAGGCGGCACGGGCCATGGTGAGCTTCGGCTTCGGCGAGCTCCGGTTGCATCGCATCTGGGCCGACTGCGACCCGAGGAATATCGCCTCGTGGCGGGTGCTGGAAAAGCTCGGCATGCGCCGCGAGGGTCATCTCCGCGAAAACGCCTGGATCAAGGAGGAGTGGACGGACTCCCTGATCTACGCGATTCTCGACCGGGAATGGGTGTGAGCGTCTTTAGCGCACGGCGGTGACGAGAATAGCCTCGCTCGGCACGCGCACGACCTCTCCCTCGCGAAAGGACTCGAAGGCGGCGATCACCTCATCGTGCAGGCGCTGCCGTACGCCCACCGGAAGCTCGAGCACGCCGCGGCTGATCGGCGAGGTGAGGTCCGCGCTCCAGCGCTGCCATTCGCGTTCAGGATCGGCGATCTCGTAGTGCCGGGTCACCGGATGGACAGCAACATCCTGAAATCCCGCCGCGGTGACCAGCTGCTCGACCATCCCCGGCGCACCCATCCCCATCGGGGAGGGTAGCGGCTCACCTTCCGCCGGTGGCAGCGCGGGCGCGACGATGCGGGAGATCAGGAAAATGCCAACCTTTTCCGGAACGCTCCAGACCGCGACACCGAGGCGGCCTCCGGGACGCAACACCCGCCGCATCTCCTGGAGGACGCCAACCGGGTC
>JACCXM010000020.1 GCA_013697005.1 Chloroflexia bacterium | reverse complement strand
GGGACGGTTGGTTCTTTGGGCGAAAGGAGGGCAGCAGGCACGCGCCTAGCTCCAGAATTGTGGGTGGGCGACGAGGCCGCCCGCGACAGCACGATCCGCTGATGGGTTCCCATCGAAACAGAAACAGAAACAGAAAAGGAGCATGCACATGGCACGTCGTAGGGACGATCAAATTCGCATTCTTGGCCAGAGATTCAAGAGCCTCGGCATGAGCCGGCGGAACTTCATGAAGGTTGCCGCCGCCGCAGCCGCCGGCACCGCCACTACGGCGGGCATGGAACGCTATGTCGGACCTGGCGCCGCCGCCGCGCCGCGCCGCGCCATTCGCCGCCAGGAGATTAGCCCCGACAGGGTCTTCTATCACTTCGGCCTGCAGGATGATCCGGTCTCCTGGGACTGGAACCTGAACCTCTATTGCAACGCTGAAGAGACGGTCGCGGCGGGTCTGCTCACATTTGACGCGGACCTCAATGCCATTGCCGACTGGGCGGAGACGTTCACGCCGAACGACGACGCTTCGGTCTGGACGTTCAACATTCGCCCCGACAATGTGGGTTGGACCAATGGCACCGAAACCCGGCCAGTGACGGCTCAGGATTTTGTCTATTCCTGGGAGCGGCAGCTGAATCCCGCCAACGCTGCGGCGTACGCCGGATTCCTCTTTGATATCAAGAACGCCGAGAAGTACAACCTCGGTGAAGAAGTGCTCGCCCCCGAAGATCTGGGGGCCGTGGCTCTGGATGAGTGGACGCTCGAAGTGACGATGGAAGGTCCTCGCGCGTACTTCCCGCAGGTCGTGGCCTACACCGCCGCGGTTCCCTCGCCGCAGTGGGCGGTTGAGGAATATGGCTCCGACCAATGGGCGTCCGCAAACGTCCCGTTGTGGGTCAACGGACCGTTCATGCTCGACGAATGGGAGCACGATGTCGCGGCGGTGATGTCGCCCAATCCAGGTTATTGGGACTTTGAGTCCATTGCCGTCGACAGGGTGTACAGCCCGATCATTCCCGCCGAGTCCTCTGTGCTCACTTACGAGCGTGGAGAAGGCAACCAGAAGCTCGACTGGGTCAACATTCCGGCCTCGGACCTCCAACGGTATCAGGACGATCCTGAGTTGGCGTCGCAGCTCAAGCAGTACGTTTACCCTGGCATCTGGATGCTCGTCCCGTCCAACGGTCAGGAGCCGTTCCAGAATGACGAGGTCGGTCTTCAGGTGCGCAAAGCGCTCAGTCACGCGATCGACCGCGCTCGACTCGGCGAGCTGACCAACGGTCAAACCGCCGAAGCGTTCGGAATGGTGCCGACCGGCGTGTTTGGCTACATCGACGATCCGGAGATCGCCGCGATCCAGGCGTTCGATCCCGCCGCGGCGATGGAGATGCTGGTCGGGACACCGTTTGAGGGTGGGCAGAACTGGCCCGAGATCACCATGCACATGCGTGGCAGTGAAGAGATCTACAACTCCGATCTCATGGCCAATGACATCGTCGCGCAACTCCAGGAAAATCTGGGGATGAACGTCAATATTCAAGTCTGGCCCGAGGCCTCCTGGCGGCCGGAGTTGTTCAAGAACGAGTTCCAGCTCGTCTGGATTCGCTGGTGGTACGACTACCCGGATCCGAACAACGGCTATGGCGACATGTTCTACAGCAAGAAGTCGTCAGGCAAGCGCCAGGGCTGGTCGAACGCCGAGTTTGACGATCTCGTCGATCAGGGCAAAGGTGTGGCCGATCCCGAGGGCCGCTTGGAGATTTACACGCAAGCCGAGCGGATTATCCAGGAGGATGTCGGCTACATCCCGGTCGTGTACCGGGTCGACAACTATGCCTTCAAACCGTGGGTGAAGGACATAGCGGTCAACCGGCAGGGATTCACCGTTCCTGACGGCAACATCTACATCCGCATGCTGGAAAACCTTCGTGTCGAAGGACGGCCTGAGGAGTAGCCCACGCGGGAACAGTTGGTTCCGTAATGTGGAAAACCGACCGGGGGGGCGCAGTGCCTCCCCGGTCTTTTCCATTGCCCGAAGAACTGCTCACGTTGGGCGTGGGATACTCAACGTGTTGCAGGGCGATTTCATACTGGCGGCATTGCGCCGACGACGGACGATGGAAGGTTGGGGAGGTAACAGGTGACGTCAGGATCGATGCATCCGGACTTCGTGTGGTGGAACGGAGAGCGCCGCCCTTGGGACGAATGCACGATTCACGTCACCGAGCTTGGCTGGTCCACGGTCGGAGCCGTTTTCGAGGGAATTCGAGCTTACATGGGCGATAGTGGCGATGAGCTGCATATCTTCCGACTTCAGGAGCATCTTGAGCGGTTGGAACGGTCGATGCGTTTGGTGCGGCTCCGGCTCGACTACAGTCTCGATCAGATCTCGGCCGCCACTACGGATTTGCTGCGCGCAAATGAAATTCGTGAGGACACTTACATCCGTCCGCTAGCGTACGCCGCCGATACCTCCGGCAAACGATTTGCGCAAATTGGTCTGGACGCGGCGCTCCTGATCAATACGTCGCCGATGGCCTCGCACCTCAAGACCGGGATCACGCAAACGGCGAAGGTCAGCTCCTGGCGGCGCATATCCGAGGATGTGATGCCCCCACGGGTCAAGAATCTTTCCAATTATCGGAATAGCCAACTAGCCGGCATGGAAGCGCGTCTGGACGGATACGATACGGCGATCCTCCTCAATCAGCAGGGCAAGGTGTCTGAGGGGCCCGGCGCGTGCTTGATGCTCATTTCCAGGAATCAGATCGTCACCCCGGATATCGGGAGCGGTATTCTGGAGAGCATCACCCGTGACGCGCTGATCGTTGTGTTGCGGGAAGTGCTCGGTCTGGAAGTGGTCGAGCGCGAGGTTGATCGCACCGAACTGTATCTCGCCGATGAAGTGTTTACCTGCGGCACCGCGGCCGAGGTGACCCCGGTCGTGAGCATCGACAAATATGACGTTGGGGCCGGGACAATCGGGCCAGTCACGCACGCCCTGGAAACCGCCTTCGACGATATTCTGCGCGGTCGCGACGCGCGATATGCGCACTGGCGCACCCCAGTCCAGGTTGCGACACCGGCAGCCGTCTGAAATCCGGAACGCTAGCCGAGTTGATCCGCCGCCTTACGTCTTCGGTGAAGGTGAATTTTCCGGCGCGGCCGTTTGGCGTGTCCCTTGCCGAAGCCCCGGTAGCGGTCGTAACGCGCGCTGACAATGCGTTCGATCCGATGGCGCTGGAGCTCGGCGAGAGCGTTGACAATCGCATCGGCGAGGAGCGCGGCCGCGACCTCAGGATCGAGGGGAGTATTACCCGGTGGTTCGGCGACGATCTCATCGACGACGTTCAGCCGTTTCAGTTCCCTCGCGGTCAACTTGAGTTTAGCCGAGATTTCCGCGGCCCGCGTGGCATCCTGGTACAGAATTGTGGCGGCCCCTTCCGGCGCTATCACGGAGTAGATCGCGCCTTCCAGCATCAACACCCGATCTGCCACGGCCAGGGCGAGCGCGCCGCCGCTGCCACCCTCCCCAATCACCGCCGAAACAATCGGCGTGCGCAACGTGCTCATGCGGGCTAGCGACCCTGCCAACTCGGCGGCGAGACCACGCTCCTCTGCTTCGATGCCCGGATAGGCGCCTGGAGTGTCGATCAGCGTCAAGAGGGGCATGCGCAGGCGTTCTGCAAGCTCCATGATCCGTCGCGCTTTGCGGTAACCCTCTGGAAAGGGTTGACCATGGTGGCGCCGGGCCCGGTCCGCCAGATGACCCCGCTCCAGCGCGACCACGGCGATGGCCTTGCCATCCAATGTTCCCACCCCGGCAACGATTGCCGGATCATCTCCGGAGGAACGATCTCCGTGGAGCTCGACGAACTCACCCAGCATGCGCTGCAGGTAATCGTCACTCGTCAAACGATCGGCGCCACGGGCCCGCTGCACGGTATCCCAGGGAGGCAAGCCCTGCTCCCCGCTGGGATGTTGAAACCGCCGATCGCGACGATGATATCCAGTCCGTGGGGCTGCGAACACCGACAGTGTCCGCACGAGCATCTCTCGCTGCTGCCGCCGATCAACGATCGCATCGATCATGCCGTGGGCGTAGAGGAACTCGGCCGAATGGGATCCTTCCGGCAGTTTCTTGCCAATCACCTGTTCCGCAACCCGAGGACCGGCGAATCCGATCAGTGCTCCCGGCTCGGCGAGAATCAAGTCGCCAAGGTTCGCAAACGAGGCAAACACCCCCCCCGTGGTGGGGTGGGCGAGGAGGGACAGATAGAGGCAGCCCGCATTTTTCATGCGTTGCATGGCCGCTGACGTCTTCGCCATTTGCAACAGCGAAAGCATTCCTTCCTGCATTCTGGCGCCGCCGCTGGCGGAGATGGTAATGAGCGGCAGGTGCCGCTCCTGCGCCCGTTCCGCAATCCGGACTAACTTTTCCCCAACCACTACGCCCATGCTGCCGCCCAAAAATCCGAAATCCAATGCGGCAATGGCAATCTCATGTCCACCCAACCGAGCAGTCCCCGAGACGAGCGCGTCCGGCTCGCCGGTTTGCGCCTTCAGCGAAAGCAATCGCTCCCAATAGCGGGTTTCATCCTCGAACTGCAAGGGATCCGTGGAGGCGAGCTTTGCGTCATGCTCGCGAAATGTGCCGGAGTCGATAAGACGCAAGATCACCGCGCGGGCGGATTCACGGCCGTGATAGCCGCACGTGGCGCAGACCCGCGCGGTTGCATATGACTCATCGTGCGCGAGATCGGCGGCGCATCTGGGACAGGTCTGACCGGCAGCAAAAACACCGGATTTCCCGTCTGTGACAAGCCCGGAAATTTCCGTAATCGTCGCCATCGGAGATTTCCCAGACCTCGATCTGTACTTCAAGCGCTTCATGGACATGCTCCAGCGGCAAGATTTCGCGGCCACCGTCGCGAGGGTTGTACAATCGCGGTCAGTTCAGACCATACCATTTCCGGCCGAGGACAATGCTAACGTGAGTTCTGCAGAGGAAAGTGCGATTCGGATCGATATCCTGCAGCGCCTCGCCGAGCAGGCGATGACGGATGCGGATTTTCGCGACGCCGCGACAGATGATCTGCCCGCGGCGTTGATCCGCTATGGATACGACCTCACGGCCCAGGAGCTCGCGCTGGTCATGCGCTTTCGCCGTTCGCTCGAGGATGCGGGGGTCGATCTCGATCTCGTCGACGGTATGGGTGACGATCGGTTGGCGCAAGTTCTCGAGAGCTTGCAGCGTCATGCGCGGACCACTGGCCGGCCATAGCGTCCTTATGTCGCCGAGTTTCGACGCGGCGCCAACGAAAGCGGCAATACGCGGCGAATACGACTTTGGGGGCAAGGGTGGCGCTCTGTTACTTCGTGGACGAACATTCGGATATTCCAAGATTTGGCATGATCCGCGGTGACGCCGTTATCGATCTGGCCGAGGCGCGTGGGCCAAAGTCTCTGTCTGCCGCACTGACGATGTCATCCCGCGACATGTTGCAGAGTCTGGAAGGGTTGCGACCAGGCGCAGCAACGACACATACCCTCGATTCCGTGGTTTTGCGCGCCCCGATTGACAAGCAGGAGGTCTGGGCCGCCGGCGTGACGTATCTCCGCTCCCGCGACGCACGGATGGAGGAATCGACGCAGCGAGACGTTTACGATCAGGTCTATGACGCTGCGCGCCCGGAGCTCTTTCTCAAGGCCACGCCACATCGCGTGTCCGGGCCCGGAGAACCTGTCGCGATTCGATCCGACTCGGGTTGGGACGTCCCCGAGCCGGAGCTGACCCTGCTTCTCAACAGCCGCGGTGAACTGGTCGGGTACACGATCGGCAACGACGTTTCATCCCGATCGATTGAAGGCGAAAATCCCCTCTACCTGCCGCAAGCGAAGGTGTACTCGCGTTCGGCGGCTCTTGGTCCGACAGTCATCACCGTGGACGAGCTGCCAGATGCTGCCAATTTGGATATTAACCTGAGCATTCATCGCGGCGGCGCCGTGTTGTTCGAGGACCGAACCTCAACCGCGAACATGCACCGGTCCTTTGCGGACTTATCCAACTATCTGCAGCGGGCGAACACGTTCCCGGCAGGTGTTTTCTTGATGACGGGAACGGGTATCGTCCCCCCGCTGGAATTCACTCTTCAGGACGGCGATGTCGTCACCATCAGCATTGATGGCATTGGCGAGCTCGTCAATCCCGTGACGCGGCTTTCGTGAATCTGGACCTTCACGCCGCGTCCCCCCTAGCGCCAACGGACGATTTGGCGATTCACATGGGTACCGTGAGCGTCTGGACCGCCCAACACGCGGAAATCCTGCGCGACATCGAATGGGATGTTCGCAAGGGTGAGCGCTGGGTGCTCATCGGACCCAACGGCTCGGGGAAGAGCACCCTGCTTTCACTTGCCGCCGCGGTGCGACACCCCAGTCGCGGACAGGTGACGATCCTGGGCGGCACCCTCGGTCGCGTGGACATGCCGGAGCTGCGTCGGGAGATCGGGCATGTCGAAGCCGGGGGCAAGGTGCTCGACTGGCTGACCGTGGAGGAGGTGGTGCTGACGGGGATCGGCGCCACCGCGCGACCGCTGTGGTGGACCTACAGTGTGGCGGACCGCGGTGCCGCACGAGCCGCGCTCGACCTTCTCGGGTGCGCGGATCTCGCCGGCCGCGAAATTGCGACGTGCTCCCAGGGGGAGCGGGGGCGAATACGCATCGCGCGGGCGCTCATTGCCGAACCGCAATTGCTCCTGCTGGATGAACCAGCGGTGGGGTTGGATCTCGTCGCCCGCGAAGCCCTTATCGCCGCGCTGGACCGGCTCAGTGCCGGCAATCCCGGGTTGACGTCGGTGCTGGTGACTCACCATCTGGAAGAAATTCCGCCGTCGACGACCCATGCCATCCTGCTGCGTTCGGGTCGCGTGGTTGCCAGCGGACCGATTGTGAAAACCCTGACAGACTTGAATTTGAGTGCCAGCTTCGGGCTTCCGGTTGTTTGCCGGCACGATGACGAGCGCTGGAGCGCGCGAGCCGCAGGCTCCTGGTCGCGTCACCTACCGCAACTGGCAACCGTCGGCTGAGACGACTCTCACCGACAAAGGACTGATGATGATCGACAAGATTGATCCCTCTCCCATGGCACTCTCACTGAGTCACTTCGATCGCGCCGGTCGAGCGCGGATGGTGGACGTTGGCCGAAAGGACGAAACGGAGCGAGTGGCAGTTGCCTCGGGGCTGATCCGCATGAATCCATCCACGATCGAGCTGATCCGACAAGGGCAAGCCGAGAAAGGTGATGTTCTGGCCGTCGCCCAGGTTGCCGCAGTCATGGGTGCGAAGCGAACCTCTGACCTGATTCCGATGTGCCACCCTCTGATGCTGACCCGCATTGATGTCACGTTCGACGTGCGAAGCGACGCCGTTCGCATCGAAGCGACGGTCGCTACCCGCGGCCGCACCGGGGTCGAGATGGAAGCCTTGACGGCCGTGGCGACGGCTGGACTCACCATTTACGACATGCTCAAGGCGGTCGACCGGGGCATGGTGATCGAACAGATTCGACTCGAACAGAAGGACGGAGGCCGCACAGGGTCCTGGCGGCGGGATCAGACCGCGGGCCCTTGACCGCGTCGGTCGTACAATTCACGACGGCAAGTACCAGCGACGGAATTCTGTCGCGGTCAACGAAAGGGCGGCCGGGTGGCATCTGCGGCGGAGAGTCGATCTGTGGGCGGGACCGGCATCGCGGTTCCAGGAGCAGAGCGGCTCATCTGGTATTTCATGCGGATTTCAGGAACGCTTTTGATCGTCCTGGCGGGCGGCCACCTCTTTGTCACCCATTACCTGAATGTGCCTTCGGAAACGACGTTTTCATTCGTCGCCGCGCGCTGGGCGAATCCCTACTGGCGAACGTTCGATTGGCTCCTCTTGATGGTCGCGCTTTGGCACGGGGTGCTCGGTCTCCGCTACTCGATTCAGGATTATTTGCGATCGCCAGCCGCCCGCGCGTTTGGCCTGGGGCTAATGTGGGCCCTTGGCATAGTTTTTCTCGCGCTGGGAACGGTGACCGTATTCGCCTTTGATGCCGCCGCGGCAGACGCGAACAGTGGGCCGCTGTCTGATGCGATGTGGATTGCCGAGGCTATCGGTCTCTCTCTGTACGTGTTTGCCGTGGTGACCTATGTGTCGATCGTCCTGCTCGCGGTGTGGGTCATTCGCTCCCTTCTCCGGGGGCAAATCCCAGTCTACAGCGGCGGACCGGGGCAGTATGCGTGGGCATTGCATCGGGCCACCGGCATCGGCATTCTCTTCTTTTTGCTCGTGCACATCGTCGATATTTCGTTGATTGGGTTAGGGCGGGAAATCTATGACGCCTCGGTTGCATATTACGCCCGTCCCGTATTGGTTCCGATGGAGATCCTGCTGGTGGGCGCGGTCGTTTACCACACCTTGAATGGGATTCGGGTCATGACAATTGATTTCACTGGCTGGGGACACAGAGCAGAGAAGATCTCGTTCGCCGTCGTAATGGTTCTCTCGATCCTGCTGACCCTGCCGAGCGCTTGGCTCATCATCCGCGCCGAGTTTTGACCCCTGCCGGTTGAGTCAGCCGCGTCGATTGCGCTCTCCAATCGAAGCCAGTTCGGAGCCGAACGCTCAAACGCCGGTAAGATAGTGGAGCAAGGTGCGAACGCCAACGCCTGTTGCTCCTTTGGGACCCAGCGAAGTGGCCTCTTCCTGCCTTGCCGAGCCGGCGATGTCGAGATGGGCCCAAGGCAGCCCCTCGCTGAAGTGACGGAGAAAGAGTGCGGCCGTGATGGCTCCCCCGGCACGGCCGCCAGTGTTCTTGATGTCGGCGACTTCGCCCTCGATCCTGGGCTCGAGCTCGTCGATGAGGGGCAGGCGCCACATGCGTTCACCCGTTTCGGCGGCGGATACCAGAAGCCGGTCCGCCAACCCGTCGTCGTTGGCAAATAGCGCGGTCGTCCCATCGCCAAGGGCGACCACCGCCGCGCCGGTCAAGGTGGCGAGATCGATGAGCTCAGTTGCGCCCCGGCGCGCGGTGTCGACCAGCCCATCGGCGAGAACTAGACGCCCTTCGGCGTCGGTGGAGAGCACTTCCATCGTGACGCCATTCATGCCTTTGAGCACATCCCCCGGACGAAACGCTGTACCGGAGATCATGTTCTCCGCGGCGCAGATCGTGGCTTCGACGGCCACCGCGCAATCCAATTCGCGGAGCGCGGACATCGCGCCAAGCACGGCGGCGCCGCCGGCCATGTCGACCTTCATGGTCAACATGCCCTCGTACGGTTTGATCGAGTACCCACCGGTGTCAAACGTGATTGCCTTGCCGACGAGTCCGACCACCCTGCCGTCCGCCTGGTTGCCCTCGGGCTCATAGCTGAGGCGAATCAGGCGCGGTCCGTTGACGCTTCCGCTGCCGACCGACAGCGTCGCCGCCGCTCCGATGCCCGCCAATGCATCGAGATCGAGGATCTCGATCTCCAACCCGTTTTCGGCGGCAATTGTTTGCGCCCGTTGGGCAAACGCCTCTGGCGTCAGCGTCGAAGCGGGCTCGTTAGCGAGGTCGCGGGCGATGCCCACACCGCGCCCAATCGCGTTTGCCCGGCGCAACGCGGTTTTCGCCTGTTCGTTCGATAGCTCAGTGCTGACAAACTGGACTGTGTCGACATTTCGCCTGGTCGTGACTTCGGGGGCCGCGAATCCGCGATAGTCGTCAAAGCGGTAGCCGGCGAGGGTCGCGCCAATGGCAAATAATTTCAGCGCCTCTGAAGGAACGATTCCCCATTCCGCACTCGGTAGCGCGCAAGCCACGTCGGTTGCGCCCGCGTCCCAAGCGGCGCGAACTGCCGCGCCAGCGGCCCGCACCAGCGCATTTGGTTTGAGATTTTCAGTCTCACCGATTCCGGTCAGGATGAGTCTTTTCGCGGGAAGAAGTCCGAGCGTGGGCACGGTCAGCGTCGTAGCAATCTTGCCGCCGAAGTGGGCATCCTTGGCCAGTTTGATAAGTTCCGCGAAGAGGCTTGGGGTCAATACGGACATGACTGCCGGCCAGATGGGTCCGTCAGCACTTCGTGCGATCGGTAAGATCAAGGCATCGATAGCAATATCAAGTGCATGTTCCGCGCCATACCTAAGCTCCACGAAAGCTCCTTTGCCGATCGAACGCACAGTTTCTTGCATGATCTCGCGGGCGAAACTCTACGCGAATAATCACGAAATTGCCCCCGCAACGCGAGCGGATCGTTTTCGCTTGCGCTCGCCTAAAGCAGATGCTACGATCGTACAGAGTGTCCGTACATGAAGAAGCGATAGGTGAGGGAAAATCGGGGTGCATCGAGGCGACCCCAACACGCACGTTCAGGTCGACGCCCGCCTCCTTTGGCGTGCCGTCCTCGCCGATCTCCAGGATTCGGTCCCACCCAGCGCGTTTGAGTGGCTCCGCAACACCCGCTTGGCGGGCTTCACCGCCGACGTCGCCACGGTCGAAGTTGCCGACAAAGTGACAGCCGATGCTCTAAGCCGCCGCTTCGCGGGGGAGATTGAGCGCACACTCTCTGATCGCGTAGGGCGGGCGGTAACCGCGTCGTTTCGCCATACCGGTGAGGCAGATCGCCCGGACGGTGAGACCCCCGGTCGCGACGCCTCTCCTCCTGCCCAAAGCCAGACCGCGGCGATGCCAACTCAGACACCACACCGTCGACAGGAGTCAGCGCCTGTTCAATCCCTGCCGCAAGAAAAGCCGAGACAGATGGCGCTGGCGCAGTCGCGGGGCCATGGTCTGAACCCCCGTTACGTCTTCCGGACGTACGTCGTCGGGTCCGCAAATCGTTTCACCCATGCCGCTTCGATTTCGGTTGCGGAGCATCCCGGCGGGAAGTTCAATCCATTGTTCATATACGGCGGTGTCGGTCTTGGCAAGACCCACCTGCTGCATGCCATCGGTCATCAGGCACTTGCCCTCTATGAAAATCTTCACGTCGCGTACGTGACTTCCGAGAAATTCACGAACGACCTGATTGCCGCTATCAGACAGCAACGCACCGATGATTTTCGCGCCCGTTACCGCGAGATCGATGTGCTCATGATCGATGACATCCAGTTCATCGCCGGGAAAGAGAGCACTCAGGAAGAGTTTTTTCACACCTTCAATTCACTGTACCAGAGCGGCAAGCAGGTGATCATCTCGAGCGATAAACCGCCAAAGGCGATCTCCGCGCTCGAAGAGAGATTGCGGTCACGGTTTGAAGGCGGACTGATCGCCGACGTTCAGCTTCCGGACTATGAGATGCGGATCGCCATTCTGCGCATCAAGGGAGAGGAACTCGATCTGCAATTGCCCGCGGACGTCGCGGAGTACATCGCGCAAAAAGACCAGAAAAACACCCGCGAGCTCGAAGGCGCCCTGAACAAGGTGATCGCACGATCGCAACTTACTGGAGATCCCATGTCCCTCGACCTGGCAATGGAAGCGCTCGCGGACATCGGCCCCGGCGGGCGCCGTACAGCGGTGACGCGCGACGAGGTCATCGACGCCGTCCTTCGCCACTTCGATATCGGGAGGCGTGAGCTGGCGGGACGATCCCGCACCAGAGAGATCGTGTTACCGCGACAAGTCGCGATGTATTTACTGC
>JACCXM010000019.1 GCA_013697005.1 Chloroflexia bacterium | reverse complement strand
GTAATTTCCGAGTACGAAGAACGGGGCAGCAAACAGATGACCGATGTTCGGTCGAACACACCCTGATGCGACCGTGCCCTCGCAACCGTCGATTCAGTGGAGCCAACATGAGCACGCACTTGTAATGCCGGCGAAGACGTGGTGCAGATCGCGCGCTAAGTGGTTTGATCAAGCACGTCCCCCGGCGCGACGCCATCGGGCAGAAAATCCTGGTCGTGCCGGGGGACGGTACAGTCGACTTCACGGCGGTGGCGCGCGCTGCGCGAGATTGGCTACCCGCGCGGCGGTCATCGAGCTGGAGTACGAGGACGCCGCGGCCGCGGAGGTCCGCCCCGATCTCAGTCGGGCCAAAGTGCTGCTGATCAGGGACTTTGCGGTTGCCTAAGAGGACAAGGATGCCACCGAGGAGGAGGGAAGTGGGATGAATCCGATCGGGGTCAACGCTTGGGTCTGGGTCTCCCCGCCGACCAACGAGTCGATCGCCGAACTCGCGCCCAGGATCAAGGCGATGGGCTTCGATCTGCTGGAGCTGGGCGTCGAGAATCCGGGCGACTGGGACCCCGCCCGCGGCGCCGAGATCCTGGCCGCCCACGATCTCGGCGCCGCGGTCTGTGCGGCGATGGGTCCCGGTCGTGATCTGACCGACCCCACCACCATCGCTTCCACTCAGGCGTACGTGCGGGTCTGCATTGACGCCGTGGTGGCGCTCGGTGGCGCGGTCGTCGCTGGCCCCCTCTACACCCCGGTCGGCAAGACCTGGAAAATGGACGACGCGGAACGGACGGCAACCATCGACCGGCTGGTGGAGGGGCTGCGTCCGCTGGCCGACTACGCGGGTGAGCGCGGCGTACGCCTCGCCATCGAACCGCTCAATCGCTTCGAGACGAGCTTCCTCAATACCGCCGCGCAGACGATGGAGGTCGTCGACCAGCTCGATTCCCCGGCGGTCGGGGTCCTACTGGACACCTTCCATATGAATATCGAGGAGAAGGACCAGGCCGCGGCGATCCGCCTCGTGGGCGACAAGCTCGTCCATTTCCATGCCTGCGGTAACGATCGGGGTGCTCCCGGCACCGATCACATCGCCTGGCGTGAGATCGCTGGCGCTCTGCGCGAGATCGGTTACGACGGTGCCATGGTCATCGAGTCGTTCACCCCCGACAACCAGACGATCGCCCGCGCCGCCGCTATCTGGCGGCCGCTAGCCGAGACCCAGGACGCGCTGGCGGAAGAGGGCTTGGCGTTTTTGCGCCGGACCCTTGCGTGACCGCGCGCCATAGGGACTGATAGTTGGACGCCTGCTACGTGAATGTGGCAGTAGAGAGACCAAATGACAGACCGATTCACGCCCGCGCTCGAGCGTCAGATTCACATCCGGGCTAAAGAGCATATCTTCGACATCGCAAGCGTGGCCGGCCGCGGACGCCGCTACGAGGAGCCGGATCAGGTGGTCACGGAGCTGCTCCTTGGTGTGCGTTAGGGCGACCCATCCCGCCATCAAGGTCATGGCGCGGCCCGGCGGAGCCGGGTTGCAGCGTTTCGTTTATTGAGGGAGGCCCATGAAGATCGGAGTCTTCACGGTGCTGTTCAAACAGCGCCCATTCGAGGAGGCGCTGGACTATATCAAGGCCGCGGGTTGCGAGGCAGTCGAGATCGGCGTCGGGGGATTTCCCGGACCGGAGCACGCCAATTCCTCGCTCCTGCTCGAGGACGACGCGGCGCGGCAGCGGTTCCAGGATGCGATCACCTCTCGCGGGCTGGAGATCAGCGCGCTCTCCTGCCACGGCAACCCGCTCCATCCGCGGCGCGAGATCGCGGAGGCGGACGATCGCGACTTCCGCAATGCGGTGCAGCTCGCCCAGAAGCTCGAGGTGCCGACGGTCATCACCTTCTCCGGGTGCCCGGGCGGTGGACCGGAAGCCATGGAGCCGAACTGGGTGACCTGCCCCTGGCCACCGGACTACACCATGTCGCTCGAGTGGCAGTGGAACGAGCGGGCAAGACCCTACTGGTCGGAAGCGGCGACCTACGCCAAGGACCACGGGGTGCGGGTCGCGATCGAGTTGCACCCGGGGTTCCTCGCCTATCACACCGATTCGTTCAACCGGCTGCGCGAGATCGGCGGCGAGATGATCGGCGTCAACTTCGATCCGTCGCACCTCTTCTGGCAGGGGATGGACCCGCTGGTCTGCGTCCGCGCTCTCGGGGACGCCATCTTCCATGTCCATGCCAAGGACACCTGGCTGGACGGGCCGAATATCGCCATCAACGGAGTTCTCGACACGAAGCCATACACCGACGAGATCCACCGCTCGTGGATCTTCCGCACGGTTGGCTTCGGGCACGGCCAGGAGTTCTGGCGCTCACTGATCAGTGAGCTGCGCCTCGCCGGCTACGACGGCGCCATCTCTATCGAGCACGAGGACTCGCTGATGAGCGTCAACGAAGGCTTCACCAGCGCCGTGCAGTTCCTCCAAGACGTCATCATCTGGGAGCCTGCGGCTCAGGCGTGGTGGACGTGACGGCGACGGCAAGACAGTGAGAATGTGATTGGTTTGCCAACGATGCAGCCACCGGCTGCAGACTAGCCCGTCCTCATTGCGTGGCTGGTGGAGATTGATGGCGACAACCTGCCGCGGCTGGCCCCAGCATGTCTCGCACAAGGGCGATCCTTGCCGATACCACGCCTTGTCACACCGCGTTCCTGGTTGACGATCGGGTGCTCAACTACGGCGACTCCTTCGCGGATGCGCTGCTGCCATATGTCGGCGTCGAGGTGCTCATCATGCCGGTGATGGCGCCGTTTCTGACCGAGGTGGGCGCGGCCGATTTTGCCCGCCGGATGCGTCCCCGCCACGTGATCCCGGTTCATGATGGCTACGCCAAGGACTTCTTTCTGCGACTGCGCTACGACAACTACAGCCGGGTCTTCAAGGGGATGAACATCGCGTTTCACCAGCTTGCCGAACCCGGGGATGGGGTAACAGTATGAGGGGGATAGGGCGGAGCCGACACCCCCTGAGCGCAACGACTCCACCTACGCGCGTTTCACCATCTCCCACTTCTCCGACGTCGCCGATTTCAGGACCGCGTCGGTGACGTAGTCGGTCGCCAGCGCCTCGCGGAAGGTCGGGGAGACGAGCTCGCCGGTAGCCAGGCCGGTCAGGAAATCGGCCGCCTGGTGGATGAAGGAGTGCTCGTAGCCAATCTGCAGCCCCGGCACCCACCAGTGCGCCATGTAGGGATGATCGCTGTCGGTGATGTGGATGGAGCGCCAGCCGCGCACCCGGCCCTCGTCGCCGTGATCGAAATACGACAGCCGATGCAGATCGTGCAGGTCCCACATGATCGAGGCGTGTTCGCCGTTGATCTCCAGGGTGTAGAGCGCCTTGTGCCCGCGCGCGTAACGGGTCGCCTCGAAAGTGCCCAGCGACCCGTTCTCGAAGCGGGCCAGGAAGGCGCTGGCGTCGTCGATGCCGACCGGTTCCGTCTTTCCGGTCAGGTTGTGGTGGCGCTCTTTGACGAACGTCTCGGTCATCGCCGAGACGCGGTCGATGTCGCCGTTGAGCCAGAGCGCGGTGTCGATACAGTGCGCCAGCAGATCGCCGGTGACGCCGCTGCCGGCCACGTTGACGTCAAGCCGCCAGAGCGCCGTGCCTCCCTGGGGGAGGTCTTTGGAGATCGTCCAGTCCTGCAGGAACTTGGCGCGGTAGTGGAAGATCTTTCCCAGCCGCCCCTCATCGACGAGCTGCTTGGCCAGGGTCACCGCCGGCACGCGACGGTAGTTGTACCAGACCATGTTCGGCACGCCAGCTGCGTCGACCGCCTTCACCATCTGTTCTGATTCGGCGCCGCCGCGAGCTAGCGGTTTCTCGGTGGTGACCATCTTGCCGGCTGCGGCCGCTGCGGTAGCGATCTCGGCGTGAGTGTCGTTCGGACTGGCAATGTCGATCAGGTCGATGTCTTCGCGCGCCACCAGCACCCGCCAGTCGGTCTCGGTCGATTCATAGCCCCACTGCTCGGCGAACGCCTGCACTTCTTCGGGGTTGCGGGCGCAGACCGCTTTCAGCACCGGTTGGAATTCGAGTTCGAAGAACTGGTTGACCTTGCCCCAGGCATTGGAGTGGGTGCGCCCCATGAAGCCGCATCCAACCAGACCGACATTGAGGGGTCGCTTTGCCGCCACCGAAACCGCTCCTTTGGTTCTACGCGCGCCATCCGTGCGCATCCCGGACGTCGATCATCGCGCCGAGGACATCGTTCCAGGTCTGTGGCTCGAGCATGGTGCTATTGGGGAACATACAGCCGTCCCAGCAGATGTGTTGATAGGCGCGGGTCGGCTCGCCGGTCTCATCGCGCATCCAGAACCCGGCGTGGTGGACGATATCGAGCCGCCCGTTCGGGTCGTTCACCGTGCAGTGGCGGCCGGTCTTGTCGTGCGTGCCAGAGCCAAAAACCGTGCCGTCGTTCTGGGCCACGTGGAAATCGATCGTCCAGGGACGGAGCGCGGCGGTGAGCGTTGCC